>CAVRHE010000001.1:0-137639 GCA_963720925.1 uncultured Acidobacteriota bacterium
TGTTGGCGCGACAGATTGACTCAGTGTATCACGATGTGGCGCCGGCTTGGGGTTTTGTATGATCGTGTTTCTGACGCCTTGATTCGAAGGAGCGTCAGAGATGCGGCGAGAAGCGGATTTATCCCTGGGTGAGTTTGGAGACGTTCGCCTCGATAAAAGGGGGCGACGCTTCTGCGGGCTATGCTTTGCACGCGCAGCGTCTGCTTGCGCCAGATGGCGCAGGGCGACTGGGCTGCGAACATGTCGTTCTGGCGGTTTATAGACAACCCGCAAGTCACGATCGATAAACTGATTGAAGGCTGGAGCCTGCAGACGCCGACCGCGGTCAGCGGGCGTCATGTGCTGGCGATCCAGGACACCAGCGAGGTCAAGTTCCACACGCGGCCGGGACGCCGGCGTGGGCTGGGCAAAGTCGGCAAAGGCAATGCCCGTGGCGTGCTCCTGCATGCCATGATGGCGGTCGATGCCGACAGCGGGGTCTGTCTCGGACTGACCGGCGGTGAGGTGTGGACGCGCAAGGGCAAGGTTAAGATCCCGCACGACAAGCGGGACCTGGCCAACAAGGAGTCGGCGCGCTGGGTGACGACGGCCGAGCAGGGCTGCGAGGTTCTGGCTGCGGCTCGCATGATCACCGTCGTCAATGACCGCGAGGGGGAGTTCTTTGCTCACTGGGCGTTGACGCCCGGCGACAAGGTCCACCTTCTTACGCGGGCCATGCATGACCATGCGCTGGTCGACGGCGGCACGCTTTATCAGGCCGTAGAGCGAGCCCGCTTCTGTGACAAGGCGGTGATCGATCTGACGCAGCGGATGGATCGCCTTGGTCGCCAGGCCCATCTTTCCATGCGCTTCGGAACCGTTGTGCTCAAGCGGCCGGTGCGCCCCGGCGTGGAGGGGCTGCCGGAAGGCGTCAAAGTCAGCTTCGTGGAAGTCGTCGAGTTGCACCCTCCGAAGGGCGCCGAGCCCATTCATTGGCTGCTCTTGACCACCCATCCGGTCGCTGACCGCCGCGGATGCCTGGCGGATCGTCTCCTGGTACAAGCAGCGCTGGATCATCGAACAACTGTTTCGTTCGCTGAAGAACCAGGGTCTGCGCATTGAGGAAAGTCAGCTCGAAAGCGCCAAGGGCCTGATCAAGTTGGTAGCGATCGCCACCAAAGTGGCATGCACCGTTATTCAGCTCGTTCAGGCGCGCAGCGGCGGCGAAGAATTGCCTGCCGCTTTCGTCTTCACGCCGCGAAGAGGTCGAAGACTCATGGCCATCAACAAGACCCTGAAAGGGAAAACCGAGCTTCAGCAGAACCACCATCGGCCCAATACTCTCGCCTGGGCCGCATGGATCATCGCCAAGCTCGGCGGATGGACCGGATACGCTTCTCATCGACCTCCGGGACCAATCACTTTCCACTTCGGAATGACTCGCTTCCAAATCATCGTTACAGGACGAGCCTTCGAAAATGGGTAGAGACCCTAGTGCGATCGCAGGGACCCATAACCACCGGCTTTGGTCGTTGAAACGAAGCCGTCGAACACCGTCTCTCAACACACCCGGCACGGCGTATGGGTCCCTGCGTTCGCAGGGACGACGGAAAGGGACGCGCTACGTCGAACGCACCGGCTCCGGCTCGTCGGCGTATTTGTGCGCCAGCCAGGACGAGATCATGGTCGGCACCATGCCGACGATGCCGTACAGGAAAAACTGCAGCGCGCCGGTATCCGGCCCGCGCGAGCCATAGAGCAATCCGGATGCGGCGAAGCCGATGGCGCCGACGATCAGCATCCGCAGCACGGGGCGAATGCGCTTGACATGAAAGAGAATATCGTCGATCGCGCCGATCATCAGCGCCGGCACGATGCCGAACAGATAGCTGTATTGCAGCGTCCTGACGAACGCACCGAGGAATTTGCCGATCTCCGCCCAGTTGGTGTCCGTCCAGTAACCCGAGGCCACCGTGGCCGCGAACAGCATCAGAAGGCCGCCAATGAACGGGCAGATGACTGCGAAGATCAGATAGCGTTTCATGGCGACCTCTGCGTGAGCCGATGTATCGAAACCAGAGCTCTCTATCCGATTGAACTCACGTTGTTGTATCCAGATCTGATCCGGGTTTCAAATCAGCACCTGTCCACGCGCAATCTCAGATCCCGTTGGCGCAGGGTCAAGGGGGCCAGCCTTCGGTCACATCGAATGGAATTGCCGGGATCCGGTTCGCGTCGCACCGACGACTGTTCCATTCCGGCTGGCGATCAAGCACCGCCGGCTGCCCCTGTAGCGCAAGGCAGCATCAAGCAGGCCACCGCAACTTCACACTGCCGCGGTCGCCGCCCGTTCGTTCTTCTTTGCAAGAATTCGATCCGAGCCAAATCGAATTGTCCATTGCGCGACCGACAGCAACAAGGATTCATAGATCGCCACGCATTGGTCGAGTTCGCGTTGCGTGGCCGGTGGGCAACCGGGCCGATTGCGGACGATCATCGTCGTGGTCGACCAGCTCACCCGGGCCGCCTTGCATGCGACGATCAGTCCATACATCCGGTCGGCCTCGAGCAAGGGGGCAATGGCTTCGACCTTAACGTCCGCCTTCAGTGCGAGCGCGGCCACCACATGGGTGTATTCGCCGCGCACCGCAAACCGGTTCACGATTGAATCGTTGAGCTTGCCGGTGCGATTGAGCGCAACCACCTCGCTTTGGGCCTGGGTATAGTCGATCGCCTTTGGCCGGGCCACGTTCTGTCCGGGCATCACCGCCCCGGCGTCTTCTCACGCACGACAGGTCGCGGCGCCGTCAGGAACCGCGCGAGGACCACGTCGGCAACCTTGCCGAGAAGCTCGCGCAGCAGGCTGCCGGGGAGGTCCAGTCGAAGGCCGAGCTTTTCGGCGAGGCTTTCGTCACGCTCCGCCCGGCCGACCAGCGTGGCGTAGCCGCACTCGGAGAAATTCGCTCCCGCGTTCCGCGCGAGCGCGTTGGAGACGTTGACGTCGCCAAACCTCATCAACGCGTCGGTCAGCGCCTCGTTGAGCGTCTTTCTGTCCGATATCGCCAGCAGATGCTGCTGGCCACGGCTCTTCGCGATTTCGAGGAGGTCCTTGTCCGGCAGACAAACGGACTTTCTCAAGACCGGCGCAGCTACCAGCGGGTCGTCGTGAAATGCCAGCATGCGGATGGTCTGGCGCGGCGCCCGATCCAGCGTGGACAGGGATTCGCTAAGATGGACCACGGTTGCTGCCTCCACCCGCCCGACCAGTTGAGCGAGGACGCCATCGACGGCAGCTATCTGGGATTCAGTGAGATGATCGACATTCGACAGGAACAGGTTCGTCACCTGCCCCAGAATTTTGGCATCGTGCTCGGGTCCATCCTTTTCGGCGCCGTTCAATTCCGCGCGCAGATCCGGCGATACGGCAGGCATGACTAGTTGGGCTCCATCGGGACGTCCGGCTCACGGCGACTGAAATTGACCTGCGGCGCCGTCAACGAACGCAGCATTACCTCAATTTGGTAACTTTTCTCATCCCGCCAGAGCCACCTTCCGGAACGCCCTCACCAGCGATCGTTCCAGTTTCCCGTCCATCCCCTCCAGGATCTTGTAGGCGGCTGGGCCGGTCATCGGCGCCCGGTACGGCCTCGACTTCGATCAGTGCGGCGTAGATATCGGATATCGTCAGCAATCGCACGAGGTCGGTTATCTGCGGCGCCGTCAGCCCGTCGGGATAGCCGGAACCGTCCAGATATTCGTGATGATGCCGCACGCCATCCAGAATCTCCGGGCTGAACTCCGGTTGGACCTTCAATATTTCGTATCCGATCACCGGATGGGTTCTCATGATTTTTTCTTCGTCCGGATCAAGGCGTCCAGGCTTGTCGAGAATGGACAAGGGGATGTGCGCCTTGCCGATATCATGCAGGGTTGCCGCCAATCCGAGCCGCTTGACGTCTGCACTGGAGAACTTGATGGCCATGGCGAAGCCGACCGCCACGCCCGTTACCAGCAGGCAGTGCTGGAACGTTCCTTCATGATAGCGGCGCACGTCGTTCAGCCACGAGCTCAGTCCGTTTTGCTCGATGCCGTTGATGATCTCCGACGTGGCGTTCTCGGCATCCGAAAGCTTGAACGGCCTGCCGTCCCGTATCGCCGTGAACATGGACCCGAAGACTGCCGCACTATGCGTCATCTCGGGCGAGGCATTGGCCGAGGCCGGCTTGCGCCGCCTTGTGGGCGACTTCGATCTCCGCCAGTTTCGAGACGATTTCCTTTGGACGGGAAACCACGCTCGTTGCGCCGAGCGCAAACGCCTGCGCAACCATATGGTGGAGGTGTTTCTGGACGACAAACAGTTTTTCGGAGACGTCGCGCAGGTCGTGCAGGACAAGCTTGATCTGTTCTACCGGCGCGGCCTTGCGCAGGTCGGCGTCGACCATCAATACGCCGTTCGAGATGACGGGTTTGCTGCCATCTCCCAGCACCTGGGGCTCGACGTCATGTTGCGGTCCCAGTATCGCGCGGATGGCTGGTATTTTTGTCGGCTCATCAGTTAGAAAATGAACAAGCATTGAACACCAGTTCGAAAACTGATTCCGCGTGTTGTCGTTTGAACGAAAGAAATGGTGTCGAAGGCGTCCCGGCAATAACGATTGATCGTACGCAGACTTCCCTAACCAGGGGTTGCTGCCAAACCCGCGTTTTTCCGCATAACTACTGAGGAGGCGGAACCCAGGCGGCGCCTCACCTATTAGGGGTGGAACTTCCGGTGTAAAGCGGAAGCTCCAGGGAACCGCGGGGATCGTCATCGAACGAAATGCCGCAGGCACGCGGGTAGGCCACGCTACAGGGACAAATATCAGGGCGTGGAAAACGCCCCTATTCTCCCCACGTCGCGAACGCCTCGTTGAACGCGCGCTCGCCGGGAGCGCCCTTTTCGATCGCGATGATGGCGCGGCGCTGGTTGACGTAGACCAGCGGCACGTCGAACCAGGAGCGCTCCTTCAGGAGCTGCAGGTTGCGCGCGCGATCGGAATCGACGTTGGAGAGGCCGACCAGGAAGAAGCCGTCGGTGACCTTCACCGCGAGGCCCGCGAGCGGCGTGCCGCGCGCCTGCTCGTTGGACTTCATCAGGATGCCCGGCACGTTGCCGACGCCGCCGCCGGAAAAATCCTGCGGCAGGATGAAGGTCAGTTCGGCGGTGTGGCTCGCCGGCAGCGAACTGTCGGTGTTGCGGCGGAACGACATCGTCATCTTGAACTTGCGGTCGGGAATTTCGATGTCGGCGCGCACGGCGATGTCAGGCTTCTGGTTGCCGGTCGCCTTGACCGGTTCGGTGCGCCAGATCACCGAGCCGACATATTGCTTGCCCTTGGGATCGCCCGGGTCCTCGTCATACAGCACCACGCGCTGCGCCACCGGGGCGATGTTTTCCGACGACGAAGGCTGGCCGACGCGATCGGGAATCTTCGGCCGCGACTGCGGCGCGGCCGGGTCCTTTGGCGCTTCCACGGTCGGTGAGGATTTGAACAGGCCGCTGACCGACGTCACGACCGCCTTGCCCCACAGGATGCCGGCGCCGACCAGAATAAGGACGATACCGACCGCGATCGCGCTCTTGAACGGAAACACGGCCGTCGATCGTGAGGCGCTTCTTCGGTTCGCGGTCGCGATCCCCGGACAGCCGCGAACGCTCACGCGGCGGCGGCATTTGCGGCGGCTGCGGCGCGTAGCGGTCGGCCTCCTCCAGCGACTCCTCGTAGGAATAGGGCGCCTCGGGATCGGCGCCGCGGTTTTCCATGCTCGGCTCGAGCCGGTCGAATTCCGGCGAGGGCGACGGCACGTTGGCATAGGTTTTTCGCGCAGCACGGTTGGCCTGCGCCGCGGCGCGGCCGAGATCGTCGGCGTCGGCGGCGATGTCGCGGAAGCCGCGCATGCCCGGCGGCTGGCGGCATCTGCGGCGCGCCATTGTCCGGACCGCGGCGGGTGCCGCCCGTGCGCTCGCGGGTCGGCGGCAGGCTCGGCATCCTGCATCGGAATCTGCGGCGGCTGCGGGCGCGGAGCGGCCGGCGGCGGCGCGTCCGGGCGCGAATTGCGCGGGGGACGCTGCTCTTCCTGACCGAGCGGCGGACGCGCATCGCGCGACGGAGGTTGACCGGGCGGACGCGGACGTGCCGCACCACCTGGCGCGGGGCCGGACGCGGAAGGTGGTGCGTCCGGCGGACGGGCATTGGCGCGGCGGAAGGCGTCGCCGCCGCGCGCCGCGGCACCACCGCCCGGACGCGAGGCCTCGCGGGCGCGCTGGGCGGCCTCGGACTCGACCTTGCGCACGGCCTCTTCCAGCGACAGCCGCTCGCGGGTGATTTCGGATTCGGAAAGCGGCGGCTGCACGCTGCGCAACTGCGCGATCAGCGCGGTGCGGGCCCGCTCATAGAGCGCACGGCGGCTCTCGCCGGGGGCACTGGGGTCCAGGCCGGCGATGGCGCGTGCGATCAGCGGGTAGTAATCAGCCATATCTCTTCAATAATGCGAATCTATTTTGGAGTCTGGGCGGTAACATCCCGTTAAGCCTCAAACGGGTTCTGCACGAGGATAGTATCCTCGCGTTCGGGGCTGGTGGAAAGCAAGGCGATAGGACAACCCACCAGTTCCTCGACCCGGCGGACATATTTAATGGCCTGAGCCGGCAGATCTGCCCAGGAACGGGCGTTGGCGGTCGGCTCCTTCCAGCCCTCGATGGTCTCGTAAATCGGCACCACCCGGGCCTGGGCGCCCTCGCCCGCCGGCAGATGGTCGATTTCCTTGCCGTCCAGCATATAGCCGGTGCAGACCTCGATGGAGTCGAAGCCGTCGAGAATGTCGAGTTTGGTCAGCGCGAGACCCGTGATGCCGCAGGTGCGGACGGTTTGCCGCACCAGCACGGCATCGAACCAGCCGCAGCGGCGCTTGCGCCCGGTATTGACGCCGAATTCCTTGCCGCGGCGGCCGATTTCCTCGCCGATCTCGTTGTTCAGTTCGGTCGGGAACGGCCCCTGGCCGACGCGGGTCGTATAGGCCTTGCAGATGCCCAGGACATAGCCGACCGCGCCGGGGCCCATGCCGGTGCCGGTCGCCGCCTGCGCCGCCACCGTGTTGGACGAGGTGACGTAGGGATAGGTGCCGTGGTCCACATCCAGAAGCGCGCCCTGCGCGCCCTCGAACAGGATGCGCTTGCCCTCGCGGCGCTTGAGGTCCAGCAGCCGCCACACCGTCTCGGCGTAAGGCAACAGCTTCGGCGCCAGCGCGGTGAGCTCTTTCAGGATCCCGCCGGCGTCGATCTCCTCCAGCCGCAGGCCGCGGCGCAGCGCGTTGTGATGCGCCAGCAGGCGATCGATCTTGTGCGGCAGCGTGTCGAGGTCGGCGAGGTCCATCAGGCGGATGGCGCGGCGGCCGACCTTGTCCTCATAGGCAGGCCCGATGCCGCGGCGCGTGGTGCCGATCGCGGTGACGGTATTGGAGGATTCGCGCAGCGCGTCGAGTTCGCGGTGCAGCGGCAGAATCAGCGTGACGTTTTCGGCGACCCGCAGATTGTCCGGGCTGATGGCGACGCCCTGCCCCTTCAGTTTCGCGACTTCGTCGAGGAAAGCCTGGGGGTCGAACACCACGCCGTTGCCGATCACCGCAAGCTTCGAGGGGCGCAGCACGCCGGACGGCAGCAGCGCCAGCTTGTAGGTCTCGCCATTGATGACGAGCGTATGGCCGGCATTGTGGCCGCCCTGGAAGCGCACGACGATGTCGGCCTGCTCCGACAACCAGTCGACGATCTTGCCCTTCCCCTCGTCACCCCACTGGGCGCCGACGACGACAACATTGGCCATTTCTAAGGTGTTCCCTGCAATCCTGTTGGTCCCAGCATGAAGTTTCCGGCAAACCGGTAGCCATTTTTCCGGATCATGCGCTAGCTTGCCCAGCCAAAATCACGGCCGGGGCCGTTCGCATGCAAGGCAGCCCCACCGGATAAAGGAAGCGGGTGATCTAGGCAAGCAAGAAGGCGGCTTTATGGGGACCTTAGAAGGTCTACAACCCATTGATATCCCCTGAAAATTTGTAGGCGGCGGCAGGGCGTCGCGGGCGCCATCGCATTAACATTTGTCAACGACGGAACGGCAATGTCCAAAACCACCCGCGCAACCCAGATGCTGGAAAAGCTGGGCGTGAAATTCACCCTGCACGCTTACGACTACGATCCCGACGCCGAGAGCATCGGGCTGCAGGCGGCCTGAATCGCTCGGCGTCGAGGCGGCCCGCGTGCTCAAGACGCTGATGGCCGAGGTCGACGGCAAGCCGGTCTGCGCCGTGGTGCCGTCGGATTGCGAAGTCAGCATGAAGAAGCTCGCCAGCGCCTTCGGCGGCAAGGCTGCCAAAATGATGCGCCCGGCCGACGCCGAACGGCTGACCGGCTACCATGTCGGCGGCATCAGCCCGTTCGGCCAGAAGAAGCGCGTGCCGGTCGCGATCGAGGCGGCCGCGCTCGGCCATGCAAGCGTGTTCCTCAACGGCGGCCAGCGCGGCCTGCAGGTCGAACTCGACCCGAATGACGCCGTGCAGGCGGCGGGCGCGATCGCGCGGCCGCTGACGGCGTAAGCCGGATCTTCCGCGGCGCCCTCGATGCTTTCCGGCAAAGCGTATCCGGAAAGCCGGTTATCCGGAAAGCCTGGGTTGCGTCTGCGCCCACACCATCGCCTCGACGATCGCCTCGCGCAATTTCGGGCGCAACTCTTCGTCGCACTCGATGAATGCCAGAATGGAATTGGCGCGAACGGCGAATTGATGTCGCGTCTCGGCTTCGGCTTCTTCGGCCGACAATGGCTTGTTCAAGGAAATGATCCATCGGTTGCATGATTCGACCTCACGGGCAGGCGAAGCTCCTGGATCGGCCATCGCCTGCAGCCGTGGTCCCAACGATCGAACGGACGTCAAATAACTCGGAAAAAACAGAACAACCCGGGAATATCTGCCCTCCCGGGAAACAAAATCCAAGGTTGGATCAAATCAACTGATCGTCCTTAGATTGCATATTCGCCGCCGCATTGGCAACTCCAAACATTGGCAGTTCCACACAAAGAGCAGCGCCGGCCCGCATGGGCGCGATGCGTCTTCGCCATTGATGAACCGGCCAAATCCGTGTCTGTGACACCGGCCGGGCCACATCTCCGGCCCGGCGGGCCTTCGCCGGGCGGGCCGCGGCGCCATGAACCGGGCCCAGACGTTGTTTGACGCGTTTTCTTGACGCGAACCGGTGTCCACTTCGCTCGAAAACGCTATGGACCTCGAATGTCGGCTTCCGAACCCACCTCGTCCGCGCCATCCGGAAACTGGCTCGCCAACCAGCCTTATCTGCTGCTCAGCATCACGGCGCTGTGCTGGGCCGGCAATGCCATTGTCGGGCGGCTGGCCGCCGGCCACATCCCGCCCGTCACGCTTTCATTCCTGCGCTGGTCGTTCGCGTTCCTGATCATCCTGCCCTTTGCCTGGAAACATCTGGTGCGCGACTGGGCCGCGATCCGCGGCCGCCTCGGCATCATGATCGTGCTCTCCGTCACCGGCATCGGCGCGTTCAACACCCTGCAATACTGGGCGCTGGAGCATACCCAGGCGCTCAACACGCTGCTGTTGCAATCGGCCGGGCCCCTGGTCGTCGCGGTGTGGTCGCTGGCGCTGCTCGGGATACGGCTGACGCTGGCACAGGCCGCAGGCGTCATGCTGTCGATGGCCGGCGTGCTCGTCATCCTGATGCATGGCGACCTCACCAAGCTTTCGAATATCGAGTTCAACCGGGGCGACCTGATCTTCATCGTGGCGCTGGCGATCTTCGGGCTCTACTCGGTGCTGTCGCTGAAGCGGCCCGACATCCACGCCTTGTCTTTCGTCGCCTTCACCTTCGGCGCCGGCGCGGCCTGCCTGATTCCGCTGTTCATCCTCGAACTGTTCACGCGGCCGTTGATGCGGATCGACGCCGCGAATTTGCTGTCGCTGTTTTATGTCGCGCTGTTTCCCTCGACGATCGCCTATCTCTGCTTCAATCGCGGCGTGCAGCTGATCGGCGCCAACCGCGCCGCGCCGTTCTTCCACGTGGTGCCGGTGTTCGGCACCGTCATGTCGATCATCTTCCTCGGCGAGCACCCGCAGGCCTTCCACTTCATCGGCTTCGCGCTGGTGCTGACCGGGGTGTTCGTGGCGTCGCGAAAGCCCGACTGGCTAAGACCGCTAGAGACTGGCTAGTTCCGGTGACTTGCCGCGGCAAATCCGCTATCTGTTGCCGTCCCCCTGGGACTGCTTCGCTTGGGCATTTCGATGAGAGCGCGCGCCAGCAATCGTGATGATCGGCACCCTGACCCTGGCCCTGATCGCCGGGTCACTCGGCGCGTTCCTCACTTACCAGAAGCTCGCCGGCATCAAGCAGCAGGTGCCGTTCCGGGTGATCTTCGAAGGCTCGGCCTCAGGCCTGCGCAAGGGCGGCAGCGTGAATTTCGCCGGCATCCGGGTCGGCGAAGTGGTGTCGCTGAAGCTCGACCATCCCCGCCGCGTCGTGGCGCTCGCGATGATCGACGGCAACACGCCGGTGAAGAGCGACACGCAAGTCGGCCTCGAATTCCAGGGGCTGACGGGCATCGCGGCGATCTCCTTTACCGGCGGTTCCGACGAGGCGCCGCCGCCGCGAAAGGGCGCGGACGGCATTCCCGAGCTGACCGCCGATCCCGACGGGACGCTCAACACCCAGGAAAAGATCCGCGTGGCGCTGCGCAACGTCGACAAGGTGATCGCCGACAACGAGGTGGCGGTGAAGGATACGCTGCGGAATTTCGAAACGTTTACCGCTTCGCTGTCCAGCAATGGCGAGAAGATCACCAGCATCATCGCGACCGCCGAAGACAGCATCAACGGCGTCGACGGCGCGCTGGACAAGACCAGGGATTTTCTGGGCGGGCTCGCCAGCGACAAATATGGCGGCGAGTTGCTGCCGACCGTGATCTCGCTGCGCGAACTGATCGAGAGTTTCGACAAGAAGTCCGGGGCTGTCATCGCCGACACCCGCCAGATGTTCGGCGATGCTCAGCCAGTCCATCAACACCAGCAAGTTCGGCAGCGGCCCGCCCCCCGCCCGACGTTAGCGTGATCAGCCTTGAATTCACAGAACCGAAAAATAACGGAAGCGGCCTCGTCCGACGTGCTCGACAAATGGAAGCCGCTGCGACAAGTCCGCGCCTGACCGCCCGCCCCAACCGTCACCCGCGCCCAAAGCGCCGTGCCACGCGCCTTGCAAAAATATCTCTCGCTCGACGATTTCGAGCCTGTGGCGCGGCGCCGGATTCCGAAATTCCTCTACGGCTATATCTCCGGCGGCGCCGAGACCGATGCCGCCGTGCGCGACAACCGAAAAGCCTTCGACGAATACGGCTTTGTGCCGCGCGTGCTCAACGACGTCTCCGGCCGCGACCAGACCACGACGCTGTTCGGCAAGAGCTACGCCTCGCCGTTCGGCATTCCGCCGATGGGCTCCTCGGCGCTCTGCGCCTATCGCGGCGACATCGTGCTGACGCGGGCGGCGGCCGAAACCAACGTGCCGATGATTCTCAGCGCATCGTCGCTGATCACGCTGGAAGACGTGCGGCGCGAGAACAACGCCGCGTGGTATCAGGCCTATCTCGCCGGCCGTGCCGGAGCGCATCGAACCGCTGGTCGACCGGGTCGCGGCGGCCGGCTACGACACCTTCGTCGTCACCGCCGACGTGCCGGTGCCGCCCAACCGCGAGAACAACATCCGCAACGGCTTTCAGGTGCCGCTCGCGATCACGCCGCGCGTGTCCTGGGATACGGTGACGCATCCGCACTGGCTGTTCGGCACCTGGGCGCGCACGGTGAAGAATTTCGGCATGCCGCATTTCGAGAACATGGACGCCAGCGCGGACCGCCGGTGCTCGCCAAGAATCTGATGCGCAATATCGGCCACCGCGACCAGCTCGCCTGGAAGCATGTCGAACTGATCCGCAAGAAGTGGAAGGGCAAGCTCGTCGTCAAGGGACTGGTCTCGCCCGCGGACGCCAGGATCGCGCGCGAGAGCGGCGTCGATGGCGTGATGCTCTCCAACCATGGCGGCCGCCAGCTCGACTACACCATGTCGGGCCTGCGCACGCTGCCGGAGATCGCCGCCGAAGCCAAGGGCATGACGGTCATGGTCGACGGCGGCATCCGCCGCGGCACCGACGTGATCAAGGCCTTGGCGCTCGGCGCGCATTTCGTCTGGGTCGGCCGTCCCTTCCTCTACGCCGCGATCGCCGGCGGCGAGGCCGGCGTGCAACGCGCGATCACGCTGCTGCAGGCCGAAATCGACCGCGATCTGGCGCTGCTCGGCATCCGCTCCATCAGCGAGATCACGCCGGATCTGGTGAGGAAGTTTTAGAGCGAATCTCACCACGTCATTGCGAGCGCGAGCGACGAGCAATCCAGTCTCTCGGCGAGTCGAGAAGATGCGCTCGGACTGCTCCGCTTGCGCTACGTCAATGACCGGAAACATCTACCCCGACCTTGAACTTGCTGTAGGCCTCCTTCGTCGCGATGATCACGTGCTCGGCGCAGCCGTTGGTGCGGTGGGGGTCGCAGCGCGTTTCGTAGTCGGCCGAGGTCATCATGTCGATGAAGGCGGCAACGGTCGGATAATACACCAGCGCCAGATAGTCCCATTGATTGCCGTCCTGCCGCCCGAGCGCGACCGTTTTGGCGTCGCCGGTCCACAGCAGCGTGCCGCCGCGCGCCTTGATCATCGGCACCGTGAGCGCGCTGTAGCGCAAGTAAGCATCCCAGCCCGATCCGTCGCCGTCGAGCGAGCGTTCGCGGAAACGCATCAGGTTCACCATCACGACCGGCGCCTGCTGGTCCAGTTTCTCAAGACCCCTGACATTCAGCAAATCCACGCCCATCGACCGGCACTCCACGGCATACGAGAACAATGCCTGCGGCATTGTAGCATTGCACGCGCGGGACTTGTCGTGCGGCGGAAAATTTGACCCTACTCGGCACGAGATCATGACCGAGCCCGCACCAGCGCCGCCTGCCCTCCATCCGGTCCGGTGGCTGAACAACCAGCCCTATCTGCTGCTCAGCCTGACCTCGCTGTTCTGGGCCGGCAACATCGTGCTGGCGCGCCACGTCGCCGGCCACGTGCCGCCGCTGACGCTGTCCTGCCTGCGCTGGATCGGCACCTTTCTGATCCTGCTGCCGTTCGCCTGGCCGCATCTGAAGCGCGACTGGCCGGTGCTGCGCGCGCATTTGCCGATGATGGTGTTCCTGTCGGCGATCGGGTTCGCCTACAACAACGCGATTTCCTACTGGGCCATGCAGTATACCGAGGCGCTGAACGCGCTCCTGATCCAGTCGGCGGGGCCGCTGTTCGTGGCGCTGTGGTCGCTGGCCCTGTTCGGCGTCCGCCTGACCGGCGCGCAACTCGCCGGCATCACCATCTCGCTCGCGGGCGTCTTGACCATCATCCTGCGCGGCGACTTCAGCGCGCTCGCCGGCATCAGCTTCAACCGGGGCGACCTGATGTTTGCCAGTTCGCTGGTGTCGTTCGGGCTGTATTCGGCGCTGATGCCCCGGCGTCCGGTGACGCACGCATCTGTCGCTGATTTCATTCACCACCTGCTGCGGCGCGATGATGCTGGTGCCGTTCTCGATCTGGGAGTTCTCGACCGGCGTCACGCTGAAGTTCGACCTCATTTCGATGGCGACGCTGGCCTATGTCGTGATCTTTCCTTCCACGCTGGCGTATACGTTCTTCAACCGCGGGCTGGCGCTGATCGGGCCGAACCGCGCCGCGCCGTTCTTTCACCTGGTGCCGGTGTTCGGCTCGGCGATGGCGATCCTGCTGCTCGGCGAGCAGTTGCGGCTGTTCCACCTGGTCGGCTACGTGCTGGTGCTGGCCGGGGTGGTCATCGCATCGCGGCGGGCCTCGGCGAAAGCCTGAAAAATGCATGTGTTCGGGGCATGCGGCGTAGCGTCTTACCGGCTTCCACTTTGATCCCGGGCAGGCTAGCTTGCCGGCCAATCGTTCATAAAATAGCTGAGGAAACGACTATATGTTCGCAACTTTGAAGCGGTACCGGCACGTCGCGGCGGCGGCCCCCCTGATGTTTGCGCTCGTCGCAACGGCTTCCGCGCAGGCCCCCTACCCGAACCGCAACATCACGCTGGTGCTGCCGTTCGCCGCCGGCAGCGGCACCGACACCACGACGCGCCTGATCGGCAAGGAACTCGGCACGGCGCTTGGCGTCAGCACGGTGATCGAGAACAAGGCAGGCGCCAACGGCTCGATCGCGGCGAGCTATGTGGCGCGCTCCGCGCCCGACGGTTACACGCTGTTCGTGACGACCAACACGACGCATTCGGCAAATCCGTATTTGCTGAAGAACATGACCTACGATCCGGTCAAGGATTTCACCCCGATCGCGCGGACCGGCGACCTTGCCCTTCATGCTGGTGATCCATCCGGACATTCCGGCGAATTCGGTGGCCGAGCTGATCGCGCTGGCCAAGAAGGAGCCGGGCAAATACTCCTACGCCAGCGGCAGTTCCTCGGCGATCGTATCGGGCGCGACGTTTGCCCGTCTCGCCGGGATCGACCTGCTGCACGTCCCCTACAAGAGCTCGCCGCCGGCCCTGACCGACGTGATCGCCGGCCGCGTCTCGATGATGTTCATCGACGTCCCGACCGGCCTGCCCCACGTCAACGCCAAGGCGCTGAAGGCACTCGCCGTCACCACCAAAGAAACCCTCGGCCCTGCTGCCGCATCTGCCCACCATGGACGCCACGGTGAAGGGTTTCGACATCACGTCGTGGCAGGGCTATTTCGGCCCGGCCAATATGCCGAAGGATATCGTCATCAGGCTGAATGCGGAAATCCGCAAGGTCATCGAACGGCCGGACATCAAGAACCAGCTCGCCGAGCGCGGCATGGAAGCATTCTCGGGCACCCCGGAAGAGTTCGACGCATTCCTGAAGGAGCAGCTGGTGCTCTGGGAGAAGCTGATCGCGGATGCCGGGATCGAGAAGCAGTAAGGCGGGACACACTTCGTAGGGTGGGCAAAGCGAAGCGTGCCCACCATTCACATGACACGGCAAGAAAGGTGGGCACGGCGCTGGCGCGTCTTTGCCCACCCTATGCAGCTACGCAACCCACATGCCGCACGCGAATCTGCGTCATTCACCCGCGTGAAGCATCTGCAGCTCGGCAATGCGACGGTCGGCGCGGCGGAGCCGACGGCAGAGCTCGCGGTTGATATTCTGCATCACCATCACATACGCATGGATGTCGGCCTTGTAGCACGTGTAGAGTTTTCCGGCCGTGAGCTCGTACAGCACGGTCGGGCTCTCCGCGACGACGGTGGCCGATCGGTTCTGCATTTCGATGAGCGTCATTTCGCCGAAAAAATCACCGGCCTCGAGACGCGCCATGCGAATGACGCGCCCCGCATCCGCGAGCTTGCTCACCACGAGCTCGCCGGAGTGAACAATGAACATCGAGCGCCCCGGCTCTCCTTCCGCGACGACTGTGGCACCGGCATCGAAGCGGCACTCGACCAGCATGGAGACCAGGAGCTCGAGGCTTGCGTCCGAGAGGCCACCGAAGAAAGGCGTGGCGAGCAAAAACGCTTTCAGATCGGGCGAACTGACAGCCATCGAGCTAATATACTCCCGCTCCCAGCGGCGACAAGCGGGCCTAGCCCGCGGGGCTGTCGGGCCGCCGATCGAAGACGGCAGCTTCTGCCACTTTTGAGACATACCGACGGCCTCTGGGATCGTCTGCTGTTCGGGGTAGACGGAAGTGGCGGGCGCGCTGTCAAAACGACGCGATTGACCCATTTCGGAACCCGCAACTTCTTGGGTGAAGTCCGGTCAGACCGCGGCCCACTCTTGGGTTGAATTGACTCACATCAAAAATAGCCTGGCGCTGCATGTTAATCAGCAGCATGGGGCGGCACCATTCGGCATTCATGGAGACGAGCAAATGGTTACACAAAGCAATATCCACTTCTTTACAAATTGGGCCAAGGAACGTCTCGACGAAATGGACGCAACGGTGTCATCGCTTGAAGGCAAGGCTGCCGAGGTGCAAGCCGATGTCCGCGACAACGCCAAGAAGGTCCTTTCTGACCTGCGCAAGCAGCGTGATGACTTCCGTGACACCATGAAGAAGCAGTCGGAAGCTAACGAGGCCGCCTGGATCCAGGCAAAAGCAAAACTAGAGGCTGACTGGCGCTCGTTCGAGGCCGAGGTCAAGAAATATGTCGAAAGCTTCGGCAAGCAAATCGAGCACCAGCAGGCAACGTTCAAGCTTCAAGCCGATGCCCAATTGAAAGCGTGGCGCGAAGCAGCCGACAAGCTTGGCAGCGACGCCAAGAAATTCGCTTCTGAACGTCGGGGCGATATCGACGCCGCCGTCAAGCGTATGAACGCCGATGCAGTCGAGGCGGAGAAAAAACTCGAGAAGTTGAGCCAGGCGGGCACCCAGTCATGGTCCGTACTCATGGCAGCTTTGACGGAAACCCGCACTGCCTTCGATCGCGCCAATGAGGCTGCGCGGGAAGCGTTCAAGCGAGTTGCTTGATCGAGCACCGATTGACGCGGAGAGACCGCCGCGAGGCGGTCTTTCTTTTTGCTGACGATTGCGCCTGATGCCATGAGTACGCGCCTTACGCCGCGCGCACCTTGACCAGGAATTCGTCCACCGCGCTGCGCAGCATGCCGGACTGGTTGTCGAGTTCGCGGGCGTTCGCCAGCACCTCGGACGCGGCCTTGCCGGTCGCCGCTGCCGC
Organism: uncultured Acidobacteriota bacterium; assembly: GCA_963720925.1. GTDB lineage: Bacteria > Actinomycetota > Acidimicrobiia > Spongiisociales > ZC4RG35 > JARDZU01. The sequence goes on from CAVRHE010000001.1 coordinate 16,831, forward strand.
CGTGGTGACGCCGCCGATATGGGTGGAGATCTCGTTCGATCCGGCCGCCACCGACTGAATGTTGCGGGCGATCTCGCGGGTGGCGCCGCCCTGCTGCTCGACGGCGCTCGAGATCGAGACCGTGATCTCGCTCATCTGCGAGATGGTTTCGGTGATGCCGCCGATCGAGGCCACGGCCTCGCTGGTGGAGGCCTGCATGGCCGCAACCTGGGACGAGATTTCCTCGGTCGCCTTCGCGGTCTGGTTGGCGAGCGCCTTCACTTCCGACGCCACGACCGCAAAGCCGCGGCCGGAATCGCCGGCGCGCGCCGCTTCGATGGTGGCGTTGAGCGCCAGCAGGTTGGTCTGCGCGGCGATCGAGTGGATCAGCTTCACCACTTCGCCGATCTTCTCGGCGCCGATCGAGAGCGCGCCGACGGTGGCGTTGGTACGCTCGGCATCGCTCACCGCCTTGCTGGCGATCTCGCTGGAACGCGCCACCTGGCGGGAGATTTCCGTAACCGAACTGGAAAGTTCTTCCGCGGCGGACGCCACCGTGCCGACATTGTCCGATGAACGCTGCGACGCCGCGCCGACGGTCGCCGCCCGCGCGCTGGCATCGCTGGCGGTTGCCGTCATCGACTGCGCCGTGGTCTGCATGCCGGCCGCCGCCGTCGATACCGAGCGGACGATGCCGGTCACGCTGCGTTCGAAATCGCTGGCGATGTTCTCCATCGCCGCCCGGCGCTCTGCCTCGGCGCGCGCCTGCACTTCGGCTTCCTTCTGTTCGAGCCCGCGGATGCGCACCGCATTGTCCTTGAAGATCTGGACGGTCGCAGCCATCGCGCCGATCTCGTCGCCGCGGCCGATGCCGGGAATGGCGCCGTCCAGCTTGCCCTCGGCCAGATCCTGCATGCGGGTGCCGAGTTCGCCGAGCGGCTTTGAGATGCTGCGGCCGATCATCCAGGCGATGCTGCCCGCCACCAGCGCGATGCCGAGAATGGCGAGCCCGAGCAGCCATGCGAGCGGCTTCATCCTGGCGTCGAGATCGTCGAGATAGGCGCCGGTGCCGACGAACATGTTCCAGCCGGGGATCGGCACCGCGTAGGAAAACTTGCGGATCAGTTCCTCGCTTCCGGGCTTGCGATATTCGTAGCGCAGCGTGACATGCCCGTCCTTGGCAATGCCGTCGCGCAGCTCGCGCACGAGCTTCCTGCCGCCGGTTTCGATGTCCATGCGGTTCTGGCCGATCTGCGCGGGAACCGGCGCCAGCACGGCGATGCCATCCATGGTGTAGGCGAACACGTAGCCGTTGCCGTTGTCGAAGGTCAGCGTATTGCCCCGCTTGCTGAACTCGGCAATCGCCGCATCCTTGGTCAACTGGCCCGCCTCGACCTGCTTCTGCAGCCCGAGCGCCATGTTGCGCGCCATGTCGACGATCGCCCTGGTCTGTTCGACGCGCCCGTTCAGCATCTCGCGCTGCATCAGGTAGCCTGCGAGGACGCCGGCGGCGCAGAGGCCGAGCAAGGTTATTCCCACCAGAATGCCGAGCTTGGGGGTGATCTTGAGATTGGTCAGCTTCACAGGGAATCTCCGGAAATGGGCGTGCACGATTTGGTCGATTGATTAGCCGCACGATATCGTGAGACCCTTTAGCGCTTCCTTACGAAGACGACGAAGTCCGTGTTTTTATTCGCATAAAGCAACCGATGATTGTAGCACATGGCCAATCAAGTCGCGTAAAAGAGGAAATGCGGTCAAACAACAGTGGTGGCGCCCGTCGCCCTAAAACCAACACCGAATATAAATCGGGAGCAGGAAATGCCGAAATTCAGGGTGGTGACGCCGAAAGGCGCAAGCTTCACGGTCGCCGGCGGCGGCTATGATTACGAGAAGGAAGCGCTCGACCCGATCGGGGCCGAGATCATCGAGGCGCCGGCCAATGAGGCGGAATTCATCGCCGCCGCGAAAGACGCGGACGCGATCTACGCCAAGGGCATGCCGATCACCAAGACGGTGATCGACGCATTGGAGAATTGCAAGGTCATCACGCTCGGCAGCGTCGGCGTCGATTCGGTCGACGTCAAGGCCGCAACCGCGCGCGGCATCCCGGTCACCAATATCCCCTCCGGGAAACGCCTCCTCGGCCGGCTGGAACAGCAACCTCACGCCGACCGGCAACTCGAGTTGGCGGAGGGCCACCGCGATGCCAAAAGCGATGGCGGCGTGTCCGTCGTGGCCACAGGCGTGCATCCAACCCGGGTTCTGCGAACGGGGCGCATTCCCCTCAGGCTCGTAGATGGGCAGTGCGTCGAGGTCTGCCCTGAAGCCGATCCGCGGCTCGGGCCCGATGTCCAGCCAGAGACCCGTCTGGGGACGGCGGTCCTGGTAGGCGATTCCGTTCTCATCGAGCGAGGCGGCGATGAGGGCAGTGGTCTGGTGCTCTTCGTTGGCCGGCTCGGGATGACGATGCAGGAGGCGGCGAAGCTCGACCGACTGGGGAATGATGCCCTCCACCAGCGCCTCGAGCCGTTCGTGGCTGATCACGTGTTGAGGCTAACCAGATGGCGGTCACTCGTAGAAGCGGGTCTCGAAGACGCGTCGGGCTCTTCTCGTCACCCGGCGGTACTCGTCCCTGAGCTCGGCGGGGCGGTCGAACCCAAGCGACGCGGCGAGGCTGCGCAGCTCTGCGGGGGCGGTGGGCAGCGAGTCGACGGCGCGACCCATCTGCAGGTGGAGGCGGAGCCGGACCTGGGTGCAGAAGAGGTAGGACTCGGACATGGCACGCTCTTCGTCGACCTCGAGCAGTCCGTGACCAACCAGCACCTGCAGGGCATCGAGGGTGCCGGGGACCCGAAGTTCGGGAATCGAGCCACCGTGACGTAGCTGGAGAAGCTGGGTGAGGAACTCGATGTCGCTGATGCTCCCCCGGCCCAGCTTGAGGTGATAATCCGGGTCTTCACCGGCCGGGATCCGCTCCTTTTCCACTCTTGCCTTGATCTCCCGGATCGAGCGTTGGAATCCGGCAGGAAGACTGTCACGCCATAGGAAAGTCCCGACCATGGCAGACCACTCGGCTGCGAGGGATGGGTCGCCCGCCGACACTCTGCCCTTCACCAGGGCGAGCATCTCCCAGGGCTCGGCCCATTCCTCGTAGTAGCGGCGGTAACTCTCCAGAGACCTGGCCATGGGGCCTTTTCGGCCCTCTGGCCTGAGCTCGGCATCGAGCTGGTAGGCCTCGCCATGACGGCTCGTCTCGGAGAGCAACCTCGACAAGTCGGTGGCGACGCGAAAGGCGCCGTCGCGTCCGGATTCTTCCGCGATCACGTACATGAGGTCGAGGTCGGAGCCATAGGACAGCTCTCCGCCCCCCCACTTGCCCATTGCGACCACACAGAGGCCGGTGGGATCCCGGCTTGTGACGACATGGAGTGCTCCGCCGACGGCGACGTCGGCGCTCTCGGTGAGGGAGCGAAGTGTGGCGACGGTGTCAGCCAGATCCAGGATGTCGCGCGCCGCGATCCTCAGCCTCCGGCGACGAGCCATCCTGCGAATCGTCCCGATCTTGGCGTCAGGATCGGGCCGTGAGTCGAGCAGGCCCATCAGACGATTCAGCTCTGCCTCTCGGTCGCGGACCTCAGCCAACATCTGCTCATCGGCGAGACGGGGGACGAATTCGGGGATGCGGTCGATCAGGTCGCCGATCAGACGGCTGGTCCCGAGCAACCTGCACAAGCGCTCTCCGGCCAGTGGGTTCACCTGGAGCAGGGTCACCAGAGCGGCATGATCGGGGGTGTTTGCCAGCACAGTCCGGAGTTGTCTGAGCCCGAGATCCGGATTGGGCGTCAGGGACAGCCAGTCGAGCATCAGCGGGAGCACCTGCTGCATCGCCTGTGATCGTCGGCTCAGACCCGTGGTGAGGTCTTCCAGTGCCCGCTTCGCCGCCGCGACATCGTTGAAGCCAAGGGCCTCGAGCCGGAGCGCGGCCTGTTCCATTCCGAGCCGTGCGCTCGGCGATCCGACCAGGGCGTCCAGAATCGGTCTGAAGTAGAGCCGCTCGTGTACATCGCGGACCACCGATCTCACCTCCCCGATCCTCTGTTCGAGTTGGCGAGCCGGATCAGTCAGCATGCCGAGGGAACGCCCCAATTGCTCCCGACGCTGTGGGTCTTCGGGGAGCTCATGGGTCTGGCGCAGATCCCAGAGTTGAATCCGATGCTCGAGGTCTCGGAGGAACCGGTAGGCGGTGTCGAGATGGGCTCGGTCGTCCTCAGCCACGAATCCGAGATCGGTCAAGGCCTGGAGAGCTTCGAGGGTCCCTTGCCCCCTCAGCTCCGGAGCGAGCCGGCCATGGACCAACTGGAGGAGCTGAACCGAGAACTCGACGTCTCTGATGCCGCCACGTGATCGCTTGATGTCCGATGGCCTGGCCCCGGCCTCTGCCTGCTCTTTCAACTTGCGGATGCTCCGCAGCGAGTCGACGTCGAGACCCTGTTCCCAGATCACCGTCTCGACCATCGAGGCGAACCGCTCGCCTAGGGAAGGGTCACCTGCGACGGGACGCGCCTTGAGCAGCGCTTGCAGCTCCCAGGGCTCCCCCCACTTGGCGTAGTACTGCGTGTACGAGTCGAGGCTTCGCGAGAGAGGCGCGATCGATCCCTCCGGTCGCAGATCGGCGTCGACGAGGAGCCCTGGGCCGTCGTTCCCTCGGGCAGAAAGGGCAGCGATGATGGCCGGGGCCAGGGCCAGGGCGGCGGCGCGGCTGGCCGATTCGTCGGCACCTGACCTGTCGTGGACGAAGAGCAAGTCGATGTCGGAGGAGTAGTTCAGCTCCCGGGCTCCCATTTCCCCATCGCGATGACTGCGAAGGGGAGGTCGGCGGCAATCGGATGTCTTTCCGCGATCGCTGCCGTCGTCCGAGCCAAGACATCTCGAACCAGGTCGTCGATGGCATCGGAGAACCGGGAGGTGGCAGCTCTCATCTCGATGACGCCGGCCAGGTCGTCCCCGGCGATAGTCGCCAGAGCGGCCCTCAGACGAAGTGGAACCGAATCATCGGGGGCCGACCCGACGAGCAAGCCGGGGTGACGGGCGATCGCCTGACTGAGGGCCCGAGATGCGCCGGCAATGGCGCAGGCCCGCTCCAGGGCAGGGCTGGTGAGGACGAGGTCTGGGTCCGCCTCGATCATCGAGATCAATCTCGGCCAGGCTCCCGCAGGGTCGGCTCCCTTCGCCACCAGGTCGACGATCGACGATCTTTTGTCCGGATCCGGTACCTGGATCTCGAGTCTGCCCGCTTCTGCAGGGGGAATTGCGACTGAGGGCCGTCTGTCGGTCACGAGCGACAGCGTATGCCGGGGCGTATCGTGTGGGTATGCCACTTCGGGTCGCCGGGGCTCAACTGAATCTCTGTGTCGGCGACATTCCGGGCAACGAGCGGCGCATTGCCGAGGCCATGGTGTGGGCCGAGGGAGCGAATGCCGACGTCCTGCTCGTCCCTGAGTTGGCGATCAACGGCTACCCGCCCGAGGATCTGGTGCTTCGCGACGATTTCGTGTCGGCGGGCATCGATTCCGTCCGTCGACTCGCTTCACGGGCGGGATCGACGGCGGTGGTTGTCGGCTTCGTCGACCGATCTGATGGCCCGTCACGGGGTGCCGTCGACGCCGAAGACCGTCGCGTAGCAAATGCCGCCGCCGTTCTTCACGACGGCGAGATCGTCGGCATCTATCACAAAGTGCTCCTCCCCAATTACGGCGTTTTCGACGAGGACCGCTATTTCGCGGTCGGCCAGGACCCAGATCGGGTGTGGGAGGTGGGGGGGACCCAGGTAGGGGTGTCGATCTGCGAGGACATCTGGCTCCCCGATGGCCCTCCGCGGGATCAGGCCGCAGCCGGTGCCAAGGTCCTGCTCAACATCAATGCCTCCCCGTTCCACAAGGGCAAGGCCAGAGAGCGCGAGGCGATGATCGTCGACCGCGCCCGCGCCGCGGGGGCGGCGGTGGTCTATCTCAACCTGGTCGGAGGCCAGGACGAGCTCGTTTTCGATGGGTGCTCGCTGGTGATAGGACCAGACGGCACGATCGTCCACCGCTCTCCCCAGTTCGAGGAGGACATGTTCGTCGTCGATGTGCCGCTGCCCGGGGAGGCAGTGGTGGTGGGCTCGGTGACGGACCATTTGGAGCCCGTCGAAGAGGTATACCGGGCGTTGGAAACGGGTTTGGGCGATTACGTCAGGAAAAACGGCTTCGAGCAGGTGGTGATCGGTCTGTCCGGCGGCATCGACTCGGCTCTGACCGCGGCCATCGCAACCGACGCCCTCGGGCCTGATTCTGTTTGGGGCGTCGCCATGCCCTCTCGTTTCTCCTCCGCTCACTCCATCGAGGACGCACGGCAGCTGGCGGACAATCTGGGGCTGCGTTTCGACCTCCTTCCGATCGACGATGTGTTCGGGGCTTTTCTCGATGCTCTTGCCCCGGTGTTCGCAGAAACGGAGTTCGGCACGAGCGAGGAGAACCTCCAGGCCCGGACCCGGGGGGCGATGCTGATGGCAATCTCCAACAAACATGGCCCGATGGTGGTGGCCACGGGGAACAAGTCGGAGATGGCTGTCGGGTACGCCACCATCTACGGGGACATGGTCGGGGGTTATGCGGTCCTCAAGGACGTGTTCAAATCCCTGGTCTACGACCTGGCCCGATGGCGGAACAAGTATGGGGATGTGATCCCCCAGAACACCATCGACAAGCCGCCATCGGCCGAATTGCGACCGGACCAGAAGGATTCGGACAGCCTTCCACCATACGAGCTCCTCGATGAGATCCTCTCCCTCTACATCGAGTCGGACCTGGGTGTCTCGGCCATCGTGGGGAGGGGCTTCGAGCCCGAGCTGGTGGCGCGGGTGGCGGCGATGATCGACCGCAATGAATACAAGCGACGTCAGGCCGCCCCGGGGGTCAAGATCACGGTCAAGGCTTTCGGCAAGGACCGTCGGCTCCCGATCACGAATAGACACAAGCCCCGATCCCCGTGACGCGGCGCCGATGATGCTCCGAGTGCTGGTCAACGGTGTCGAAGCAGACGGTGTCGTGCCCGTCACCGACTCTTCAGTGCTCCGCGGCGATGGTTGCTTCGAGGTGATCAGGTCGTACTCAGGCCGGCCCTTCACCCTGCACGAACATCTCTCTCGACTCGAAGCGAGTGCCAAGGCCCTCGACATCCCGTTGCCCGGCCGTGACGACTTAGGCCGGTGGATCGAGCAGGTAGCCGCGTCGTGCGGCGACTGCGTCGTCCGGGTCGTCGTGACCAGGGGCTCGGCCGTGCCCGGGACAGACGGAGAACCGATCGTGATCGTGTTCGGACATCCCACGGGCAAGCCTGAAGGGCCGGCGACGCTGTTGCCTGTCTCGGCGCCCTGGCACGCGGCAGGCGTGGACTGGGAGCTGGCCGGCGCGAAGGTTCTCTCTTATGCCCCCAACATGGCGGCCACCCGGCGCGCGGTCGCCGAGGGATTCGGCGACGCCCTGCTCATCACGCCCGAGGGTGTGATCCTCGAAGGCCCGACCTTCGCCGTGGCATGGGTTGTCGACGGCGTCCTGGAGACGCCGGCTCTCGACCTTGGGATTCTCGACTCGATCACTCGCAGGGTGATGCTGGAGATGGCGTCGGAGCTCGGGTTCGAGGTCGTCGAAGGGACCTGGGATCTGGGACGTCTCGACAAAGCCGAAGAGGCCATGGCCCTATCCACGGTCCGTGAGATCCAACCGGTATCCGCTATCGGGCGGCGTCGATTCCACGAAGGGCCGGTCACCGCCGACCTGGCCCGTCTCTTCTATCAGCGCGCTTCCTGAAGCGGTGGCGGGCAGGGGTCGGGATTCCGCCCCTGGGTCCACGAGAACAGGCGGATGACGGTCTCGGCCCTGCTGAGGAGGCGGTCATCGTCGAGGGGTGGGTTGCAGGCGTCACGGGCGCCGATCTGCCGCAGCTTGGCCTCGGCCTCGTCGACCGTGGGTAGCGAAACGGCGGGCACACCTTCGGCCCCGTCGGCCTGCGGCCGCAAGGTCGCCACCAGAGCATCGATCCGGATCCACATGGCGAGACGGGCGATCTCGGTTTCAGGCAGACCGTAGAGGAGGCAGGGGTCTTGGGGTGGGCAGGCCGAAACGCCGTCCATGGGACGGTATTGGCCCTCGATCTCCGGAAGGGTCTTGCCGGCGATATGCCCGGCCACGACCGCGGCTAGTTCCGGCTCGGCGATGCGGTCCGGGCAGAAATCGACGCGGGTTCCATCACAATCGAGCAGGAGCCCTTGCGTGAGCAAGAGGGCGGCGATGGCCTCAGCGGGAGTGCCGTCGTCATCGGCATAGGGCCAGGACGGCTGAGGGTCGGCGAGCACCACCGCACTTTGTGCCGCGAGCAGGCTCGGACGGGGGTCAACGGCGAGGCCCTCCGGGTTGTGCAACTCGAAATGGAGGTGGGGAACCGTGCCTTCGGCATTTCCCGAATCGCCAACCCAGCCGATCACCTCTCCCCGGGCGACGGCGGATCCCTCGACGAGATCGGTCCGCAAACCGATGCCCAGACCGTCGTCGGTGCCGTGCTGATCGTTGTTCAAGTGGATGTAATAGGACTGCCAGCCATCGGTGTGCTCGACGATGGTCCAGCAGCAATTGGCCGTCCCGCGCTCCTGGGCAACCCGGGTGATCACGCCATCTGATACGGCCACGACGGGAGTGAGCCGTGGAGCCGCGATGTCGTTGCCCTCGTGCTTGCGGGCGCCGCCGTCGCGATCCGCGCCGAAAGGCGAGCCGATGTGGCCCACTCCGGAGAGGGGCCAGGCCATGTCGTAGACGAAGGGCTCACAAGGGGGCGGGGCCGGTTGGGTAGTGGTGCTTCCAGGCAGCGATGTGGTGGATGACGCCGGGGACGTCGTCGTGGTTGGTGAAGAAGTGGTGGTGCTCGCCGGCTGAGTGGTAGTGGTCTCGTTTGGAGTCAGAGGTGCTGGTCGTTTCCTCGGCCTCCGTCGTCGTCGTTGTCGAGGAAGGCGTGGTCGTGCTGGTCTCCGGAGGGCGGGTCGTGGTCGGCCCGGTTGTGGTGGGCTTGGGGGGGAGAGTCGTCGGCGGTGGCAGTGTGGTCGGTGGGAACAAGATCTCCATCGTCACCGGAGGGCACATCTCGGCGGCGGTGACCGACTGGGCCGGCGTGCTCACGAAGTAGAGCCCTGCGATCAGGGCGAACGCGACCAACAAGGCGGCAATCCGTCTGCCGAACATCGATACGACCTTACATGCGGGGACCCGGTTTGGAACCAGGAGCGACGCGGGTACGTTTGTACGCCATGATGTCCTCCAGAGCGCTCCGTTTCAGCCTGTCCGGGCTTCTGATTCTGACGCTGGCGGCCTGTGACGACGGCGAGACCACGGATCTCAGCACCACGTCGTCTCTCGTTTCCAGCCCGACGACGGCCGGTGAGGTGGCCACGACGACAACGGTGGCGCCGGGGGGCGACACCACGTCGACCACACTCGTAGGTGAGCCGGTCGCGAACTACGAAGTCGTCGCCCGAGTGTCAGAGCCGGCAGGGGAGACGCTCTTCATCGTCATCCCTGAAGGGGCGTATACCGACGTCGACATCGAGAACTTCGTCGTGGGGCTTGTCGACAGTGGCGAGATCACGTACGGCGCCGAGGTCTTCAACCATCCAGGTGCCGTCGACGCATACCGGAAGCCTGAGGCGGAGCGAACCGAAGGCGAGACCCAGCTCATCGATCAGCACCATCTCGCCAGCGTTCAGAACGGGACCACCGTCGTTTTCCGGGGCCCATTCGCCGACTCAGGCGAGTTCGTCATCGGGAGCTGAGCGACGGCCGCGACGCGGCGGTGGGCGGGCTGCCGCTCCACGGCGAGCGGATCCGTCTGACAGGTGTCCACGGCAAGAGGGACCGTCCTACAACAGGGCCGCGGCGACCAGCAGGAATCCGCCGAAGCCGACCGCGTCGGTGATCATCGTGAGCAGGATCGACGACGCCAGGGCCGGGTCGAGGCCGATACGACGCAGGATGAGGGGGATGGCGGATCCTGCCAGAGTGGCGATGAGCAGGTTGGCCATGCAGGCGATGGCGATCACCACTGCGACCGTGGTCGGGTCTGAGGTGCTCACGAAGACTCCGGAATCGACCAGGACGTAGGTGACGCCGGCGGCGGCTACCGCGAGGAGGAGGCCGTTGAGGAACCCCACTCCGGCCTGTCGAAGCAGGATCGACGTCACCTGCGCCCTCGGCACCTCGTCGGAGGCCAGAGAGCGGATCATCACCGCCAGACTCTGATTACCACCGTTTCCGCCCAGTGTGGCCACGATTGGCATCAGGGCGGCGAGCACGGGCTGGCTCGAGATGATGCTGGTCTGCTGCTCGATGACCCAGGCCACAAAAGTGGCCAGGATCAGATTGAGAATGAGCCACGGGGCCCGGGAGCGAAACGACTTGGTGACGTCGGTGTAGACCGTCTCTCCGAGACCTGCGCCGACCGCGGCGGCGAAATCTTCGGTCGCCTCGTCCTGGATCGCCTCGATGACGGCATCGGTCGTGACCACTCCGATAAGTCGTCCCTGCTCGTCGACCACGGGGATTCCGAAGAGGCGATACCTCTGGGCCAGCTCGGCAACCTCTTCCCTGTCGGTCATCGCCTCGACGGAGATCGGGTCGCGGACCATCACCTCGTCGAGGCTCGCCCCGGGACGAGCGAACACCAGGTCTCGGAAGAAGATGACCCCCCTCAGCTTCTGGTCATCGTCGACCACGTATACGTAGGAGAAGTCCTCGTACTGCTCGTGTAGCTGCCGGATCCTCTCGATTGCCTCGCCTGCGGTGAGGCCGAGGGGCAGTGCGGCGATCTCGGTGGTCATGAGACCACCGGCGGTATCCGACGGGTACTCGAGGAGGCGGCGAATCTCCTGCTCCGACTCGTCGTCGAGCATCGCGAGCACACTCTCCGTGACCTCGTCGTCGAGCTCGTACAACAGGTCGGCCGCGGCCTCGCCAGTCATCTCTCCGACTGCGGCGGTGAGGTCCTCGATCGGGACGTCCTCCACCAGCTCTGCGGCCAGCTCTGGGGCGATCTGCTCCAGGATGTCGGCGACGTCTTGCGGCTCCAGCTCGGCCAGAAGACCTGCCGCATTCTCCTCGGTCAACTGCTCGAGGACGTCGGCGGCGTCACCGGGAGCAGCTTCGGCAAGCGCCTCCCACTCCTCGCCGTGGGTCTCGAGATAGTCGGCGACTTCCTCGTGGTCGCGGCGCGCGGCAGCCAGGAGATCCCTGGCAAGCTGCCGCGGCCTTCTGAGTCTGAGTCTCACCGGCACCCCTCGAACGGCGAACCGGCCTGAGGGTAACTATCCCTCGTAGGGGCGGACTGCCTTGATGGTGACAGAGAAGGTGCCGGCTGGGGCCTCATAGGAGACCTCGTCCCCGATAGAAGCTCCGAGCATGGCGCCACCCAATGGGCTGGTCGGCGATGCCAGGAGCAAACCGGGCACCTTGTTCTCCTGGGGGGCGACGAAGTAGTCGAGCTCGTCCCCGTCGGAGTCGACAACGGTGACGACACTTCCGACCTCGACCCGCCCGGTATCGGTCACCTCCCTCACCTCTGCGGTGTTGAGCAGGTGCTCGAGCTTGCGGATCCGTGCCTCCATCAGACCCTGGTCGTTCTTGGCCGCGTCGTAGTCGGCGTTTTCTCTGAGATCTCCGTGGGAGCGGGCCTCGGCGATTCGCTCCTCGATCTCACGGCGCCCGTCGGTTTTCAGTTGGTCCAGCTCCTCGGCCACCTTCCGGTGGGCAGCGGGCGTGAGAAAGGTCGGTTCTACGGACATGGGCTGGCGAAGGCTAATTCGGCCGTTATCGCTACCCGTAGACGGGCCCGTGGGGCAATCGATGACCCAGGGCTATCTTCTCTCGGGTGACGGACGTGCGCATGACCGAGTATTCCCATGGCGCGGGCTGCGCTTGCAAGCTCGGGCCTGAGGAGTTGGCCGTTGTCATGGCGACCGTCAACGGGCACATGGCCAGCGCACATCCCGACCTGTTGGTGGGACCGTCGTCCTCGGACGACGCGGGGGTTTTCGACATCGGTGACGGGCGGGCCCTGGTTCAGACCGTCGACATCTTCACCCCGGTCGTCGATGCGCCATCGGACTGGGGTCGGATCGCGGCCGCCAACGCTCTGAGCGACGTGTATGCCATGGGTGGGACACCTCTCACCGCATTGCAATACCTGGCCTGGCCGCGGGACACGCTCGATCTGAGCGTGGCGGCCGAAGTCGTGTCGGGTGGCTTGGACATGATGGCGAAGGCGGAATGCACGGTGGTGGGAGGGCACTCGATCGACAGCCCCGAGCCGACATACGGGTTCGCCGTGACCGGGATGGTCGGATCGGACTCGTATTTCCCGAACTCCGGCGCCGTCCCCGGCGACGCCCTGATCCTGACCAAGCCATTGGGAATCGGCATCATCACCACAGCCATCAAGCGCGGGAAATGCCCCTCGGAGTTGGCCAGGATCGCCATCGAGTCGATGGCCACTCTCAATGACGTCGCCGGCAGCGCCCTGACCCGCACCTCGGCACATGCTGCGACGGATGTAACCGGCTTTGGACTGCTTGGCCATCTAAAGGAGATGTGTCTCGCCTCGAATGCGTCGGCGACGGTTTCGCTGAATCGCGTGCCGGTCTTCGAAGGAGTGAGAGATCTGCTCGACCAGGGGATGTGGGCCGGCGGGTCGGCGCGGAACTTGAAGGCGATCCTCGACTTCGTGGAGTCGGAGGTCGACGAGGATGACCTGAAGCTGCTGGCGGACGCCCAGACCTCCGGCGGGCTCCTCGTCGCCCTGTCCTCTGAGTCGGCAGACGAATACCAGCGATTGGTGCCCGGATCGGCCGTGATCGGGCGGGTCACCACAGGGACCGGGATCACGGTGACCCCGTGAACGACCGAGAACGACTCGCTGCGATCTCCGAGGCTCTGTCCATTCCACGAGTGGAGCGCCACATCTTTCTCTGCGCCGATCAGACAACTCCCAAATGCGCCCCACGGGAGGTCACCCACGCTCTTTGGAGCCACCTCAAGACAAGGCTCAAGGACCTGGGCCTGGCCTCGGCGCCGCCACCCTGGTCGGGCAAGCCCGACGAAGAGGCCACCGCGGTCGAACGGGGTGACGGGTCGGTCCTGAGGAGCAAGGTCGACTGCCTCCGTATCTGCGAGCAGGGGGCGATTTGTGTGGTCTATCCCGAGGGGACCTGGTACGCCGCGCTCACGGAAGAGTCACTGGACCGGATAATCGATGAGCACCTGATGGCGGGAAGGCCGGTCGAGGAACTGGTTTTTGCCGTGAGCGGGAGCGCGGTATGAAGAAGTTACGGGGACTGATCGCGGCGCTGATCCTTTGGCGGGCCTTCGCCCCCACCATCAGCCCTCGTTTCCCCCCGCCGCAGGAGCATCCGTGGCGAACTGCAGGACGGACCGTGTTCGTAGGAGACCAGGAGTTCGTGGTGCGAGAAGCTGGTCCCGACGGGGCGCCCATGCTCCTGCTCATCCATGGGTTGGCCGGCTCGTCGCTCGCCGAGTGGTACCGGATCGGGCCCGGTCTGGCCGAGAAGTATCGGGTGATCATGGTCGACCATCGCAGCCATGGCCTCGCCCCTCTGGCCCGGGACCGATTCGAGGTCGAGGATCTCGCAGACGACATGGCCGGGGTCCTCGATGCGCTGGGCATAGGCCAGCTGTCGGTGGTCGGGTATTCGATGGGTGGTGCCATCGCTCAGGCCTTCGCCCGTCGTCATCCTCACCGGGTCGATCGTCTCACGCTCATCGCCACCTTCTCCCACCACCCCCAGCCACATCGGGCATTGCGGGCCATCGGTGCAGTGCTCGCCCGTGGTTGGGAACGGCTCACGGGTTTGGGGACCCCCGAGGTCCGGTCGTTCTATCTCCGCTGGACCGGGGCCGTCGAAGAGCGTCATGCCCGCTGGCTGTGGGAGGAGACCCATCGACGCGATGTCGACGCCGGCGCCCAGGCGACGCTGGCTCTCCTCCGATTCGACTCGCGCCCCTGGATCGCCAAGATCGAGGCGGAGACCCTGGTAGTGATCCCGACGTTGGACGAGTTGGTCCCCCCTGCCTGGCAATACGAGCTGGCGGCATCGCTGCCTAATGCGACCGTCGTCGAGCTGCCCGGGGTCCGACACGAGGCCCCTTGGACCCATCCCGACCGCGTCGTGGAAGTGATCTCGTCCTTTGTCGGCTGAGAGACGGCCGTCGGCCGGATCGCTGACCGACAGCCGTCTGTCCAATCTGGGCGCCAACCGGATCCTCGAAGGGTTCGAGGAATACGCCTCCCGATTCCGGACGATCAACCAGCGTGCCCCGCGTCGATTCGAAGAGCGGGATTGGCTCGGTATGCAGAGCGATGCCGTCGAGAGGCTCCGCCTGTACACCGTCGTGGTCGATCGGGTGATGGAGTCGGTGAGCCACTTGCTCGGGGCCAGGGCCGACGACCCTCTGGTGTGGGTGGCGGTGAAGGCGGTCTATTCCGGCCTCATCTCGGATCGTCAGGATTGGGAGTTGGCGGAGACCTTCTACAACTCGGTCACTCGCCGTGTGTTCAGGACCGTCGGAGTTGCTGAGCACGTCGAATTCGTCGACTCCGATTTCGACAGCCCGCCCATCCCCTCCCGTGACCCTGTCTATCTCACCTTCGACCGCCGCGAGTCGACGTCCGGGCTGGTACGAGACATTCTCATCACCTTCGCGCACGCCGTGCCCTATTCGCGTCTCGATTCAGATGCGGAGGAAGTCGCGAGTCGGATCGACGCCAGGCTCAGCGAGCCCGGCGCCCTCGCCGCCGTGGGCAAGGCGGAGATAGTCCGCACTGTGTTCTACCGGGGCCAGTCCGCCTACATCGTCGGCTTGTTGTACGCCGGGTCACACCGGATCCCGCTGATCATCGCACTGAGCCATGGCGACAGCGGCATCTTCGTCGACGCAGTACTCCTCACCGAGGACGAGGCATCGATCGTTTTCAGTTTCACTAGGTCCTATTTCCACGTCGACGTCGCGCGTCCCTATGACCTGGCCCGTTTTCTCCGGCGGCTCATGCCCCGGAAGCGCATCGCTGAGATCTACATCGCCGTCGGGCAGAACAAGCACGGGAAGACGGAGCTGTATCGCGATCTCCTGCGGCATCTGCGATCGACCGAGGAGCAGTTCGAGCTGGTGCCGGGGACCAAGGGTCTCGTGATGATCGTGTTCGGCATGCCGGGCCACGACGATGTCTTCAAGGTGATACGTGACACCTTCCCCCCGCCGAAGCGGACTACCCGACGGGGAGTCATGGGCAAGTACCGGCTGGTCTTTCAGCACGACCGGGCAGGAAGGCTGATGGACGTCCAGGATTTCCAGCATCTCGAGTTCCATCGCTCTCGGTTCTCCCCGGGTGTCCTCGACGAGCTCCTGTCGGACGCGGCTCGGACCGTCCGGCTCGAAGGTGATTCGGTGATCATCACCCATGTCTACGTCGAGCGCCGGGTTGTCCCTCTGGACATCTATGTCCGGGAGGCTGCTCGTCCGTCGGCCGTCGATGCCGTGGTCGACTTTGGCCAGTCGATCAAGGACATGGCCTCCACCAATATCTTCCCCGGCGACCTGCTCCCCAAGAACTTCGGCGTGACCCGGCACGGCCGGGTCGTGTTCTATGACTACGACGAGCTGAGCGCTCTGACCGACATCAATTTCCGAGAGTTGCCCGAGGCGCGTGACGAGTTCGAGGAGCTCGGCTCGGAGCCGTGGTTCCCGGTGGGGGACAACGATGTCTTCCCCGAGGAGCACCAGCGCTTCCTCGGGCTGGCACCCGATCTGCGTCAGGTCTTTTTCGAGCATCACGCCGACCTGTTCGGGATCGATGCCTGGCGCGCCATACAGGAGCGCATTCGATCCGGCGAGCTGATCGAAGTCTTCCCCTACCGCCAGGCCGCACGTCTCCCACGGACTGGTGCATCCCGGGGGTGGTGACACGCGTTCCGACGCGGAGAAGCAAAAAGACCGACCACGATTCGCACCCAACGGAGCTCCGAGCCAATGCCGGAAATCCTCGATTGGGCGACCACAGATCTAGCGTTCCGCCAATGCGTCTCCGAGTGACGATTCTCACCGCCGTTCTACTGTTTGTCTCGGCGTGTGGTGGCGGCACCGACGCCACCACAACGACACCTTCGACGGTCCCCACGACGCCGACCACAGTGCCGACCACCACCACCACGACCACAATCGCGGCGACAACTTCGACTCTTGGCGAGACCACCACAACCGGTCGGGAGATCGACGTAATCGTCGATGCGGGTGAGGTAACTGGCCCGGGTCGGTTCACGTTCACTGTGGGCGATCCGGTGTCGATTTGGGTGCTCTCCGATGTCGATGCGGAGATCCACGTCCACGGCTATGACCTCTTGTTCGAGGCAACGGCCGGAGTTCCTGTCGAAATCGCTTTGACTGCCGATGTGCCCGGGATCTGGGAGGTCGAGCTGGAGGAGACCCATATTCCTCTGTTTGCCCTCGAGGTGACTCCTTGAAGCGACGCTTCGGCGTCGTCACCTTCTCCGCAGGCGCGATCGTCCTCCTGATCCCAGGCGTGGCGATGGCGCACGGGATCGGAGGGCGGCTCGATCTCCCGGTGCCACTCAGCTACTTCATAGTCGGAGCCGGCGTGGTCCTGGTGATCACCTTCATCGCTCTGGCAGTCCTTTGGCCCGAGCCTCGGCTCCAGGACGGTCCCCATCACGAGGCCGCCCGCCTCACCGTGCGCCGGGGATGGCTTTTGCCCTCATTCGGGGTGATCGGGTTGCTCCTGGTGATCGGGCAGTTGTTGCCGCCCTTGTTCGGTCTCGAGACCGATCCGACCCGCCCAAGCATTGCCCCGGTCCTGGTGTGGGTGCTCTTCTGGCTGGTGATCCCATTTGGGGGCGCCCTCATCGGCGACTGGTACACCGACATCAATCCGTGGCGATCGGTGGCCCAGGTCCTTCGGGTCGGCCGCGGCGAGAGACTGAGCGTGCTCGACACGCTCGGGATATGGCCCGCCGCGATGGTGCTGGTCGCCTTCACCTGGCTGGAGCTGGTCAGCCCCGACTCCGGCAGCCCCGTCACCTTGGGAATGGCGGCGCTCGTATACACGCTGGGGCTGTTGGCGGCCATGGCCTATGCGGGCCGGGAAACCGGGCTGGCCGTGTTCGATGCCTTCACCCCATACAACCGGCTCATCTCTGCGATCTCGCCGTTAGGGAGACGTGGCGACGGTCGTCTGGTCTGGCGGGGTTGGTTGCGGGCACTGACAGTCCTCCCCGCGTGGCGGGGGTTGCCGGCCTTCGTGGTCGTCGCGATCGGGACCGTCACCTACGACGGCGCTTCGGCGACCGAGTCGTTCCGAAGCGCTGTGGGTGATTTCGGGCAGACGATGTTCGGGGAGACGGTGCTCTTGCTCGGGTGTGTCCTCGCGGTCGGCGGCGCCTACTGGCTCGCGTCCTGGGCGGCGGCTCGAATGGGCGGCGGCCGATGGACGACCGCCAATGTGGCGATGCGCTTCGCCCACAGCCTGGTTCCGATTGCCCTCGCCTACGCCCTCGCTCACTACATGACTCTCATCCTCTTCGAGGGCCAGCAGCTGATCTCCGCTATCTCTGATCCCTTCGCCCTCGGCTGGGATCTCTTCGGAACAGCCGACCGCAAGGTCGATTTCTTCATAACCGCGGTCGAGCCGGTTTGGTACGCCCAGGTGGCGGTGATCGTCACCGGTCATGTGCTGGGTGTGATCCTGGCGCACGATCGGGCGTTGGGCGACTTCGGGACTGAGGCGGTTCGCTCCCAATATGCGATGCTTGTCCTTATGGTTGCCCTGACCACACTTGGCCTGCTCATCCTTGCGGGGTGAACGTGATCTTTGCGCACTATGGGGGCATCGACGAGATCGGTGTCTTCGTCGTGCCCGCGGTGCTCGCCATCCTCGCCCTGCGCTGGGCAGAGCGGAGGGCAAAGCGGGCAGCTGCCGAGAAGGCGGCTGACCCCGAGATGGAAGCGGTGTCGGCAGATGAGGGCACCGATGGCGACTGATGGGCACGAGATCGCCATCCCGCTGATAACCGATCCATCCTCGGCCGGCGTGTCGACTCGCTCCAAGGCAGCCTCCTATTTCGCACTGACCAAGCCCCGGATCATCGAGCTATTGCTCATCACCACCGTGCCGTCGATGGTGCTTGCCGCAGGTCGCTGGCCCGGGCTCTGGCCCGTCCTGGCCACACTGATCGGAGGATCGCTCTCGGCCGGGGGAGCAAATGCGCTGAACAACTACGTGGACCGTGACATCGACGAGATCATGAAGAGAACCGTTCGAGGCCTCTCGCCCGGCACGAGGTGCCCCCATCCAACG
The DNA here is from genome assembly GCA_963720925.1 of uncultured Acidobacteriota bacterium. Classification (GTDB taxonomy): domain Bacteria; phylum Actinomycetota; class Acidimicrobiia; order Spongiisociales; family ZC4RG35; genus JARDZU01. Next base: position 35,272 of record CAVRHE010000001.1, read on the forward strand.
CGCTGGTGTTCGGGATCGCACTCGGTGTCGCCGGGTTCGCCTGGCTGTGGGTCACCACCAACCTTCTCGCCGCCGCAATAGCTACTGCTGCCCTGCTCTTCTACGTGTTCGTCTACACCTTGAGGCTGAAGCGGACCAGCACCCAGAACATCGTGATCGGTGGCGCGGCTGGAGCCGCACCTGCTCTTGTCGGCTGGGCCGCCGTGACCGGATCGCTCGCACTCCCTGCTTGGGTCCTGTTCTTGGTCGTGTTCTATTGGACACCACCACATTTCTGGGCTCTCGCCATCGATACCGGGACGACTACGAGAGGGCTGGGGTCCCCATGCTCCCGGTGGTGGCGGGGGTCGAGGCAACCACTCGCAAGATGCTGCTCTATACCGGGCTCATGGTGGCGATCAGTCTGCTCCTGGTCCCGGTGGCCGGGATGCGCTGGATCTACCTGATTGCCGCAATTGTGCTCGGCGCCTGGTTCCTCTGGGACACCTGGCGTGTCTATCGCCGCCCGGAGGATGCGATGAGGCTCTTCACCACATCGACCGTGTATCTGTCGGCCCTCTTTGGCGCGGTCATGCTCGACGTGCTGGTGCGATGAGGCGTTTGGTTTCGGGGCTCCTCGGGCTCATGATCTTGCTCGTCGCCTGCGGATCCGACGAGGTCGAGCCCTTCGTCGTGGTGGCGTCGAGCAACGGAAGCATCGGCATCGGTGAGCAGCGGTTGCTCTTCGCGCTCGTCGACCCGGAGACAGACGAGTTTCTGGCTTCCCCGGACCGAGAGGCCACGGTGACCATCCGTGACGAGAACGGCTCGCCTCTCGACAGCTACCCAATGGAGTTCATCTGGACGGTTCCCGATGTCCGCGGGCTCTATGTCGCCCACGTCGACATCCCGGAGGCAGCCACCTATCAGGCCACCATCGATGCCGAAGGGATGGCAACGGCCGGGCCGGCCGGTTTCGTTGCCTTCGACGACCCACCCCTGATCGAGCCTGGCGAGGAGGCGCCCGCCTCGGCGACCCGTACTTCGGCCGAATTCCCCGATCTGTCGGTCATCACCTCCGACCCCGAGCCCGATCCGGCCATGTACGAATCGAGCGTCGCTTCGGCCGTCACGTCCGGGGTCCCGTCCGTGATCGTTTTCGCCACCCCAGCATTCTGCGCCTCTCAGACCTGTGGCCCGCTCCTCGACCAGGTCAAGGCGCTCCGCCCGGACTACCCCGGGGTCGAGTTCGTCCACGTCGAGATCTACGAGGATCTTCAGGTCTCCTCCCCCGAGGAGCTGACCGTGGTCCCGGCGACGGATGAGTGGGGGCTCCCGTCCGAGCCCTGGGTATTCGTGGTGGACCCCTCAGGCGTGGTCACCTCGGCGTTCGAGGGTGCCGCCTCCGACGCCGAGCTGACCGCCGCAATCGATGCCGTCAGCCCATAGTTGGTCGGTGGTTTGGCGAGTCCGTATGATGCCAGGCCGATGGCTCGGTCCCGTCACCGCCTGATTCGCCTCGGCGTCCTTCTCGGCGCCGTCCTCTTCCTCGGGGCTTGCTCATTCCTCGGCAGCGAGGATCAGCCTCTCACCACCTTCGAGCCGGCAGGCCCGTTCGCCGAGCAGATCAACAACCTCTTCTGGCCGGTCTTCTGGATCGCCGTCGCCGTGTTCATCCTGGTGATGGCGGCGATCCTGGTGGCCGTTTTCCTGTTCCGTGATCGCAGCGGCGCCAAGGAGGCCAAGCAGCTCCACGGCAGCCCGAAGTTGGAGATCGCCTGGACTGTCATCCCGGCTCTCATCCTGGCCGGGATCGCGGTGCCCACCACCGCCGCGGTGTTCGAATTGACCGAGTGTGACCCCGACGCCATCGAGATCCAGGTGACCGGGCATCAATGGTGGTTCGAGTACCACTACCCCGAAGCGGAGATCGACACGGCCAACATCATGGTGATCCCCGCCGGCCAGGAGGTCTGCGCCGTGATGACCTCCGACGACGTCCTCCACAACTTCTGGATCCCCGCCCTGAACGGCAAGCGTTACCTGGTCCCTGGCCAGACGACCTTGCTCCGTCTTCAGGCCGACGAGCCGGGCACCTACTGGGGTCATTGCGCGGAATTCTGTGGTCTCTCCCACTCCCTGATGCGGGCCAGGGTCCAGGCCGTGGAGCCGGCCGAGTATGAGGCCTGGCTGGCCGAGCAGGAGACGGCAGCCGCCGTCCCCGAGGAGGGAGCACCCGGGTTCGACGGCTATCAGCTGTTTCGGGAAAAGGGCTGTACTCAATGCCACACGTTGCGTTTCGAGGACGAAGCCGCCTCGAACATCATCGACCGCGCCTCATTCAATGGGCCCAACCTGACCCATTTCGCCTCGCGGCCCGTCTTCGCCGGGGCCGTCCTCCCCGAAGAGGGTCAAACCCGGGACGATGCCCTCAAGGACTGGCTGGCCGATCCGCCGTACATCAAACCCGGGAGCTTCATGCCCGACCTCGCCTTGACCGAGGCCGAGATCGATGCTCTCATCGTCTGGCTGGACACCCTGGAATGACCGCAACCGCCGAACGCCCAACTACCACGATCTTTCGCCGACCGAGCTCGACGACCGGGCTGTGGTCGTGGCTCACCACCGTGGATCACAAGCGGATCGGGATCATGTACGGCTACGCCGCCTTCACCTTCTTCATCATCGGTGGAGTCGAGGCCCTCCTACTCCGCATCCAGCTCTCCCAAGCCAACGGCGAGTTCCTGACCGCAGGCGCCTACAACGCGCTGTTCACGATGCACGGGACGACGATGATCTTCCTGTTCGTCATGCCGGCCTCGTCGGCGCTGATGAACTACATGCTCCCGCTGCTGATCGGGGCGCGAGACGTCGCCTTCCCCCGGCTCAATGCACTTTCGTGGTGGATCTTCTTCTTCGGGGGCATCTTTCTCTACTCGACCTTCATCTTCGGCACCTCGGCGCCACCGATCGGGGTCGATGGCCTCGGCGGCGTCGATGGGAACCTGGCCCCCGGAGGTGGGCCCGGGAGTTTCAACTTCTTGGCCGATTCTCCGGACGGGGGCTGGTTCGGGTACCAGCCCAACGCCGGGCCCCTCTACTCCCCGGGGACGGCGATGGACTACTGGGCTCTCGGGCTCCAGATCATCGGCCTCGCCTCTCTGGTGTCGTCGGTCAACTTCCTCGTCACCGTGCTCAATTTGCGGGCCAGAGGAATGCGTCTGCTCCGCATGCCTGTGTTCGCCTGGATGACGACCATCACATCCTTCCTCCTCCTCTTCTCCCTGCCGATCATCGCCGTCGCCTTGTTCATGGTGACTTTCGACCGCCAATTCGGCTCGTTGTTCTTCGCCGCGCAGGCCGGTGGCGATGTCGATCCTGTGGCAGCACCTGTTCTGGCTATTCGGTCATCCCGAGGTCTACATCTTGATCCTCCCGGCGATGGGGATCGTCTCCGAGATCCTCCCCACCTTCTCCCGAAAACCGCTGTTCGGGTATTCGGCGGTGGTGTTCGCCGGCGCGGCCATTGCCTTCCTCGGCTTCGGCGTGTGGGCCCATCACATGTTCGCCTCCGGCATCACGCCCGTGGCTCAGGCGGCGTTCGGTCTCGCCACCATGACCATCGCCATCCCGACCGGGATCAAGATCTTCAACTGGCTCGGCACGATGTGGATGGGACGCATCCGATTGTCCACGCCGATGCTGTTCGCCATCGGCTTCGTTGCCATGTTCACCATCGGCGGGCTCTCCGGTGTGACCCATGCCGTGGTCCCGTCTGACTGGCAGCAGACGGACACCTATTACATCGTCGCCCATTTCCACTATGTGATCTTCGGGGGGGCCGTCTTCGGGCTGTTCGGCGGGCTCTACTACTGGTTCCCCAAGCTCACCGGACGGGTGATGAACGAGCGATTGGGCAAGATCCATTTCTGGCTGATGCTGGTCGGATTCAACCTCACCTTCGGACCGATGCACTGGCTTGGTCTTCAGGGAATGGTCCGGCGAACCTGGAAGTACGCACCGGAGACCGGTCTCGAGCCGTGGAACATCGCCGTCACCATCGGCGCCTTCATCATCGCCCTCTCCATCCTGATCTTCATGATCAACTGGTTCACCAGCCGCCGTCGCGGCCAGGCTTCGGGGCTCGACCCCTGGGATGCCCGCACCATCGAGTGGATGTCGCCCAACCCGTCTCCCGAGTACAACTTCGCCGTGCCCCCGGTGGTGACGAGCCTCGACCATTTCTGGCATCTCAAATACGACGAGGACGCTGAAGGTCGTGCCGTTCGCAAGGAAGATGGCGACGAGATCGTGGCGACCATCGAGCACCAGCAGCTCAACCCCGAGTCACCGATCCTTCTCCCCAACCCTTCGTACTTCCCGTTCTTCTTCGCCCTCGGGCTGCCGCTGATGTTCTACGGGGTCATCTACCACGAGGCGATGTGGGGCAAGGGCCTCATCCTGGTGGGGCTGATCATCGCCCTCTCGGCCGTCATCGGCTGGGCCATCGAACCGCTCGAAGAGCCCCATGCGGGGCACGACGGAATCGAGGACGGGGACCATGACGACGAGCTCGAGCCTGCCCTCGAGGCCGGGACTTCGGAGTCGGTCGATGACTGAACTCACCCACGAGTCCGAGCTGGGCCACGCCCACCCCGAGCACGAGGGGACCGGGGTCGAGAACCGCAAGCTGGGAATGTGGCTTTTCCTCAGCTCGGAATTCCTCTTCTTCGGCGCGCTGATCTCCAACTACCTGCTCTACTCCAAGCGGCCCGGCTTCCCCCTGCCGTACCCAGCGGACATCTACGACATCCCATTCACCTCGGTGAGCTCATTCGTGCTGCTGATGAGCTCCCTCACCATGGTGTTGGCCCACAACGCCCAGAGCCGGCAGGACGCCAACGGGACACGGACCTGGCTTTTCGCCACCGCCGCCCTTGGCTCGGTGTTCCTCGGCGGCCAGGTCTTCGAGTTCACGACCTTCATCGTCGAAGACGGCATGAAGATGAGCACCAACCCTGCCGCCTCGGCCTTCTACCTACTCACTGGATTTCATGGGACTCACGTCGCCATCGGAGTGATCATGCTTCTCTCTTTGTGGGGGATCTCACGACGACGGGGCGAGTTGAGCGACCGTCACGGCCTCAATCTGGAGCTGGTGGGTCTCTACTGGCACTTCGTGGACATCATCTGGATCGTGATTTTCACCGTCGTCTACCTGCTCTCAGTCCCACCGGTATGAGCAGCGTCGAGCACATCCATCATCCGACTCCGGCTCAGTACTGGAAGATTGCGGTGGTACTGGCCGTCCTGACGGCAGTCGAGGTCGCCATCTACTACATCCACAGGGATTTCGACCTCGGCAATTTCAACACCGTGCTCCTGATCTCCTTGGCCGCGCTCAAGTTCGTCATCGTGATCGGGTGGTACATGCATCTCCGCTTCGAGAATCGCATCCTGACGCGATTCTTCACAGCCGGAATCATCCTGGCCTGCGCCCTGTACACGATCATCCTCACCGCACTCGGGGCGATCCTCGCCATCGGTGTTTGACGTGATCCCCCCGTTTCACCCCCATTACGACGTCTGGGCTCTGGCCTTCGCCCTCGCCTTCGGTTACTGGTACGCCGACCGCAGGCTTCGGCCGGTGCTCGCCCCCGATGCGCCACCGGCGACCACGGGCCAGAAATGGCAGTGGTACCTGGCGGTCGTGGCCCTGTGGATGGTCTCGGGTTGGCCAATCCACGACATCGGCGAAACGTCCTTGTTCACGGTGCACATGGTCGAGCACATGGTCATCGCCTTGGTGATTCCGGCCCTGATGCTCCGGGGTACGCCGAGATGGCTCGCTGATGCGACCATCGGGCATCCCAAGGTCGCCCCGTTTATCCGACCGCTGGCCCGCCCCGTGCCTGCCTTCGTCCTGTTCAACTCCACCTTCATCATCATCCACTGGCCCGATCTGGTTGCCCTCATGGTGCAGGGAGGCCCGCCCCATCTCCTGGTCCACGCCTGGCTGTTCGGCGTCTCCATCCTGATGTGGCTCCCCGTGTTGTCTCCGACTCCGGCCATCCCGAGGCTTTCCCCTCCAGTGCAGATGTTCTATCTGTTCGCCCAGTCGCTGCTGCCCACCATCCCGGCATCGTTCCTCACGTTCTCCACGGTCCCCCTGTACCCGGTCTACGGCGATGCCGCCCTCGCCTTCGGACTCACTGCGGTGGAGGACCAGACCATCGCCGGTGTCATCATGAAGCTGGGCGGTGGCCTGCTCCTGTGGACGACGATCGCAGTGATCTGGTTTCGCTGGACGAAGCAGGAACGCGAGTGGGAGCGTCTCGAGTCCACGCTTCGGGCATCCTGAGGTCGGTCGCCGTCGTCGTGATGCTTCTCGGATTGGTCGCCTGCAATCAGACGGAGGGCACTGCGCGCGGCGTGGTTACCTCGGTGGACGGCAGCCTGGAGGACGTCTCTTCGTTCGTGGTCCTGGTCGAGGGCTCCGAGCTCGAATTCACCCCTACCGCCGAAGGCGAATACGACTTTCCTCTGTCTCACCTCAGAGAGCACCAACGGACGGGAGAGCCGGTTCTCGTTGGATGGGAGATCGTGGGTAGCGTGCGGTACGCACTGAGCCTGGCTGACGGGTAGAGGGCGGCCAACCGAGTACGAGGAGCACATGCCGATCGACCTACCGCCAGGTCATTTCTTCCTACCCGGTCCCACCGAGGTCGATCCCGAGGTGCTCGCTGCGCAGACCCGTCCGATGATCGGCCATCGGGGGCGGGCCATCGAAGAGTTGCTCGCCGGTCTGCAGGAAGGCCTGAAGCGGGTCTTTCTCACCGACCAGCCGGTGATCATCTCGACCTCGTCGGCTACGGGTCTGATGGAGGCCTCTGTGCGCAACGGGGTGGCCGGTGGCAGGGTCTTGAGCCTGGTCAATGGCGCCTTCTCGTCGAGGTTCGCCGAGATCGCCATGGCCTGTGGCCACGACACCGAAGTGTGGTCAGTCGAGTGGGGCCAGGTTCACGATGCCGCCGAGCTCGCAACGAGGCTGGAGCAGGGCAGCTTCGACGCGGTGACGATGACCCATTCCGAGACTTCGACAGGTGCCCTTCAGGACCTTGCCGCGATCGCCGAGGTCACCGGACGTCATGACGGTGTGATGCTCTTGATCGACTCCGTCACCGGAGTGGCGGGAGCCGAGGTCCGCACCGACGAGTGGGGGCTGGATTTCATCCTCACCGGCTCGCAGAAAGCCCTCGCCCTTCCCCCGGGCCTGGCGTTCGCCGTCGCCTCGCCGACGATGCTGGATCGGTCGGCCCAGGCCACCAACAAGGGCTACTACTTCGACTTGCTGCCGTTGATCAAGTCGCTCGAGGCATTTCAAACCCCGTCGACGCCGGCGATCTCGCTTCTCTACGCCCTGGAAGTCCAGTTGGGGCGAATCATGGGGGAGGGAATCGAACAGCGTTGGGAACGCCACGCCGCGATGCGCACCGCGACGATCGAATGGGTCGACGCCCTCCGCGCCGAAGGGGTGGAGGTTGCGGTGCTGGCACCGGAGGGACATCGTTCCCCGACAATCACTTGCATCCGCCTTCCCGAGGGAACTTCCGGTCCCGAGGTCGTGGCCGCGATGAGGGAACGGGGATGGGTGATCGGCGGCGGCTATTCGAGGCTGAAGGAGTCGACTATTCGCATCGGGCACATGGGAGACCACGACCCGAAGGTGCTCGGGGAACTTCTCGGTACCCTCGGTGAGGTGCTTCGTTGACCATGCCAATTCGGGTGTTGGCCACCGATCGAGTCTCGAAGAAGGGCCTGGCGCCGCTGCGTGAGGACGATCGCTTCGATGTGGTCCTCATCAAAGACTCCTCGGATCCGGAGTTCGCATCCGGGTTGAAGACTGCGGCAGGTCTGATCGTGCGCAGCGCCACCAGGGTCGATTCGTCGCTGCTGGACGGGGCGCCCGACCTCAAGGTGGTGGGCCGGGCCGGCGTGGGCGTGGACAACATCGATCTGGCAGCCGCCTCCGAGCGTGGGGTGGCAGTGATGAACGCTCCGAGTGGGAACACGATCTCGGCCGCAGAGCTGACCATGGCTCTCATGCTGGCGGTGGCGCGGAGGGTGACAGTGGCGGATCGGTCGATTCGCCAAGGCCGATGGGAGCGCTCGAGCTTGCTGGGCGTCGAGCTGCGAGGGAAGACCTTGGGCGTCATCGGCGAGGGTCGGATCGGGTGGGAGGTCGCACAGCGTTGCCGTGCCTTTGGCATGGACGTCATCGTCTACGACCCATATCTGACCGCCGAGAGAGTCGACGAGCTGCACCCGAAGCTCGTGCCGTTGGACCGTCTCATCGAGAGTGCGGATGTGATCACGCTCCACGTCCCTTTGAATGCCGAGACGAGGGGTCTGATCGGCGAACGCACGCTGAAGCGGATGAAGAAGGGCGCGTTCGTGCTGAACGTCTCTCGTGGCGGTGTTGTCGACGAGGCTGCGCTGGCGAGAGCCCTCAACGAGGGACGGATCGCGGGAGCGGGTCTCGATGTGTATGAGCACGAGCCGCTTTCCCCCGACAGCCCGCTGCTCGACGCCCCGAATCTCGTGCTCACTCCCCATCTCGGAGCCTCCACCAAGGAGGCTCAGATCCAGGTCGCCCTCGAAGTCGCCCGGAAAGTGCGCACCGCTCTGGCCCAAGGCGACCTTTCCTCCGCGGTCAACGCGTCGGACGTGGCCAACGCCGCCGGTCTCAGCTGAACCCGATTCTCATTCAGCTTCGGAGCTGGATACCGGTTCAGCCGATGAGGAGGGTGATACGCGCCTCGGGCTCTGCCGCCGGCTCCTCCGGCTCCTCATCGGGGCTGCGGGCGAACATGACCGCCAGGATGAAGACGATGACGGTGCCGATCCCGATCACCGCCACCATCACCTCGCCAAACGAGAGCTTGATGTTCGGTCTGGTCCCGGCGAGGGAGGCGAACCCGAGGATTCCGGCCGCGGTCAGAATGCCGATGACCGCTGCGCCACCCGTGCCGAGCTCTTCGGACTCGAGGAGCGCCCAGGCGAATGGGAGGACGAGGATGAGCAACAGGATCAGCGCGGTGAGGGGGATGCCGAACGGCCGATCCGAGGCGTCGTCTCACGTTGTCGATCTCCTCGCCCGAGCCGTCGGGCACCGCAACGGGGACTCCGATCGCTTGAGTGACCGCAGCGGTGAGCGCGCCGAGGATGGCGCCTCCGATCGCCATCACCCCAATGGTGGCGAGGACGGGCAGCTGAACCACACCTTCCGCCCCCTCCACCGGGGTGCCCAAACCGGTGAGCACAGCTCCAGCGACCACACCGAGCAGGATGCCGATCAGGGCTCCGATCCAGAAAGTGGAGCTTGGCGAGTTGCTGAGCTGCATGCCCGGATTGGCCCATGACGCGGCCGCTCGTGACAGCGAGGCGATGACCGCCCCGAAGACGATGCTGATGAGGGCGGCACCGATGACCACGGCGTTGGAATCGACCTGGATCACCGGCGTGAACGACTCTTCGCCGATGACGGTGGCGGTGGCGGCCCACCAGTTGCTCGCCACGACGAAGCCGATCAGCCCGAGGCCGGCGCCGGTCCATGCCCCGACCCTCATCGCGGTGCGCACCCGGCGACCCAGCGATACGGGCTCCAGGACGATCTCCGGCTCAGGTTCGACCATCACCGCGGCCGCGGCCGGTTGTGCCGCTGCCAGGGGCTGCTCGGGGGCAGGCTCGGGCTCGGGGGCTGCCGAAGACGCCGCCTCCGGGTTCTCTTCATCGGTTGCGGGCGCCACTTCCTCAGACGGCGCGGGGGCGGGGGCCGGCGCCGCTCCGGCCGCGGGCGCTCCTCCTGCCCACGCGTTCAGCACGTCGTCCACCGAGGTCCCGTTGGCGGTGGCCCTGGCCGCCGCCGACCGTTGCACCAGCGTCTCGGGCACATTCAGCGCATCGGCCGCTGCGGTCAGCAGTTCACTCACGGCGCCGGATAGTAATTGGATCCACTTGTGACGACCTCCGCGCCGTCGACGGCTCGCACCACCCACCCGTCCTTCACCGTCCCCGGCTCGGCCAGGGCGATGACACATCCACCGAAGCCGGCGCCGGTGAGGCGTGCTCCGTAGACGCCTGGAGTCGACACGAGAGTCTCGACGGCGGAATCGAGGTCGGGGGTCGAGACCGCGTAGTCGTCACGCAGGCTGATATGGCTGGCGGTCATGAGCCGCCCGACGGCCTCGAGGTCTCCCGTTCTCAACGCATCGACACATTGCCGCACACGCAGGTTCTCGGTTATTACGTGGCGTGCCCGTGCGAACAAGATCGGGTCGGTGAGTGCAGATAGATCATCGATGGCGGCGAGGCGGAGCGGACCGATCACCTCTTCGGCCGCCCGACAGGCCGCCACCCGTTCCGAGTACGGGCTCCCGGCAACTGTGCGATGGGAGATGTACTTGACCACGATCTCGGCGCCATCAGGTATCGCGACCGGTTCGACGGTCAGATCGTGGCAGTCGAGGAGCACCGCATGCCCATCGAGGCCGTGGAGCGAGGCCATCTCGTCGAGGATGCCGGCGGGCACCCCGGTCGCCTCCCGCTGAGCTCGCTGGCAGAGAAGGGCCACCTCGAGCCGCGAATGGCCGACAGCGGCGCCGAGGGCGAGGGCGAGGGCGACGCCGAGGGCGCCCGACGAGGAGAGTCCGGCCCCGATCGGCACCGTCGATTCGATCGTCCCTGTGAAACCCTGCTCCCGCCCCAGCTCGGCGGCGATGGCCGCGGCCCGTCTGGCCCACGGTGGTTCGACCTCCGCCACTCCGACGGCCGGGAGGGGGATGCTCGCCGGTACCGGATCCTGGTCGGAGGCGAGTGTGAGGAGCGGTTCGTCACGATCGATCCCCTCGATCACGATCTGGCGATCGATGGCCAGAGGAAGGGCCAGCCCACCCGTGTAGTCGGTGTGGTCGCCGATGAGATTGACCCGGCCCGGCGCTCGGGCCTCGATCCGTTGGCCGGCGGCTGACATTTGGTGCAGGCTAGAAGCTCAGTATTCGCGGCCAGGTACCCTGCTCGTCGCATGCTCGCCGTGATCAGTTACCCCCCGATCCCGATCTGGGATATCGGCCCATTTCAGTTCTCGTTGCACGGGCTCTTCGCCGCTCTCGGCTTCGTCGCCGGCGCCTGGCTGGCCAACAGGGAGATGGGAAAGCGCGGGTTCGACACTGGCAAGTACCAGTCGGTGCTCACCTGGGGCCTGATCGGTGCCCTGCTCGGCGCCCGGTATCTGACCACGCCGGCTCAGTTGATGAACGGGGTGCCGCTGCTCGATGCTTTGAACCCGATCTCGGGCAACTTCTCGATCATGGGCGGCTTCGCAGGCGGCATCATCGCCGGCTGGATACGGATGAGACAGGTAGGTCTTCCCGTCCTCCCCACCCTCGACATGTCGTCCTTCGGTCTGGCCTTGGGAACGGTTGTGGGTCGCATCGGCGATCTCGCCATCGTCGAGCATCTGGGCAAGACCACCACCGCTTGGTGGGGCTACGGGATCCGGCCGGGTTACGACGTGGCTCCACAACACGACAGCCTGGAGTGTGCTGCCGCCGATGTCGGAGAGGTCTTCTGTGGCGTCTATCACCATGTGGCCTTCTACGACATGATCGGGGCCGCTGTGCTGCTCGGTCTGCTCTATCTCCTCTACGACCGGATCGAGCTTCGCTACGGCCAGCTCTTCTTCGCCTGGGTGACCTGGTACGGATTCCAGCGATTCCTTCTCGATTCGCTGCGCTACGGGAGCGGGGACGCCACCATCGGCGCCCTGACCTGGAACCAGCTGAGCGGGCTACTCGCCGGTATCGGTGGGCTCATCGCTCTCTGGTGGCTGGGCCGTCATCAGAGGATCGTGTCCCCAGAGGCCGACCGCGCCTTGATCAGCGCATAAGTCGCTATCGACCCGCATCGTCCAAATCCCAAAATCAGCGGTGGTGCCGTGACACGATGTCGGCGATGGGACTGGTGATCGCTGTCGACGCCGCGGATCTGGCTGAAACCTCGATCGACCCGTGGACCGCAGTGCTTGCGGTCGTTGTCGTAATCGTCGCCTGGATTCTGTCGCGGATGACCAGAAAGGCCACCGCCAGGGTCCTGTCCAGGCTCGAGGGCATCTCCGACGAGATGCGCGCCTTTATCGCGCGCATCGCCGGCTACGTGGTGATCTTCCTTGGGGTTGGCATCGCCCTCTCCCTTCTCGGTGCCCCGATCCAGCCGCTAATCACAGTCGCCATCGTCTTTGGCGTGATCATGGCGCTCGCCCTGCGCGGCATCGCCGACAACTTCGCTTCCGGCATCGTTCTCCAGACCCGTCGCCCCATCCACATCGGTGACGAGGTCGAGTCGTTGGGTTATGTCGGCAACGTCCTCGATATGGATAGCCGGGCGGTGGTAATCGAGACGTTCGATGGCCGAACTGTTCATCTGCCCAACTCCGAGGTGCTGGGTGATCCCCTCATCAACCACTCGACGAAAGGGGCGCGCCGTTCGGAGGTGGAGGTGCGGGTCCGGTCGAGGGATGTCGAGGGGACCGGTCAACGGCTGATCGACACCGTCGCGGCTGTCTCAGGCGTGCTCCCCGAGCCAAGGCCCGTGGCGTACCTGACAGCGATTGACCCGGTTCGGGTCACTGCACTCGTCCACTTCTGGCATCAACCGGCCGACGGTCTGACGGTTCGGACGGATGTCATCCGGGCCTTGGCCGCATCGGGGAAGGAGCGCACGGAGATGGCGACGATCGTCGTCCCCGCAACCGGCGGCGCCGCTCACGCCATCACCGTGGATCTGATCCCGACATCCACCGCACGGATCCGGTCGGCAGATCAGGTCTTGAGGACACCGGATCGGGCGATCGCCCAGATGATGAATATGTCCACTGCGATGATGAACAGCGCCATACCGGGTAGTAGGACGGTCGGCAGATCAGGTCTTGAGGACACCGGATCGGGCGATCGCCCAGATGATGAAGATGTCCACCGCGATGATGAACAGGGCCCACACCGGGTAGTACGGGATGAAGCCGAAATTCCCGATCGCACTGAGCACGACGAGGACGAGGGCGAAGATCGCCGCCGCTTTGCTCCCGGAGAAGAGGGAGAACCCCGCCAGGATCATGAGGGCGCCGAATACGAGATGGATCCAACCCCACGTCGAGATGTCGACCGTCACCACGTAGTTGGGAAGGGTCACAAAGAACTCGTCGTTCGCAATGGCCGAAATGCCCTGAAATACCTGAAGGATCCCGCCCACGATCATCAGGGTGGCGGCGAACATGACGCCAACGCCTGCGGCTGTCCCCGAACTTGAAGGCGGTACAGGCTCTGGTTCGATATGCGTCATGTGTTCTCCTCTGTCCTGGGTCGATCCCCGAACCTACACTCATCAGAGGGCAGGACTGAATTGGCCGGGAACCCTAATGTCGGGCCATGGCGATCCGGTACCGCTCTTCGGGGGAGATCATGTGGTCGGCATCCTCGGAGTCCTCAGCGAGGTCGATCTGCACCCATTTCACCCGGCCGGTGAAAGTGACGTCCTTGGGGGTCAGGTCATCGGTGACGGGGGTCGCCGAGTCGGTGCCGACGTCGGTCGTCTCATCAGCTGAAAATGCCATGGGGACCGTGTTGTCCACCCGGCCCTCCCCCACCTGGGACCCGTCGACGAAGAGCTTGGCGGTGCCGCCCTTGCCCACCCCTCCACCGTCATAGGTGAACTCGACCCGGACCTGATGCTCCCCTTCAGGGATCTGATCCTCGCCGTAGACCTTGAACTGCTCCAGCCCAAACAAGTTGTAACAAAAGGCCGGCTTGCCCAGATGTGCGTAGACGGACCAGCCGCCAAACGCCCCACCTTGGGCGACGATCGTGCCGTGGGCTCCACCCTCGGGAACTTCGATCTCGGATGTGATGGCAAAGGACTTGTTTTTGATCGACCACCACCGAGTTCTCGCTGAGCCGTCCCATCCCACCGAACAGGATCTGAGTGGTGCCCTTGATCAATTGGGGCCGGCCGGCGAGATCGGCGTTGAACCTCTCGAACCGTCGGTCGTCGAGGGGCAGCACGTTGTATTTCCCGGCCTCGATCGATGAACAACCTCTGGAGATGGGCCAGCATCTCCGGGTTTTCCGATGCCAGGTTGTGAGCCTGAGTCCAGTCGTCAGGCCCGTAGAGCTCCCAAATGTCATCGTCGAATGCCGGCATCTCGGTCGCTATCCAGGGCAGCGAGTGCCGGGTCACCGCCGTCCAGCCGTTGTGGTAGATCCCTCGATTGACGAACATCTCGAAGTACTGGGTCGTGTGGGTGTCCTCGGCCCTCGGCATCGCCGAAGGAGTAGTTCATTGCGAACCCTTCTAGAGGCGCCTGCTGGATGCCGTTGACGAACGTCGGAGCCGGGATTCCCGCAGCTTCGAGGATGGTGGGGACCACGTCGATCACGTGGTGGAATTGGTGGCGCAACTCGCCCTTGGCCTCGATGCCACTCGGCCAATGGACGATCGTCCCGTTCCGTGTCCCGCCCCAATGCGAGGCGACCTGCTTGGTCCATTGGTACGGCGTGTCCATTGCGTGAGCCCAACCAACCGCATAATGGTTGTAAGCCTCCGGAGTGCCCCATTTGTCGATTTTGGAGACCATGAACTCGGTGGTCTCCAGACTGGGGGACCCCGTTCAACACCATCAACTCGTTGAACGTCCCCCGCGGCGTGCCCTCGGCCGAAGCCCCGTTGTCACCGATGATCACGTAGATCAGGGTGTCGCCGAGGATCTCGATGTCCTCCAAGGCGTCGAGGAGCCGGCCGACATGGTGGTCGGTGTGCTCCAGGAAGCCGGCGTAGACCTCCATCTGACGCGCCAGCACCGGCTTGAGGTCGTCGTCCATGTCGTCCCAGCCCGGGATTTCATCCGGTCGAGTCGGTGAGCTCGGCGTCTTCAGGAATGACTCCCAGTTCCTTCTGCCTGGCGAAGGTGCACTCCCGTTGGGCGTCCCATCCGTCATCGAATTTGCCCTGGTACTTCGCGCTCCATTCCGGGGGCACGTGATGTGGCGCATGGGTGGCCCCGGCGCGTAATAGATGAAGAATGGCTTGTCCGGCATCAGCGCCTTTTGCTGTCGGATCCACTCGATGGCGTGATCGGTCATGTCCTCGGTGAAGTGATAACCCTCCTCCGGGGTTCGGTCGGGCTCGACTGGCACCGTGTCCTGGTAGATGGCAGGGGCGTACTGGTTGGTCTCCCCGCCGATGAAACCGTAGAAATGCTCGAAGCCATTGCCCGGGCTAGGCCAGCGGTCGAAAGGCCCCATCGGGCTGGTCTCCCAGACGGGGACCTCGTGGCATTTGCCGAAATGGGCCGTGGCGTAACCATTGAGCTTCAGGATCTCGGCAGCTGGCGCTTTGCTCTTCGGTCGCAACGAGTTGTAGCCGGGCGCGGAGGTGGCGATCTCGGTGATCCCACCCATCCCCACCGAGTGATGGTTGCGGCCCGCGAGGAGTGCGGCCCGGGTTGGGGAGCAAAGAGCGGTGGTGTGAAACCGGGTGTATTTCAAGCCATTCGGCGGCGAGCCGCTCGAAATTGGGGGTGTTGCACGGCCCACCAAACGGCGAAGCTCGCCCCGAAGCCGACGTCGTCGATGAAGGACGATGAGGACATTGGGGGCTCCGTCCGGGAGGGCCGGATCGGCTCGATCGGGGGGAACTTGGTGTCCGGATCCTTGGCGTCGTAGGTGGTGACGCCGATCCAGTGAGGGCTCGGGAATGGGGAGGTTCTGCGCGGCCGAGCGACGTGTGGAATGAGTCATGTCGCCGAAACTATCTGGGGCGACACGACGAGATCGTTCACGCTATGTGGGTGATCGCCGGCGCCTGAAGTGCCCGTCAGCAGCTCCGGACGTACAGGACCAAGTTCAGTCGGCGAATACTTGCGACCAGTCGTTCCTTGATGCTGATGACGGTCCAACCCTTCTCTGCCGCTCGTGCCAGGGCGTCCTCGGCGCCGGCCGTGTAGTCGAACTCCCTCTCGGCGTCGTCGTGGAGGAGAAGCGTCCTCAGCGCCAGGTGCTTCGGGTGGTTGGCGAACCGCAACATCTGGATGTCCCCGTTGGAGTTGCCTCCCGCCACGATTGGTCGTCTCCCGATACGGCTCCAGATCCGGACCGGCTTGGTCGGCCCGTCGTCGAAGAACTCCATCTCCGACTTGTAGAGGACGTCGTTGCCGTCCTCCCGTTCCTGAAAGTCCAGCGCCTGAGAGCTGCCGATGATCCGTTCGGGCGGGATCCCGTAGATGTGACCGGCGATCGGTCGCATGAAGTCTCGGTCACCGCCGGAGGCGATGTAGGGCGTGAACCCGTTCGCCTCCAGAAAGCGGAGGAGCTCGACCATCGGGGCGTAGCCGCACTCCCGGTAGGGCCGTTTGAGGACCGGGTGCGAAGACTGTTCGAAGAAGGTCGTGACCTCCCGGTCATAGTCTTCGATGCTGAGGTCGGCGATGGTCCGGGGGACTGCCCCCAACAGCAGCGTCATGTCTCCGTCGTCGCCGTGATAGTGCTTGACCATCGCCTCTCCGAGCCACTTCATGTCCTTCTCGAACGCCGCCTTCCAGGGCTGCTGCTCTTGAAGCGCCGGGTCGGCGTTCGCCATCGCGGCCATCCGGTAGAGGGCGAAGTCGAGCTGGATCGGGATCGGCTTCTCCGACCACAGGGTCCCGTCGTTGTCGAACACTGCGATCCGCTCCTCGGGCGGCACGAAGTCGGGGCCGTCGGTGGTGATCGACGCCACATAGGACTCGATCGCCGCCCGAGTCGGGGTGTCGTTCCAGGAAGTCAGGCCCGACCCCACTCAGACTTATCTCCCTCCGAGGAAGGCGTGCAGCCTTTTCCACGGCACCATCGATGGTGAAGGAGGCGGCTTTCTGACGGGGCTGGAAACTCCTTGAAGGTCTCGAGGAACTGGGTCGGCGATGAATCCGCCGTAGAACACGAGGAATAGTCGCGGTCGATGAACCAGTCGTAGTAGGTGTTGGAGGTGACGTCTGCTCGCTCGTAGGGATCGGTACGGAGGTTGAACAGCTTGGGCACACGCAGCGGTATGAACGGCTCCGCCCACAGGCCCAAGTTCCGGGCGAGCGCTGCTCCATGAAAGACGACCTTCCAGTTGTCGTATCTGATCCCGAGAACATCGCAGTCGTCGGAGAAATAGATGAACCCTGCCGTGGGCTCTTTTCCACCTCCCCGGTGAGATAGGGGAGCAAGTTGTACCCATCGATGTGGACCTTGTAGGTCTTGTCATCGATGGTGTGGCCCCTGCTTCAGCTTCTCGACGATGTCGGGATCTCCCGCGGCGGCGACGAAAGGTGGGCAGCCAGTCGTGGTGCTGGATGATCTCGTTGGACACGGTGCCCGCCTCGATCTTGCCCGGCCACCGGATCAGCTCGGGGATCCGGAATGCCCCTTCCCAGTTCGTGTTCTTCTCACTCCGGAACGGCGTCATCCCGGCGTCGGGCCAGGTGTTCATGTGGGGGCCGTTGTCGGTGGAGTAGATGACGATGGTGTCCTCGGCGATACCGAGCTCGTCGAGCAGGTCGAGCAGCTGACCCACGTGCTTGTCGTGGTCGATCATCGTGTCGTGGTAGGGGGACTGCCACCGTCCCGCCTGACCCGAGACTCTCCGGCTTGGTGTGGGTAACGCAGATGCATGTGGGTGGTATTCATCCACACGAAGAACGGGGTGTCGGACTCGTGTTGGCGCTTGATGAAGTCGATGCAGGCGCCCACCGAATCTCGTCGTCGATCGTCTCCATCCGCTTTCTTGGTGAGCGGTCCGGTGTCTTCGATGCGTTGCTTGCCCACCGCCCGTACTTGGGATCCTCGGTGGCGTCGTCCTCTTCGGTCGCCCAGGAGTGGATGACACCGCGTGGAAGCTGCAGCTCGGTTGAGACGTCGGGGAACTCCTCCTGCTTCGGGTAGTCCGGCTGTTCGGGCTCCTCTTCGGCGTTGAGGTGGTAGAGGTTGCCAAAGAACTCGTCGAACCCGTGGGCCGTGGGAAGAAACTTGTTGAGGTCGCCGAGATGGTTCTTGCCGAACTGCGCCGTGGCATAGCCAACGGCTTGAGCAGCTCGGCGATGGTCAACATCCTCCGCCTGAAGGCCAATGTCCATGCCGGGAAAGCCGACCTTGCTCAACCCGGTCCGGTAGACGCTCTGACCGGTGATGAAGGAGGAGCGCCCGGCGGTGCAGCTCTGCTCACCGTAGGCAGTCGGTGAACAACATCCCCTCTGCGGCGAGGCGATCGATGTTGGGGGTTCGGTAGCCCATCAGACCATGGCTGTAGCAGCTCAGGTTGCTGATCCCGATGTCGTCTCCCCATATGACGAGGATGTTTGGTTTGTCAGCCATGAGCGGCATCTCCTTCTTCGTTCGAGGCCCTGTCGCGGACCACACACCGGAAATCCGAGATGCGACATGGAGGTGTCGATCATCTGCGGCTGTCGGGCTGCGGGTCGGTAGCGAAGGCAGTAGTTGGGGGCGCACAGATGCGAGCCTCCTTTGATCACCCGGCGGGGGATGTGCTCGCCGGGTTGGCCCGGGTTGTAGCTCTGCTCCGGTGAGGTCACCCGAGGGTTGGTGGGGACACAGCAGGCATGCTCGGCCTGGTCCGGGTGACGTGGGATGTACCAATCGATGGTCCACTCCCAGACGTTCCCGGTCATGTCGTAGAGCCCGTACCCGTTGGCAGGGAAGCTGCCCACCGGCGAAGTCCCTTCGAACCCGTCGACCTTGAGGTTCTCCCAGGGGAACTCCCCCTGCCAGCTGTTGGCCATCGCCCTCCCGTCGGGGAAGTGCTCGTCCCCCCAGGCGAATTTGGCGCCATCGAGTCCTCCCCGACAGGCGAACTCCCATTCCGCCTCGGTGGGCAGGTCCTTGCCCATCCAATCGGCATACGACCTGGCATCCTCCCAGGCGATGTGGACCACGGGATGATCGCCCTTCCCGTGAAATGTGGTCCCCGGCCCCCCCGGGCGTCGCCAGTGGGCGCTCGGCACGTACTCCCACCAGTTCCGATAGTCGTTCAGATCGACCGGGCCCGTGCGTCTTGTGGAACACCAGGGACCCGGGCACCAAAAGATCGGGATCGGCGTCTGGGTACTCGGCCGGGTCGAGCGGACGCTCGGCGATGGTGACGTGGCCGGTCTCTTTGACGAATCGGCGAAACTCGGCGTTGGTGACCGGGTGCTCGTCCATCCAGAATCCGTCCACCGCGACCTCATGCACCGGTTTCTCGTCCGGATAGAAATCCTCCGAGCCCATGCGAAATCGGCCACCGGGGATCCGGCGCATACCCTCACGGTCTCTCCGCCCCGGGGAGATCTCGATTGGCGTCCCGCCATCCATCAGGGCAACACCACCTGCATGCCACTTCCGATCAACTTGGCTCCAATCACCACCATGAGCACCGCCATGATCGTGGCGTTGTTGATCGCCAACCAGTGTCGGAGCTCGGCGAGGGTCTGGGCGGCCGTGTCGCCGCCGAGAAAGTAGATCCCGATCGGTATCGCCAGACCGATGGTCCCAATCACGACGAAAACGGCGAGCACGATGTATGAGTCGGTGCTCGAGAGCCCGGCGCCGGCGATGGAGGTCGCCGCGGCCAGTGTCAAAGTCAGGTTCTTCGGGTTGAGGGCGGCAAGCAGGAAGCCGAGACCGAGCGATTTGCCCGCGGTGAACTGATCGATGGCGGACATCCACGTCGGCATCGGAGGCTCGTCGTCGCCCCGCGGGCGGCCGCGCCACGATCTGATCCCGATGAGGACCGCGATCAGACCGAGGATGAGCACGAACCAGCCCACCCAGGTAGCCGGCCCGCCGTCCTCGCTGGCCCCGGCAGGGTCGGCCACGAGAAGGACGATCACCCCAACGAGGCCCAGGCCGACCAGCCAACCGAGCAGGAAGGCAAGGCCGTTGCCTCTGCCCTTCGGGGTCGAGAGCATGAGAACGACGGCGATGATCGGGATCGGACTGATCGCTACCCCGACGGCGAGCGGGAGGATCTCGCCTATTGCTGGGCCCATGCTGGCGAACCTAGCGCGTGAGATTTAGGGCATCGACCGGCGACCTACGGCTGCCGATTCCTCTGATCGCGCCAGGACAACCAGTCCTTGAGCGGGGAGAGATCCCACGACTCCCGGCCGTCGAATGACATGGTGAGGAGTGTGGCCCCGGCATCCACGTACCCGTCACCTGTCTCCGGTTTGAGCGGGTTGGCGCCACAGGAGCGCTCGATCTCTGCCGGGTCCCGCCCTTCGCGAGCGCACCAGCTGTCGAGCACCTCGCACTTGTGCCGGACGGTGTCGGGCCGCCCCCAACCGTGCCATATGTCGGCATGACGGGCGGCATAGCGGAGCGTTCGCCGCTCCCCGCCACCTCCGACGAGGATCGGGATGTCCCGGATCGGTCGAGGGTTGAGTTGCGCCCAGCGGTTCTCGATCCTGGGCAGCGCATCCCTGAGGTCACTGAGACGGGTACCGGGAGTGCCGAAGTCGTAGCCGTATTCGTCGTAGTCGTGTTGGAACCACCCCGCACCGATACCGAGGATCATCCGGCCCTGGGAGATGTGATCGACGGTGCGGGCCATGTCGGCGAGCAGGTCTGGGTTGCGGTAGCTGTTGGCGGTCACCAGGGCCCCGATCTCGACCCGTTCGGTCACCTCGGCGAAAGATGCCAGCGTGGTCCAGCATTCGAAATGCTTCCCGTCGGCAGCACCGCTGAGAGGGAAGAAGTGGTCCCAGTTGAAGACGATGTCGACACCCATCTCCTCGGCTCGCACGGCGGCGGCCCGTAATCCGGCGTAGTCGCCGTGCTGTGGTTGGAGTTGGACTGCGATCCGTACCGGTCTGCTCACCAAACCGAACCTATCCCCTTCGGGCGAAGACGATGGCGATCAGCCTGAGGATCTCGATGTAGAGCCAGATGATCGTCACCATCAGCCCGAAGGCGGCGAACCACGAGAACGCCCTCGGCGCCCCGGTGGCGATGCCATGCTCGATCACTGAGAAATCGAGGAGCAGATTCAGCGCGGCCACGATCACCACCACGATGCTGAACACGAGGGCGCCGGTGCCGACTCCGGTCACAAGGGGCACGTCCACACCGAAGATCGAGAGCAGCAAAGTTGCCAGATAGAAGAGGCCGATCCCGACGGTGGCGATGATGATCACCGACCGGGTCTTCTGGGTCACCTTGATGATTCGGAAGACATAGAGGACCAGGGCGCCGACGAAGACCGCGACCGTGGCTGTCAGAGCGAGGAACACGATCCCCTCGTAGAAGGTCTCGTAGATCTTCGAGATCGACCCGACCAGTGCGCCCTGACCCAACGAGTAGACGATCCCGGTGATCGGAGCCATCCGGGGCCTGGCCACGGTGGCGAAGACCAGCACCAGCAAGCCGATTACGAACAGCCAATACCAGCGTTGTACGGCCACTGCGTTGGCCCATCCATAGGCAGCGCCGGCCACGACCAGCAGCAACAGGAAGAAGGTGGCTGCCGCCACCGAGCCGATGGTCATCCTCTTCTCGCCGGTGGCGGTGGTCGAAGGAGCCGGTGCGCTCTCGAGGGCTGCGTCGGACGCGGCCGGCTCCCCGAATTGCCTGGTCAGTACTGGATTGGCCATGGTGAGGCTGTCAGCCTTGCCCTCCCAGTGTCTGCAAGGTCAAGGCCTGCGCGATGATCAGTCGTTCGATCTCGTTCAGATCCACACTCTCGTTGGAGGCGTGGATCTTGGCCTTGGCTACGTCCTCGGCTCCCCAGAGGATGACCTCGGCGTTGGGGCTGATTCCCTGAAGTCGGGCCACCAGCGGGATCGAGCCGCCGCTCCCCATGAAGCCGGCCTCGGTCTCGTAGGCGGCGGCCATCGCCTCCATCGCAGCCTTGACCGCCGGCCCGTCCATCTTCGCCGCGAACGGGTAGCCGACCCTCACCTTCTCCACTTCGACATGTACGCCCCACGGCGCCGCCTTTTTCAAATGCTCGATGAGCAGGCCCACCTCGTGCTCGGAATCGGCGCCGGGCGGGATTCGCATCGTGATCTTGGCCGCGGCCTCCGGGATCACGACGTTCGAAGCCTCCTCGACCGATGGGGCGTCGATCCCGATCACCGACGCGGCCGGGCGGGACCACAGGCGGGCGCCGACGGTGCCCGAGCCGATCAGTTGCGCACCATCGACCATCCCCGCCGCCTCACGGAACGCATCGGGATCCATCTCACTGCCCGACCACTCGAACTTGGCCAGGCCGGGGACGACGGTGTCGCCTGCGTCGTCGTGCAGGCTGGCGAGGATCCGGATCAGGGCGAGGAGGGCATCGGGGGCCGCTCCGCCGAAAAGACCGGAGTGCGCCGGGTGATGGAGAGACCTGACCTTGACCACCACGATCACGTTGCCGCGCAGTGTCGTGGTCACTGCGGGGACCCCTGCTGCCGGGTTGCCCATGTCGGCGATCACATAGGTGTCCGCTTGAAAGAGCTCGGGGTGGGCGTCGACGTAGGGCCCGAGATGGCTGACCGTCTCCTCCTCACCCTCCATGAGGATCCGGAGATTGACCGGGAGGTCACCCTGGAAGACGCCAAGCGTGCCGGCGTGGATGATCACCCCGCTCTTGTCGTCCGCTGCCCCCCGTCCGTAGAGGCGCCCGTCCTTGATCTCCGCAGTCCAGGGGTCGGTGTCCCAGCCCGCCTCGATCGGTGCCGGCTGCACGTCGTAATGGGCGTAGAGGAGGACCGTCGGCGACCCTTCAGGACCGCGCATATCGCCATAGATGGCGGGCTTCCCCTTGCCGAGATCCAGCTCATGTACCTCTGCTCCGTGCTTCTCGAGGAGCGCCATCGACGCCCGGCGCATGTCGTGAACCGGTTCCTCCGGAAATCCGGGGAACGAGCACGAGGCGTGACTCACCAGGTCCTTGAGGTCCTCGGTGAGCCCAGGCATCAGGGCTTTCGCCCGGGACCGGACTTCTTCAGTGGTCAGCATCATGTCTCCTATCTCGCGTGTTCCCCTCGGGCAAGTGCGGTGGCTCCTCCCACCCGAGGACACCCGGTCACTTGATTTCTACTCTGTCGTCTGTGCGGCCTGCCGCCGTCGAAACACCGCGCTCCAGACGAGCTCGAGTACGACAGCGAGACCGAGGACCGCGATCATCGCGACGAACGTCTCCGGTGCGTCCTGCCAGGTCTGGATCCCGAACACCAGGAGAACCACGGCCGTGGACACGATGCCGAGGCCGATGATCACGATGTTGGAGCCGGTCTCGGCTCGGAGACGCATCCCGGCCAGGGCCACCATGAGGAAGATGACGAGTGCCACGACACTCCCCAGCGATGCGATCGCGGTCAGGTCGACGAGCAGGGCGAGGAGCAGGACGAGGAGTGCGGAGACACCCATGCCCATGGTGCTCCCGAATCGCCCCGGGTGGGCGAACTTCGGAGGGAACTGGCCGCTGCGGGCAAGAGCGGACGTCAGACCCACCACTCCGTACACATTGGCATTCACCGAAGTGAAGGTGGCGAGGAGGGCGGCGATGGCCATCATCGCGAACCCGGCATCCCCGAGCACCGGTCGCGCCGCCTCGGCGAGTGCAGTTTCTCCATAACCGACCACCTGGTCGACTGTCAGTGTCCCGAACACTCCCAGGGAGATCAGGATGTAGAGAGCGGTGGTGATCCCGAGGGCGATATAGGTCGCCTTGGGAAGGTTTCGGGCCGGATCCGGCAGATCCTCTCCGGCATAGCTGATGACAGCGAACCCCAGATAGGCAAAGAAGGTGAGGGCGATGCTGGAGACGATGTCGATAGCCGGGGGGTAGAGGGAAGGGGAGAGCAACTCGGTGTCCATCTCCCCGAGGGTGACTGCGATGAACACGGCGAACACTGCAAGCAGGATCACCACGACCAACGACTGGATCTTGCTGATCGCATCGGCACCCAGGATCTGGACCGCGGCCACCACCACGATGACACCCGCGGTGAAGAGATTCGCCGCGGTGGCGCTCGCGCTTTCGCCGATGAAGAGGGCAACGGCGTAGCTGCCGAATGACACCGCCACCATCGCGGTGATGATGATGGCGGCGAAATAGAGCAGCCAGGCGAAGGTGCCGACGAGATGTCCGACTCCGAATCCCTGGGTGAGGAAGGTAACGAGCCCGCCCGAGGACGGATACCGAGCCCCGAGCTTGGCGACCACGTATCCGAGAAGGGTCGCGATCACCCCGCCCAGGAGGAACGAGAGCCAGGTGGCGGCGCCTGCAACCGCTCCCGCCTCGCCGAGCAGGGCGAAGATGCCGGCGCCGACCATGGCCCCTATGCCGAGCGACGCGGCCCCGCGAACTGTCATGCCACCGGACGCGGGCTTTTCAGAGGTGGTCATCTCGACTTCGGATCAGTAGAAGATCACCCCGATCAGCGCACCCACCACAACCGACACCACGGTCATGATCAGCATCGGGACGAAGAAGCTGTGATCGAGCAGCTTGGTTCCCAGCTTGGTGGACCCGGTGAGGTCGAAGTTGGCGGCCGCGATCTGGGTTCCGTTGGCAGGCAAGGTGTAGACGCCACCCAGCGCACCGCCCCACATGCCGGTGACCAGACCAGGGGCCAAACCGGCCGCGAGACCGATCGGGACAATGGTTCGGGTTGCGGTCGACTGGCTCGTTGTCAGTGCAGCGACCAGGAACACAGCGAGGGCGAAGATCCACGGTGCCTGATCGACCCATCCTCCGATCGTGGTGACGATGAACTCCTCGTGGGCCGCGATGAACGTGGCCGTCAGCCAGGCGATGCCGAACAAGGCGATGGCCGAGACCATGCCTGCCTTGAACACCGAGGCTCCGGGGACCTCGCTCACATTGGGCTTTCCGATGAGGATGATGAGGACACCGACTGTGAACATGACCAGTTCGATGGTCGTGGTCATGTCGATCGTGACCAGTTCACCTTCGATCTCGAACGCGGGCCGTAGATCGGGGAACAAGCCCAGGATCACGATGGTGAGGACACCGAGGAGGAAGATGATCCCCGAGTTCCGGCCTTCCTTGGTTGCGGTCAACTCGATCTTCTCACCGGAGACCTCGGGTCGGGCGAGCTCGCCAGAGGCGATCTTGGCCTGAATCTCCGGATCCTCGTCGATGTCCTTGCCCATCCGTCCCACGATCAGGGCGGTGACGATGATCCCGATCACGCCTGCCGGGAAGGTGATCGAGAGGATTTGCGCCAGGTCGAAGTTGTACGGCTCCACCGCGGTCAGAGTCACCATCGCGGCCATCGCCGCCGAGACGGGCGACGCAGCCAGCGACATGCCGGATTGCACGACGGTCACCGTCAGTGGGCGTGAGGGCCGGATGCCGTTCTGATAGGAGACGTCGTAGATCACCGGCAGCAGTGGGTAGAGGATGTTGCTCGTCCCCGCCCCAACCGTGAAGAGAAAAGCGGTGAGCGGGGCGATCACCGTGATCTGCTTGGGACGACTCTGGATGACGTTCGCTGCGATCATGACCATCCAGTCGACTCCGCCGGCCACCTGCATCAGGGCTGCCGCGGTGACCACGGCGAGGATGATCAGGAGGGCCGAAATCGGCGGTTCCCCGGGCGCCTCCCCGAAAATGAAGACGAGGATCGCGACGCCGAGACCACCCCAAACGCCGATCCCAACTCCTCCGGCACGGGTGCCCATGACGATGGCGCCGAGAACCACCACCGCCTCGAGGATGAAGATGATGTCCAATTTCTCTCCTTTGGTCAGTCCGTGCCGCAGACGACGTCGAGTCGTTCTTGAAGGGCGTTGTACGCCGTGACCGAGCTGTCCAGCGATTCCTGCATGAGCGGCTGGGCCACTTCGAGGCCTTCGTCACCGAGATCGAAGGTCACCTGTCTCAATTCGGTCAGGGCGAAATTCAGGTTCGAGACCGCCTGGTCGTACAGGCCATCGGCCTCGGCCTGGAACTGATCCAGCTGGACCATGACGTTCTCGACCAGCTCCAGTGCGTCAGCCGCGGTAGCTGTCTCCGGCTCCAGAGTCTCCACCTCGGCCACCGCATCCTGCAGGTCCTCGTACTGCCGGCAGAGACTCCGCTCTTCGGCGTTCCCGCATGATGCGAGCGTCAGGGCGAGCGCGGTCATGGCGACCAACCATGCTCGTCGGCGGAGTCCGGTCATCGTGCCACTCCCTTCATTCCGGTTCCTGGGTGACGATGGTCACGAGGATCTTGCACGCCATGACCATGTCGTCGATGGCAATGTGCTCGGTAGCGGCGTGCTCGTCGACCATGCCTGTGGCCATGGCGACACAGGCTATTCCGTGTGCGTTGAAGAAATTGCCATCTGTCCCGCCGCCGCTCTTTCGTGGAATCACCTCCAGCCCCAGTGACCTGATCGCACGGGCTGCCTCGCGGTAGGGCCGCTCGGATTCGTCGATGTGATAGGTCCGGTAGATCTCCTCGGCCTCGAAGTCGAGAGTCGCCCCGTGTCGGTCTGCAGCCTCGGCCAGAGCGGAGCGCATGGCATCCAACTGGGCGTCGAGCTTCCCTTGGTCGTGGCTTCGGGCCATTCCCTGGAGGGTGACCTCGCCGGGGACGATGTTCCTGGCCTCCCCTCCGGTGATGGTCCCGATGTTGGCCACTGTTTCCTCGTCGATCCGACCGAGTGGCATCGCGGCGATGGCCTCGGCCGCCACCTTCACCGCATTGATCCCCTTCTCGGGCTCGACGCCGGCATGGGCTTTCTTCCCGTGAACCGCTGCCGTGATGTAGACGGAGGTTGGCGTCCAATAGGTGATGGCGCCGATCTCGCCGGCGGTGTCGAGCACGAACCCGTAGGTCGAGCTCAGGCGGCTCAGATCCATCTGGCGGGATCCGAGCAACCCGCTCTCCTCGCCAACGGAGATGACGAACTCGAGCGTCGGGTGATCCACCTCGGGATGGGAATCGAGGATCGTCAGCAGCTCCAGACATCCGGCAATACCCGACTTGTCATCTGCGCCGAGGATCGTGGTCCCATCGGTCTTGATGACCCCGTCTTCGATGATGGGCTTGATTCCCGACATCGGTCCCCGCCGTGTCCATGTGGGTCGAGAGCAACACGGTGTCGGGCCGGGTGCCGGGGAGGACCGCGACCAGGTTCCCGACATCGTCCATGGTGACGGTGCAGCCGAAGTCGGTGAACCTCGCGGCCAGCTCCTTGCCGATCCGCTCTTCATGCCCGGTCGGGCTGTCGATCGCCACGAGATCGAGGAATGTCTGCACGAGTCGATCGCGGTCGACGTTGTCAGCGAGCATGGCGGGTCCCGCGCCTCGATATCGATGCCGTCACCCCGACTCATCGTGCGGCACTCTATATCTCGCCGGGACACCCTCGTGTCGCCGATAGGAAGTGATTGTTGATCGACCTGGGCACCGAAAGCAGCTGTGACTCGCGGCGAATCCGTACAGTGGCGCCCGTGCCGATTTGCCCAGCTGCCAGATTCGCTGCCTCGCACGTCACCCACGTCGGGCCACTCGATTAGATGACGGACAGGACCAAGAGCGCTGCCGGGATCGTGCTCCTGACGCTGGCGTCGGGTCAGTTCCTCATGACGCTCGACAGCTCGGTGATGAATGTCTCCATTGCCCAGGTGGCCGAGGATCTGGGCACCACCGTCACCGGCATCCAGACCGCGATAACCCTCTACACGTTGGTCATGGCGACGCTGATGATCACGGGCGGGAAGATCGGCAGTCTCATCGGTCGGAAGCGGGCGTTCATGATCGGCTGCGTCATCTACGGCGCTGGGTCCCTGACGACTTCGTTGGCCCCCACGCTTACCGTTCTGATCATTGGCTGGTCGTTCCTGGAAGGCATCGGGGCGGCGCTGATCATGCCCGCGATCGTGGCGCTGGTCGCATCGAATTTCCCTCCGGAGGGGCGACCGCGTGCCTATGGCCTTGTCGCCTCGGCCGGCGCCATCGCGGTGGCCGCGGGACCCCTGATCGGGGGCTTTGTCACGACAAATTGGACCTGGAGATATGTGTTCGCGGGCGAGGTCGTGGTGGTGGCTGCGATCCTCTTGCTCACTCGACGTATGCAAGACGCGCCCCCAGAGGCGAAACACCGGTTGGACCTGGTCGGTGCTGCCCTCACCGCCGCCGGGCTCGGTCTCGCTGTCTTCGGCGTGCTTCGCTCGGGCGAATGGGGCTGGATCCAACCGAAACCCGGTGGCCCGGAATGGCTCGGGATTTCGCCGACCGTGTGGTTGATCGTGGCCGGGGCCCTCATCATCAGGATCTTCTTTGCCTGGGAGGCGAGGGTCGTGGCCCGTGGGCGGGAACCTCTGGTGAGAATCGAGATGCTCCGAAACGCCCAGCTCAACGGGGGCCTGACGATGTTCTTCTTCCAGTTCATGATCCAGGCCGGGCATTTTCTTCACCGTCCCGCTCTTCCTCTCCGTCGCTCTCGGCCTGACTGCCCTGGAGACAGGGGTGCGATTGCTGCCTCTCTCGGTGGCGCTCCTGCTCACGGCAGTCGCCATCCCCAAATATCGGCCAAAGGCCGCGCCGCGGACGGTTGTCCGGTGGGGATTGATCGCACTTCTCGCCGGGGTGGTTTCCCTCATTGCCGCCCTCGAGGTGGGCGTCGGGCCCGAGATCGTCGCGGTGCCGATGCTGCTCACCGGGCTGGGTGTGGGCGCGCTGGCGTCACAGTTGGGAGCTGTGACTGTGTCGGCTGTCCCCGACAAGGAGACGGGCGAAGTCGGCGGTCTCCAAAACACCATGACCAATCTGGGAGCGTCCCTCGGCACAGCCCTGGCCGGCTCGATCCTCATTGCCGCCCTGACCACGGCATTCGTTCAGGGGATACAGGACAACCCGGATGTCCCCCCCGAGGTGTCGTCCGGAGCCGAGGTCGAGCTCGCCGGAGGAATCCCATTTGTCTCCAATGCTCAGCTCGAGACGGCGCTCGATGATGCCGGTGTTCCGTCGAGTGTGGCCGATGCCATCGTCGCCGAGAACGAACAGGCGCGGATCAATGGCCTCCGAGCGAGTCTCTCCGTGCTGGCGTTGTTCGTGGTGGTGGCCCTGTACTTCACCCGCTTGATCCCGATAGAGCCTGTGGGTACGCCTTCGGGGATCCCCGCCGAAGTCTGACCTCAGCGATCAGCCGAGACCGGGGTGACGGTCCCCGGTCGGCTCCCACGCCGGTGCCGACACCTCGGTGATGTGGGGGCGCTCGGCCGCGGTCACCCAGAACCCGATCAGGGCAGCCGCGATCTCGGAATGGGGATTATGCGCACGGTGCACCACCCCGATCGGCTCGGTGTAGACGTCACCCGCCGAATAGTGCTCGGTTCGTCCCTCGTATTGCAGGGACACGATTCCCCGCAGCAAGACGAAGTAGACGATCCCGTTGTGGACATGCCAGGAGGCGGTGCGGCCGGGATTCAACTCGGACAGTTGGATGTTGATCCGTGCCTCAGGATCGCGTGGCAGGCGGGTCTCGATCTCGTCGAAGAGGACCTGGCGGATGTGTGAGCCGTCTTCGGGAAGCAGATCGGAGATGCGGAGTGCGAGGGTCGCCGGGTCGACCTGATATTCCGTCATAGCCCGTGCATCGTGTCCAGGATGAGGTGGTCGACCACTGCTTCCAGCGCCTCCCGTTCACCGGCCCCGGCATCCACCGCCGCCCGGTGTACGGCGAGCTGTCGATGGGCGCTTGTCCCCTCGTTGATGATCGTGCGCATGTGCCGCAACTCCTCGATGACGTCGAATTCGAGCGCGTCCTGCGCCAGCATCTCGATGGCCTCCTCCATGAGGTCCGAGAACTGCACCAGCTCACCGCGGCCGAAATCGATCAGTGATCCGTCGGTCCCGTAACGCTGCGCCCGCCACATGTTCTCCGAGATGAGGAAGGGCGAGTAGACCCGCCACCTCTGGTTTCGCCGTCGGAGACGGAAGAGATAGCCGAGCAGGCAGAGGTAGAAGGCCGCCACGGTCATTGCGTCGTCGAGCCGGGTGCAAACGTCGCTGATCCTCATCTCGAGCGTCGGGTAGCGGGCTGAGGGCCGTATGTCCCACCACAGCTTGGTGGCGTCTTCGATGATCCCCGCCTCGACCAGGATGTTCACCGTTCGCTGGTACTCACCCCAGGACTCGAACTCCTCGGGGGCGCCGGTTCGAGGCATGTTCTTGAAGATGATCGGGCGGTAGGCGAGGAGACCGGTGTCGCTCCCCGCCCAGAATGGCGACGACGTGCTCAGGGCGAGGACGTGGGGGAGCATGTAGCGGATCTGGTTCATCAGGTCGATGCGCAGGTGCTCGTCCTCGATCCCGACATGGACGTGCATGCCGCAGATGACCATCTGGCGAGCGACGACCTGGTAGTCGGCGGCGATCCGCTGGTATCTGGGCTGCTCGGTCGGCTCCTGTTCCATCCAGTTCGCGAATGGATGGGTGGAGGCGGCGACGATCGCTGCCCCGTACTCGTTGACCACTCCCGACAGGTCGCGACGAAGGCCGGCGAGGTCGTCGCGCGCCTCCGCCAGCTTGGCGCACACCTTGGTTCCGACCTCGATCTGCGCCTTGAGGAACTCGGGGGCGACCTGGGGCCCGAGCACCTCCCGCAGGGAATCCCACATCTCGGCCGGCGGGTCCTTGACCAGATCCCTGGTCTGGCGGTCCACGACCAGGTATTCCTCTTCGATGCCGATGGTGAAGGCGGGCCGGTCGATCACAGGGCGAAACCTAGAGGTCGGTGCTCATGACATGCCGTCTGGCCCGGGCACAATCCTCACGCACATGACAGCCTTCGAGATGATCATTGACCAGGCCCATGGCCTGCATGAAGGCATAGACCGTGGTCGGGCCGACGAAGGACCATCCCCGCTTCTTCAAATCCTTGGAGAGGGCGGTCGAGACCTCGGTCGTCGCCAGGATCTCGACCGGTGGCGGTGACTCGGGCTCGGCCCACGACCAGAAGTAGGCCGCCAAAGAGCCTCGCTCCTCGATGACTTCGAGCGCCCGTCCTGCATTGTTGATGGTCGAGCGGATCTTCCCTTGGTGGCGGACGATGCCGGCGTCGGCCAGAAGTCGTGCCACGTCTTCCTCGCCGAACGCGGCGACAGTGGCTGGGTCGAACCCGGCGAACCCGGCTCGGAAGCTCTCCCGCTTGCGCAGGATGGTGAGCCAGGAGAGACCTGCCTGAAATCCCTCGAGACAGATCTTCTCGAAGAGTCGGCTGTCATCAGTGACCGACCGGCCCCACTCGTCATCGTGGTACTGCCGATAGATCTCAGGCTCGGCTCCCCACCAGCATCGTGGGACTCCGTCCTCGCCGATCACCAGATCCATGCAGACACACTATTTGATCGTTTGTTTCTCGCTGCTTTGGCCTGCTTTGTCCGGGTCGGATCTAAGTTGTCCTCATGAGATCGAAGACGGCCCGCGATGCGCTGTCGGGCGCGGTGGCTGCCACTGTCGCACTCGGTATTTCCGAGTTGGCGGCCGGATTGCTCGGTCTGCCCTCGTTGATCGGGGGGATGGGCAACTGGGTGATCGACATGGTGCCCACCCCGATCAAGGAATGGGCCATCGCCACCTTTGGCACCGAATGACAAGCTGGTCCTTCTCATCGGGATCATCGTGGTGACGATCCTCGTGGGCGCTGTAGTCGGTGTCGTGGCCCGTGATCGCTTCGGGATCGCGATGGCGGCCTTCATCGGGTTCTCCGCTCTTGCCGCACTGGCCGCCCTCGACGACCCGAAGGTGTCCTTGGGGTTGGCCGTGATCCCTGCGGGCCTGGCCGCGATCTCCGGGCTCGTGGCCCTGCAATGGCTCTATGCCCGGGGTGCCGAGCCGGCGGGTTCGCCCTCCGATGAAGGAGCGCCGCACGGCGTCTCACGACGTGGCTTCGTCATTGGGGCGGGAGCACTTTTTGGGCTGGCGGTGCTCTCCGGTGGCATCGGGCGGGCGCTGGTGAATCGCACGACACGTTCGGCGTCGGGGCGGGCCGAAGTAGCCCTTCCCGCCGCCGCCGAGGCGCTCCCGGCGGTTCCCGAAGCAGCCGAGCTCGGAGTCGAGGGCCTCAGCTCGGTGGTCACGCCCAATGAGGTGTTCTATCGGATCGACACCGCATTCCTCGGGGTCCCCCGCGTCGACATCCAGGAGTGGGCCCTGTCGATCGAGGGGAGGGTCGATAGCCCCTATTCGATCTCCTATTTCGATCTACTCGACATGCCGTTGATCGAGAAGGACGTGACCCTGTCCTGTGTATCGAACGAGGTCGGTGGTGACCTCGTCGGGAACGCTCGTTGGCTCGGTGTGCCCCTGGCCGACATCCTCGACCGGGCGGGAGTTCGCGACGACGCCGAGCAGCTTGTCGGCCGTTCGGTGGACGATTTCACGGTCGGTTTCCCGGTCGAAGCCGTCTATGACGGCCGGGATGCCCTGATCGTGGTGGGCATGAACGGCGAGCCACTTCCGATGGAGCACGGCTTTCCGGCCCGTCTCGTCGTGGCGGGTCTTTACGGCTACGTATCGGCGACCAAATGGATCTCGTCGATCGAACTGACCGGATGGGACGACTTCGACGCCTACTGGATCCCGCGGGGTTGGGCCAAGGAGGCACCGATCAAGACGCAGAGCCGGATCGACACCCCGACCCAGGGTGCGTCGATGGCGCCGGGAACGCGGCAGGTCGCCGGGGTGGCATGGGCGCCGACCAGGGGAATCTCCAAGGTGGAGGTCAGGCTGGGCGATGATGCCGAATGGGTGGAGGCGCGTCTCGCCGAGCCCTTGTCCGACAATTGCTGGCGGCAATGGGTGGTCGATTGGGATGCCCCCGCCGGGTCCCACCAGCTCCAGGTGCGCGCCACCGATGGGGAAGGCAACCTCCAGACCGACGAGCTCCGCCCACCTGCTCCCGACGGCGCCACGGGCTGGCACTACATTCAGGTCAGCGTGGGTTGACTCACACCTGATCTGTGGCCGCGACGGCCCAGGAGAGGCCGAGGTCGGTGCTGGATATGGCCAGACGGAGGAGCCATCCGGTCTCCGGGCTCCCATCGTCGAACCAATTCCAGCTGAGCCCGGCAACAGCGGCCCCCTATCGATTCGGGGTCTGCGGGCCAGTCCAGGTCGATCAGCGTCGCCACCGCCCACCAGGCCAGATAGCGCCCGGCGGCGGCGCCGCGGCGGCGGCCATGTGCCCCTCCGGAGGCGGCGGCCCACCCCATCCAGGCCAGACCGTGACTCGGGTCGATCGAGGCAACCCGCGCTCGCGTCATGCCCAACGCCGCGATCGCCGCCAGGTGATCTCCCTCCACCGCCGTCGCCTGCGAGCGTCCGTTCGACTGATCGGTCCAAGGCTCGACGAGGTCACCAAGGGCGGCGAGCGAGTCGGTGTCGTCGATCGACTCCACCTGAACGGGCAGGATCGACCTCAACGGTCCCGGGGATCCGTGGGGCGGGCGCCTCGACCTTGTCCTTCTTGTATACAGCAGTGGGATAGGCCGGCTCCCATGTCATGAGCGTGGCGGGGAGGTCGGGGATCGGGATATCGATCGGCTCTCCGCGGACCACCCGCTCGGCGGCGACGGTGTCTCGCTCGGGCCCGGGCGGGATATGGGGGGCCAGGTCGACCCATGGCTTGGTGCTCGCCGCCACCTCGGGCAAGGGGCCCAGGGCAAAGCGTGATTGTCCTTCGGCCACCACTGGTCCTGCGATCGGAGCCGGGGCCTCCAATACGAGGCGATATCGAATGTGCTCCTCGACGCCCCAGACCTGTTTTCCCCTGCCCACCGCCTCGGCGCATCGATGCCGGAGCTCCATCAGGTCGTCCCAGCTCCGGCTGGAGCAGAGCCCGTCGACGATCCGGAGCAACTCGTCTGTGTCTGACGACTCGATCGCCTCGATGGCCCTTGCCGCGATCACGGATTGGGCCCGGTGGCGACCGGCAGATCGCGTCTCGACCAGTCCGAGAACGACCCGATGTAGACGTCCGGCATGGGCTTTCCAGCGATGACGAGGGCGAGGGCGCCGTGGCAGGCGTTCACCCCACTGCCACAGGAAACGACCCCATCGTCGGGGAAGTCCCGATAGACCTCGACCAGGTCGTCGCTGTCCCGAAAGCGCCCGCCGTCGAGATTGTCGGCGAGTGGGACATTCACTGCGCCGGGGATGTGCCCGGCCTTGGGGTCGACCGGCTCGACCTCGCCCCGGTACCTCTCCGCTGACCGGACGTCGACGAGGTATCTCTCCTGCAGTTCGTTGTGTCGGACGACACCAGTGAATCCGGCCACTGCAGGATATGCGGCCGGCCCCGGCGTCACCGAGCCCTTGTCGACACGGAAGCCGTGGCCGACCCATTCCTGAAGGCCGCCGTCGAGCACCCTCACGTGGCCCTGATGGCCGATCGACTCCAGCATCCACCACATCCGGGCTGCGACCGCTCCCGACATGTCGTCATACACGACGACATCGACGTCGGGTTCGAGGCCGAGGCGCCCAAGGGTGTCGACGAATTCGGAGATATCTGGGAGGGGATGTCGCCCATCGCCTTCGGCGCCCGCCAGGTCTCGGTCGAGGTCGACGAAGACAGCACCTGGAATGTGCCCTTGCTCGTAAGACTGGCGACCGGGTGTGGGCGAGGTGAGCGACCACCGCAGATCGAAGAGCTTCACCTCCCCGAGGAGCTGACTCAGCTCAGTCGCCGAGATCAGTGGGTGCCTTGGGCATCATCCCTGCCTCTGATCTCATCGCCGAGACCGGAGACGGTGGCGCCGAGGGCGGCGGCGAAGGATCCAGCTGCCCGTTTCAGGCTCGCCCGGGTGTCAGGGTCACTGAGGGCGGCAGACAACGATGCCGCCACCTGATCCCAGGCTCCGGCCAGCGTCGACAGTGCCTTCTTGATCTCTTCTTCGGTTGGGCCGTCGTCGGATGCGGCCTGCCGGTAGGTGCTCCACAGGCGGTCCTTCAACGATGACCATTCGACTGAGGCGGCATCCCAGGGATCTGTGTCCCCGTTTGACGTAGGATCGGGCTGGTGCGTCTCCACCTTCTCGATGGTACCTACGAGCTGTTTCGCTCCCACTACGGCCGCAAGGACACCGTCATCGGCCCCGACGGGGCTGATCTCAAGGCGACGCTCGGGATCGTCGATTCGACGCTGGCTCTGCTCCGTGAGCCCGGGGTCACCCATCTGGCCGCCAGTTTCGACACGGTGATCGAGTCGTTCCGCAATGTCATGTTCCCGGCGTACAAGTCGTCCGCCGGCATGGACCCCGACCTCCTCGCCCAGTTCCCTGTCGCCGAGACGGCCCTGGAGGCGATTGGAGTCGTGGTGTGGCGCAAC
Organism: uncultured Acidobacteriota bacterium; assembly: GCA_963720925.1. Taxonomy (GTDB): domain Bacteria; phylum Actinomycetota; class Acidimicrobiia; order Spongiisociales; family ZC4RG35; genus JARDZU01. The sequence goes on from CAVRHE010000001.1 coordinate 70,658, forward strand.
ATCGAGTTCGAGGCGGACGACGCCATCGCAACTGCCGCGATCCGGTGGGTGGAGGACGTGGACCAGGTGGTCATCGCGACGCCCGATAAGGACCTGAACCAGTGCGTGATCGGCGGGCGGATCGTCACCTACAACCGCCGTGAACAGAAACTGCTCGACGAGGCGGCGGTGGTGGAGAAGTTCGGGATCCATCCGGAATCGATACCCGACTACCTAGCGCTGGTTGGCGACACCGCCGATGGGGTGCCGGGACTTCCCGGGTGGGGGGCGAAGTCGGCTGCGGCCGTGCTCTCCCGCTATCCGCGCCTCGAGCTGATTCCCGATTCGGCCGCCGATTGGGAGGTGACGGTGCGTAGCGGAGACAAGCTCGCCGCCGTGCTCCGGGAGAACCAGGAAGCGGTCCATCTCTTCCGGGAGCTCACCACGCTCCGGCTCGATGTGCCCATCGAGGAGTCGTTGGCCGACCTCGAGTGGAGAGGCGTGCCCCGCGCCGCCTTCGAAGCCTTTTGCGGGTCCGTCGGCTTCGACCCGGAGGCGATCCGGGTCCACCGCTGGGCGGATTGAACGGCAATGACCTGAGGGTCCACGCCGTGAAGCGGCAATTTCAGCGCTAGGCCGCCGCCCCCGGCTCCTCGTCTTCCCCGGAGAACTGGGAGTTGTAGAGGTCGGCGTAGGCGCCGTCGAGAGCGATCAGCTCCTCGTGGTTTCCCTGTTCGACGATGCGGCCCGCATCCATCACCAGGATGAGGTCGGCGTCACGGATCGTGGACAGTCTGTGGGCGATCACGAAGCTGGTGCGGTCGGTGCGAAGGGCGGCCATCGCATGCTGGAGCAGTGCCTCGGTGCGGGTGTCGACTGAGCTCGTTGCCTCATCCAGGATCAACAGGGCGGGGTCGGCCAGAAAGGCCCGGGCGATGGTGATGAGCTGCTTCTCACCGGCACTGACGTTGCTCCCCTCGTCGTCGATCATCGTGTCGTAGCCATCGGGGAGACTGTGCACGAAGCGATCGACGAACGTAGCGCGCGCCGCCTCCAGGATCTCGTCTTCGGTCGCTTCCGGGCGGCCGTAGGCGATGTTCTCACGGATCGTCCCCCGGAACAGCCAGGTGTCCTGCAACACCATCCCGATCTCGGATCGGAGGTCGGCGCGACGCATGTCGGCGATGTCGACTCCGTCGAGAGTGATTATTCCCGAGTCCAGCTCGTAGAACCGCATGATGAGATTTACGAGCGTCGTCTTGCCCGCGCCAGTGGGACCGACAATGGCCACCGTCTGCCCGGGCTCGACGGTGAGGGAAAGGTCCTCGATCAGGGGCCGATCCTCGTCATACCGGAAGGACACCCGCTCGAAGGCCACCCGTCCATGCGGGTCCTCGACCATGATCGGCTGGTCGTCGTCAGCCACTTCCTCGTCTGCGTCGAGCAGCTCGAACACTCGTTCGGCCGAGGCGACGCCCGACTGCAGGAGGTTGATCATCGAGGCGATCTGGGTGATGGGCTGGGCGAACTGGCGTGAATACTGAATGAAAGCCTGGACGTCTCCGAGGGTCATGGTCCCGCTGGCCACCCGCAGCCCGCCGACTACGGCGACGATCACGTAGTTCAAGTTCCCGATGAACATCATGATCGGCATGATCAAGCCGGAGAGGAATTGGGCGGAGAAGCTGGATTCGTACAGGGCCTCGTTCTCCACCCCGAAGCTCTCCTCTACCTCGCGCTGGCGGCCGAAGACTTTGACCAGGCTGTGACCCGTGAACGCCTCCTCGATCTGCGCGTTGAGGGTCCCGGTGCGACGCCACTGAGCGATGAAATGCTTCTGTGACCGTTTCATCACCGTGCCGGCAATGATCATGGTGAGCGGGATCGTCACCAGTGCGATCAGCGCCAATGTCGGCGAGATGGAGAACATCATCGCGACCACGAAGATCACGGTGAGGAGCGAGTTCAACATCTGGCTCATCGTCTGCTGGAGGCTCTGGGACACGTTGTCGATGTCGTTGGTGACACGGCTCAACAACTCCCCGCGTGGCTGGCGGTCGAAGTAGCGCAGCGGAAGCCGGTTGAGCTTGTCCTCGACCTCGGACCGCATCCTGAAGATGGTCCTCTGGACCACGTCGTTGAGCAGGTAGCCCTGGAGGTAGCCGAGCAAGGCAGAGCCGACATAGATGGCAAGGGCGAGCAGCAGCACCGTCCCCAACGCGCGGAAGTCGATGCCCTGGCCGGGGACCACGTCCACCCCGGACAGCAACTCGGCGACCTGGCCCTGGCCGGTGGCCCGTGCCGCGTCGATCGCTTCGGCCTTGGTCATCCCGGCCGGGAGCTGGTTGCCCATGGCACCGGCGAAGATGATGTCGGTGGCCCAGCCCAAGACCCTGGGCCCGATCGCGGACAGACCGACGCTGAGAACGGCGGTGACGAGCACGGCGATGACCTTGGGTCGCTGGGGGCGGAGTCGGCCGAGGAGCCTTTTCGCCGAAGGCCCGAATTCGAGCGACTTCTGACCGATCATCCCGCCGCCGAACGGGCCGCGCCCAGGTCCCGGCCCGGCCTGGACCCGCTCGGTGGTCTTCATCGTCCGGTCGCTCATGAGGCCACCTCCGCCCTCATTTGCGATTCGACGATCTCGACGTAAGTGGGGCAGGTTGCCAACAGGGACTCATGAGTACCTAGCCCGACTACGGCACCGTCCTCCAGAACAAGGATCTGGTCGGCGTCGGCGATGGTGGACACCCGTTGCGCCACGATCACCACCGTGGAGTCGGCCGTATAGGGCTTCAACGCCCGACGCAGTCGGGCATCCGTTGCCAGGTCGACGGCAGAGAACGAGTCGTCGAAGAGATAGATCTCCGGACGGCGGATCAAGGCGCGGGCGATGGCGAGCCGCTGACGCTGGCCCCCGGAGACATTGGTCCCTCCCTGTGCGATCGGCGCCTCGAGCCCTCCCTCCATTGCGACCACGAAGTCCCGGGCCTGGGCGATCTCCAGGGCTGTCCACATCTCCTCTTCGGTGGCGCCCGGCTTCCCGTATCTCAGGTTGCTGGCAACAGTCCCCGAGAAGAGGTAGGCCTGCTGGGGGACGAGGCCGATCTTCGACCACAACGTGTCGGCATCCATGTCACGGACGTCAACGCCGTCCACGAGCACCCGCCCCTCGGTGGTGTCGATCAGCCGAGGGATGAGGGTGAGCAGAGTCGACTTGCCGGCACCGGTGGACCCGATGATGGCGGTGATCTGGCCGGGCCGGGTCACGAAGCTGACATCGTCGAGAACCGGATGGGATGCGCCCGGATACATGAACCCGACGCCACTCAGCTCCAACTCGCCGCGACGATCGACCTCGGTCACCCCCGACACAGGCAGCACCACCGACGAGTCGGTGTCGAGCACCTCGGCGATGCGGTCCGAGCTCACGGCGGCTCGGGGGATCATGACCAGCATGAAGGTGGCCATCATCACCGACCACAGGATCTGGATCAGATAGGAGAGGAAGGCGGTCAGGGCTCCGATCTCCATCGCGCCGGATTCGATCCTCATCGCCCCGAACCAGAGTACGGCCACGCTTGACACGTTGAGGACCAGCATCAATACCGGGAACATGGCGGCCATCCAGCGACCTACCGACACCGAGACATCGGTTAGCTCGGTGTTGGCCCGGCCAAACCGCTCGGTTTCGAACGGCTCGCGAACGAAGGCGCGTAGGACCCTGATCCCCGATGTCTGCTCACGGAGGACTCGGTTTACGACGTCGATACGACCCTGCATCAACCGATATCCGGGCACCATGTGGGAAACGATGAAGCCGATCGCCACTCCCAGGACCGGCACGGCGACGGCCACGAGCCAGAACAGCCCGACATCCTCCCGCAGCGCCATGATGATCCCGCCCACCATCATGATCGGGGCCATCAACATCATGGTCAGGCTCATGAAGACGAGGGTCTGGACCTGCATGACGTCGTTGGTGTTACGGGTGATGAGCGAGGGTGCGCCGAACTTGGCCATCTCGCGGGCCGAGAACTCGCCGACCCGGTGGAAGACCTTCGAACGGAGGTCCCGCCCGAAACCCATTGCCGTCCTGGCCCCGAAGTAAACGGCGACAATCGTGCAGACGACCTGAATCAGGGAGATGCCGAGCATCACGGCTCCCACTCGAAGGATGTAGTCGGTGTCTCCGGTCACCACGCCCTGGTCGATGATGTCCGCGTTGAGGCTGGGCAGATACAGCGACGCGATCGTGCCGACGAGTTGCAGCGCGACGATGATCGCCAGCCATCTCTTGTACGGGCGCAAGTACTCCTTGACGATTCGGATCAGCATCAGGTCACCTTCTCGAGGGCCGGGCTTACGATGCCGGTGAGCAAGACGCTGACGATCTCATCGACTGTCAGCCGTTCCGTGAGCTCCATGGTCGGGTGGGCATTGGCGAGTAGAAGGCCCCGGAAGGCGGAGGCGGCCCGCGCCGGGTCGATCCTCAGTCGATCCCGATGTCGATCGAAGATTCGGGACAGCGACTGATTGATGGCGCCGTTGGCGACGGTCACGAACGCAGGCGGCCCCGGGGCTTTGCCCTCGATACCGAAATGGGGAAGCGTGCGAAGGACACCGAGCAGCGTGATGACGATGTCGAACCGCTCGAGGAGGATCCGGGCCGCCTCGGCCAACTGGGTCTCCAACGGAGCATCGGCGTAGATCTCCGACAGGCTTTTCTGGATTGGGCCGGGGTCGACGCTGACCCGGACCGCCTCGTGGATCAGGGCGCTCTTGTCGGGAAAGACGCGGAAGATGGTGCCCTCGGCTATGCCGGCAGCTTCTGCCATCTGACGGGTGGTGACTGTCGCACCCCGCTCGACCAAGAGGGGGATGACCGCCTCGACGATGGCCCGACGACGGTCGTCCGGAGCAAGGGGCTCGGCCCGATGTCTGCTGCTCACGTCCGGGAGATTAAATGAGTGAGCGCTCACTCACAAATCGAGAGAGGGTCGGAATCGACTGTCCCGGACCACAGAGTGCCTCAGATGGACGGGGTTTCGCCGTCGTCGAAGTCCTCTTCCCAGACCACGTCGAAGCGCTCCAGGCAGTCGGCGCACCGGTAGGCGAGGGCGGTACCTGGCTCGGGATCGCTGTCCTCGGGGAGGAACGAGATGAGGTGGACGACCCCACCGCAGTCGACGCAGGTGAAACTCTCCGGAGGACGGCTCATGGTTGCTCGTCAGGCCGGGCCCGAAGCAGTAGAGCGGCCCCCAGCAGCCCGGCCAGCAAGGAGCCGGCGAGGATCCCCACCTTGGCCAATTCGTTCAGCGCGGGATCCTCGAAGGCGAGGCTGGCGATGAACAGGGAGACCGTGAAACCGATCCCGCCGACTACGGAGAGTCCGAGGATGTGCAGCCAGGTGGTCCCTTCGGGGAGACGACCCAACCCGGTCTTGACCGTGATGAAGCTGAGGAGGCTGATGCCGATGGTCTTGCCGAGCACGAGACCAACGATGACGCCGAGGGCGATGGTCGACGTCAAGGCGGCACCGATGTCGATGTCGCGGAAGTCGATGCCTGCATTGGCCAGGGCAAACAGCGGAATCACGACGAACGAGCTCCATGTTTGGAGCCGGTACTCGAGCCGGCTCAAGGGAGAAACCGCTTCCGATGAGATGTCGCTCAACAGAAGGGCCTCGTGATCGGCATGCTCCTGGCTCTCTGGTGTGTCGGGCTCGTCGGGGAAGCTGTCGAGGATGGCCCGGGCTCGCCGGTCGAACTCGTCGGCCGGGTACATCGGGCGGGCAGGAGTGAGGAAACCGAGCGCGACACCGGCCAGCGTGGCGTGAACGCCCGACTCGAAGGTGAAGAACCACACGATCACCCCAAGCGGGACATAGAACGCGAGGGACCGAATTCCAACCCGCGTGGCCACCACCGCCATGACCAGTCCCCCGATGGCCAGGGCGAGGTAGCCGAGGCGCAGGTCGTCCGTGTAGAAGATGGCGATGACCGATATCGCCCCGATGTCGTCGACGATTGCCAGTGTGAGCAGGAACAGCCGCGCCCCACTCGGGATCCTCGATCCGAGAATCGCCAACACACCCACCGCGAAGGCGATGTCGGTCGCCATCGGCACACCCCAGCCCTGGATCGCCGCCTCTCCGGCGTCGCGATTGATCAGCACATAGATCAGCGCCGGGAAAACCATGCCCCCGACGGCGGCCATCACGGGAAGGGCAGCTGTTCTGCGGTCGCTGAGGTCGCCGTGAACCACCTGGCGCTTTATCTCGAGGCCAACCACGAAGAAGAAGATCGCCATGAGCCCGTCGTTGACGACGTGTTGGAGGTCTTCGTCGAAGTGGATCGGTCCAAAGTCGATGATCAGTCGGGTGTCGAGGATCTGGAAGTAGCTCGCCGACCAGCGAGAGTTGGCCCAGACCATCGCCACGATCGTCGCAGCCAACAGGACGATGCCGGAGGCGGCTTCGATCCGGGTGAACCGGACGAAGGGGCGGACGAATCGCTGCGGGACGAACCTTTCAGATGTGGCCCAGGTCTGGTGCCTGCGATCCATCAACCGATCGATTTGCCCGCAGAGAGAAGCTGCTCGGCGGCCTCGACCACACGGGTGGCCATTCCGACCTCCGCCTTCTTCATGTAGGAGCGGGGGTCGTATGTCTTCTTGTCCCCGACCTCCCCGTCGACCTTGAGCACGCCGTCGTAGCCCTTCAACATGTGGTCGGCGATGGGCCGGGTATAGGCGTACTGACAGTCGGTGTCGATGTTCATCTTCACCACGCCGTAGCCGAGGGTCTCATGGATCTCGTCGATGCTCGACCCGGACCCGCCGTGGAAAACGAGGTTGTGTCGTGCGTCATCGCCGAACCGGTCTGCGACTGCTTCCTGGCCCTCGCGGAGGATCGTGGGATCGAGCTTGACCGCCCCTGGCTTGTACACGCCGTGCACGTTCCCGAAGACTGCCGCGAGCAGGTACAGACCTTTGTCGAATGTCCCCAGCACCTCCGAAACCCGGACCATGTCTTCCGGGGAGGTATAGAGCTTGGCGCGGTCGACGTCCTCGTTGTCGGTTGCGTCCTCCACGCCGCCCACGATGCCGATCTCCAGCTCGAGGATGACGTCGAGCTCGGCGCACAGATCGAGGAGCTCTCTGGCCAGGGCCAGGTTCTCTTCCATAGGCAGCTCGGACGCGTCGAGCATGTGGGACTGAAAGACGGGGCCCCGGCCCTGCTCCTTCCGGCGGCGACTCTCCTCGAGGATCGGTCTGATGAAGCCGTCCACACGGTCGGGGGGGCAGTGGTCGGTGTGCAACACGACGTTGACCGGATACTGGTCGCCGACGACGCCGGCGAAATCGGCGAGAGCGATCGCGCCGAGCGCCATGTTCTTGTTCGATTGCCCGGAGGCGAACTCGCCCCCGCCGTAGCTGACCTGCAGGATCCCGTCCGAGCCTGCCTGGCTCAGGCCCTCGAGGGCAGCAACGATCGTGGTCGAGGAGGTGACATTGATGGCCGGGAGGGCGAACCCCCCGGTCCGGGCGGCGGCAAGCATCTGCCGGTACTTCTCTGGTGTTGCAATGGGCATGGCTCCTTGGAGGGTAGTTGCAGGTGGGGCTGCCTCCACGCGGCGGCAGCCCCGGCCGACCGGCGTCTGTTTGGCCGAGGCACCTGAGACGCGGGAGCCTGTTCCTGCCTGAAACTGAGGGTCGCCTCGGGCAAAGTCGGCCGGCAAATATGTCGACTCGCCGTCAGAAACCCCGGGCAATAGTTTGACGAGGTGACACAGAGTGTCGACCGGTCGGTCGCGCCGAAGAAGCCGCGCAGCCGTCTGTTGCGTGGGATCTACTTCGTGCTCGGCATCATCTGCCTCGGATTCGTCTACCTGAGCGTCCTGCCGGGCATTCCCACGTTCGACTTCGTGATCCTTGCCGCCTTCTTCTTCTCGATGTCCTCCGAGAAGGTCCACGGCTGGCTCGTCAACCATCCGGTCTACGGGAAGATCATCAAGGGTTATCGCAGTGGTGGGCTCACCATGAGGATGAAATGGGCCGCCGCTCTCGCCATCACCGCCAGTCTCTCGTTCTCGGCCTTCGTTCTCATCGACAACACGGTGCTGAGGATCATCCTGGGAGCGGTCGGCGTATTCGCGATCTGGTTCGTGTTCAGCAGACCCACGAAGCGAGACCAGCCACCTGATCAGCCACCACTGACTGCCTGAAGCACCTGGACCTCCGAGGAAGGCCCGACCGGGGTATCCAAATCGGCCCGCGCCGCGTCCACGAAGATCAGGACATGGGGCCGGACCTTCCCGTCCTCGTCGAGCAAGTGGTTCTCGAGTCCCGGCTCTCGGGTGAACAAGTCCTCCAGGACCGCACGAAGCGTCTCACCCGCCGCTTCGTGCCGGAGCCCGGTGGTCACCGCCTGAGACAGGACCCGCGGGATCCGGACCGTGACGCTCATGCGACGATGCGGACCGCCGCGATCCGGGGGAAGGAGGCACTCAACTCCTGCCAGGTTTCCCCGACGTCACGGGTGAGCCACAACTTCCCCCCTGAGGTTCCGAAGCAGAAACCACCGTCGCCATCCCCATCGAATGCTCTTCGCAGGACACCGGTGAATTGCGGGGCGTCCGACCACCCGCTGCCGGAGACGCTCCAGGTGACACCGTCGTCATCGGATGAGTAGGCGTTGAGCTTCCCGTTTACCGGGACCCTGTTCTCGGATGACTCGAGCGGGATGGTGAGAAGGCGTCCGGTGCCGGGATGCCGCCATATCACGAACCCGAACCCGGCCGGGAGACCCTCCTCGATCCGCTCCCAGCTGTCACCCCCGTCAGTGGATCGGAAGACGCCCTGATGGTCCTGGCGCCACAGGTGGCTCGGCTGCGCCGGATCGTGGGCAAGGCCATGGACGCAGTACCCCACCTCCGGACGCTCTCCACCCTCGGCCGTGTCCACCGAGGGGACCCCATCGTTCTTCGGCACCCAGGTGGCACCGTCGTCGTCTGACCTGAACACGCCGACGGCCGAGATGCCGACCCACATGCTCCCGTTCCCGGACAGGATCCGATGGGCACAAAGACCACCCGCTCCGGGATGCCAATCCTCGCGGGTGCGGTGCTCGTTGAGGCCGGTGACCGGTTCCCAGCTCATTCCCCCGTCGTCGGACGAGAAGAGACCGGCCTGGGCGACGCCGGCGAGCAGGCGGTCCCCATCATTGTGAAAGGTCCAGATCTGCTCCATCTTTCGTTCCGAACCTTCGGGCCAGGCGGGTGGCGAGTCACTCGGCTTCCAGTCCACCAGGTTCTCGCTGTGGTGCACGCCGACACCAAACCAGTTGCTACCTACGCCGGCGACATGAGTCCCTGCCGGTGGTCTGGCCGAACGCGGTCACCTTCCAACCAGGGAACATCGGTCCTTCGACCTGCCAGTCTGAGCCCGACTCGCTGAGCAGGTAGGCGCCCTTTTCGGTCCCCACCAGGATTCGCATCATGAGCATTCTCCAATCGACAATCGGACACTAATTGTCGATCACCAAGCCGCCGACTCGACCGTTCAGCCGGTTCTCGCTGGCCGCCGTGACCGCGACCGCCATGGGCGTGGCCACATTCGGACAGAGCGCATTCGGCGTCCTCGCCTCCAACCTGATCGAGGAATTCCAGGTCGACAGATGGCAGATCGGGATCCTGGTCTCGGCCAGTGGGTTCACAGGAGCCCTCCTCTCCCCGATCTTCGGTCGCTTCACCGACCGCATCGGCAGCGTCAGGTCCGTGGTCGGGGTGCTGATCCTGGGGATGATCGCCATGGCTCTGGTCGCCGTCGCCCCGAATTACTTCGTCCTCGTCTGCGGTGCACTCCTCAGCGGCGTTCCCAACGGATGGACCAACCCGGCCACCAACGCCCTGATCGTCGACAACATCGTTGCCGGTGCCCGCGGTGTGATCACCGGCATCAAGCAGTCCGGGGTGCAGATGGCCGCGTTTCTGGGGGGCCTTCTGCTTCCTGCCCTCTCCGCAGCCACCAGTTGGCGGTTGGCCTTTGCCTCCTTCCTGGTCTTCCCCGCCGTCGGGTTGGCAGGGATGTGGCGACGGCCCGAGGTCGAGAGACCGCCGAGGATCGAGGGGGCTCCCGTTTCGCCCATCCCTACGGCGGTCAAGTGGATTGCGGTCTATGGCACGCTCATCGGCATGGGGGTCTCCGCCACCACGACCTTCCTCCCGCTGTTCGCCGAGGAGAGCCAGGGTTGGACCCCAGCTCAGGCCGGTCTCCTCATCGCGGGTGTGGGCTTGGTTGGTGTCATCGCCAGGATCACCTGGGGGTCGGCCTCGGAGCGATGGCTGGGGCACGGCCGGACGCTGCGTCTCCTGGCGGCGCAGTCGGCGGTCGCCGCATTGCTTCTCGCACTTGCCTCGGCGGGGGCATTTCCCTCCTGGGTGTTGATGCCGGCCGCGCTGCTCTTCGGGGCCGGAGCCGTCGCATGGAATGCGGTCGGGATGCTGGCCGTCATGGACTACTCGTTACCCGAGTTGGTCGGTCGCGGTACGGGTCTGGCGATGCTCGGGTTCCTGACCGGAATCGGTATTGGCGCCCCGCTGATGGGTTTGTCGGTCGATCGGCTCGGGGAGCTACACCCCGGGCTGGGTGGTCCTGGCGAGCCTCTTCTTCGTCTGCACGGTCGTCGCCGGCCGGATCCACCGCACCGGTACCCTCGCCCACGTTTGAGACTGGTGATCGCCCGCTGCACGGTCGACTACTCCGGCCGGGTCACTGCCCATCTTCCAGAGGCGGTGCGTTTGATCATGATCAAGGCCGACGGGACGCTGGCCATCCATTCCGACGGCAACGCCTCCAAGCCGCTCAATTGGATGGTGGCGCCGAACGTCGTCGAGATCCATGACGACCGCTGGGAGGTCACCAACGGCAAGGGGGAGAAGCTGGTCATCGCCATCTCCGAAGTGATCGAAGATGTGACCCACGCCCTGGGTGACGACCCGGGTCTGCAGAAGGACGGTGTCGAGGCCCACCTCCAGGAGCTGCTTGCGGTTCGCCCCTGGGTGCTGGAGGAGGGACTTGGCCTGATCCGCCGCGAGTACCCCACCGACATCGGGCCAGTCGACCTCCTCTGTGCCGACCAGGATGGGCGCGTTGTGGCCGTCGAGGTGAAGCGAAGAGGCGAGATCGACGGGGTGGAGCAGCTCACCCGCTACCTCGAGCGATTGGGGCGGGACCCGAGGCTGGGGCCGGTGCGCGGGATGTTTGTCGCCCAGCTGATCACCCCTCAGGCGCGGGTGTTGGCCGAAGCGCGCGGGATCGCCGCAATCGAAGTCGACTATGACGGCCTCCGCGACATCGAGGACACCGAGCTGCGTCTCTTCGATCTGCGCTGACGTGTTCGACATCGTCTTCTACCAGCCGGAGATACCTCCCAACACCGGGAATGCGATGCGTCTCGCCGCGGTCACCGGATGCCACCTCCACCTCATCGCACCGCTTGGCTTCGAGATGGACGACGCCCGGCTGCGACGGGCCGGGATGGACTACCGGGACAAGGCGAGCGTCAGCGTCCATGACGACCTCGAGAGCTGGCGTGCGGTACGCCGGCCGGTGCGGGTGTTCGCCTTCACGGTGGATGCCGAGCGGCTCTTCACCGAAGTCTCCTACCGACCAGGGGACTCCCTGATGTTCGGCCCTGAGTCGGTGGGACTGCCCGACGACGTCAAAGGGATGGAGTGGATGACAGAGCGTCTCCGGTTGCCGATGCGCGCCGGGGTTCGCTCGCTCAACCTCTCCAACTCGGCGGCAGTCGTGGTGTACGAAGCGTGGAGGCAAAACGGCTTCGCCGGGTCACGCTGACCTTTCGGCGATCAGCCGGAACGCAATAGCCTCCGATAGGACAGCCTTGCCCAGGTCGGCGAGGTCCTGGCTCTCGTTGGGGGCGTGATATGAGCTGGTCGGATCACTGGTCCCGATAACCAGGATCGGGACGCCCGGATACATCTCGGAGAAAGTAGAGATGAACGGGATCGATCCCCCCGCCCCCATGTGGACCGGCTCGTTCCCGAAAGCCTCTTCGAAAGCCGCCGTCCAAGCCTCGACGGCGAAGGTGTCCATGTCCAGGCTGGTGGCGTCTCCCTGTTCCTCGTGGAAGAACTCCAGCCGGGTGCCCCAGGGGGCGTTCTCCATGAGATGCGTCTTGAGCGCTTCGCGAGCGGCGTCGGTGTCCTGGCCGGGCGCAGTTCGCAGACTGACCTTGGCCCGTGACACTGGCACCAGCTGGTTGATGGCGTCGGACACTGGTGGCGCATCGAGGGCGAGGATCGACACGGCGGGTCGGGTCCAGATTCGGGAGGGGATGCTCCCGGTGCCGATCTGACTCCAGGCCGTCAACGCAGCCTGCGAGCTCTCGAGCCAGCGCTTCGGGGACATCGATCCCGCCGACCTCCTCGCTGACCAAGCCCGGGATGGCCACATAGCCCTCTTCGTCGTGGAGTGTCGCCAGCAGCCGGATCATGGCGGTCAGCGCATCAGGGAACACCCCGCCATACGAACCCGAGTGCACCGCGTCCTTCAGGGTCCGCAACTCGAACGAGACGCCGACGATGCCCCGCAGCGACGTGATGAAAGCGGGCACCCCGACCGACCAGTTCCCCCCGTCACCGATGACGATGACGTCGGGCGAGAGAAGGCTGGAGTAGCGCTCGAGGATTCCGGCAAGGCTCTGTGATCCGGCTTCCTCCTCTCCCTCGAAGAAGATCTGGACACCAACCGGCGGCCGGCCATCGTGTGCGGCGACTGCACCGAGGTGCATCACGATCCCGCCTTTGTCGTCGGCCACACCCCGTCCATACAGCCGTCCCTCGCGCTCGGCGGGCTCGAACGGATCGGTGGACCACTCGTCTGCAGGACCGGGCGGCTGAACGTCATAGTGGGCGTAGAGGAGAAGCGTGGGCGCACCCTCGGGGGCCGGGATCTCCGCAAAGACCGCCGGGTTGCCTCCCTCCAATCCCAGGAGCTGGGCGTTCTCGAACCCCGCCCGGTCGAGGATCGCGACGATTGCCTCTGCCGCCTCGTGCACTTTCGCCTGGTCGTAGCCGGGCGCGCTGACCGACGGAAGCCTGACCAGGTCGCCGAGGACCTCGGTGAGCCGGGGGAGGTCGGCGGCAACTCTGGCCCGTAGATCGTCGTTCATGAGCCGAGCGTAACCAGGGAAGTTGTCTCGAAGACTCGCCGGGTGGGCCATCATGGGGGCAATGCCCGCTTTTCGGCTCTTCGGGATCCCGGTGACGATTCGTCCGTCGTTTCTCGTGATCGCCGCCCTGATCGGATTCACCAGCAGGAGCCCGATCATCTACCTGGTCGCCTGGGTCGCGATCGTGTTCGTCTCGATCCTCATCCACGAGCTCGGCCACACGATCACCGCACGTTCGTATGGGGCCGAGGTCGCCATCGAGCTCAACGGCATCGGCGGCCTCACCAGTTGGTCGGTGCCCGGGAAGGAGCTCGGCCCCGGGCAACGAGCCCTGGTGGCAGCGGCCGGGTCGGGGGTGGGGGTTCTCTTCGGAGGCCTTGTGTGGTTGTTCGATCGTTACACCGGGCCTTACGACGAGGTGGCCGGATTCGTTGTCTCCAACCTCATCCTGGTCAATGTCTTCTGGGGGTTGCTGAATTGGCTCCCGATCCGACCCCTGGACGGGGGTCATCTCTTCACCTCCCTCCTCCAGAAAGTGATTCCCTCGAGGGCGGAGGTCATAGCCAATGTGGTGTTCTTCCTAACCGCCGCCGCGGCCCTGGTGGTCGCGCTGCTGTCACAACGGATATTCCTCGCCCTCATCGCCGGGTGGCTGCTGATGGGGGAGCTGACCCGGGGAAGAGGTGGTCAGGTGCGTCCCCCGACTCCGATCCCGCAGATGACATTTGATCCCCCGCAGAGCGAGAGTGAGGCTCAGTCCGACAAGGAGCCGGTGCTCGAGCCCGATCACGAGCCGCAGGCAAAGCCGGAGCCCGGACCCGAGACCCGGGCCGAGCCCGAGCACTAGCGAGGAAGTAGCTTCCCGCGACCATGGAGTTTGCCTACAGCCCGCAGGTCGAAGAGCTGCGTGCCCGCCTGCTGGCCTTCATGGACGATTCGGTCTTTCCGGGGGAGGCTCGTTACGAGCAGGAGATGGCGGAGTCGGGCGACCCACACCATCACCCCGGGGTCATCGAGGAGTTGAAGACCGAGGCCCGCAGACGCGGGTTGTGGAATCTCTTCCTCCCCGATCCCGAGCTCGGGGCCGGTCTGACCGTTCTCGACTACGCCCCCCTTGCCGAGATCACCGGGAGGAGCCCAGAGATCGCACCCGAGGCCATCAACTGCGCTGCGCCAGACACGGGGAACATGGAGATCCTCCATCAGTTCGGCACCGCCGAGCAGAAAGAGACCTGGCTGGCGCCTTTGTTGGATGGCGAGATTCGATCCTGCTTCTCGATGACCGAGCCCGATGTCGCCAGCTCGGATGCCACCAACATCCGCACCCGCATCGTTCGCGAGGGTGACGAGTATCGGATCACCGGTCGGAAATGGTTCAGCTCTGGCGCCGCCTCGAGTCGTTGCAAGGTGTCCATCGTGATGGGCCTCACCGACCCCGACGCCGATCCGCACCGTCGCCAGTCGATGGTGCTGGTCCCGATGGACAGCCCCGGAGTGCATGTCGAACGGCAACCGACCGTCTTCGGCTACCAGGACCGTGGCGGACACCCTCAGATACGGTTCGACGACGTCCGGGTTCCGGTCGCAAATCTGCTTGGCGAGCAGGGGGGCGGGTTCGCCATCGCCCAGGCTCGGCTTGGCCCGGGTCGGGTCCACCATTGCATGCGGGCCATCGGCGCCGCCGAACGATGTCTCGACTTGATGGTGCAGCGGTCCCAGGCGCGCATCGCGTTCGGGCGGCCGCTGTCCGAGCAGGGAGTGATCCAGGAGTGGATCGCCGACGCTCGGATCCGAATCGAGCAGGCCCGCCTGCTCGTTCTCAAGACGGCCTGGATGATCGACGAGGTGGGGGTGAAAGCTGCTCGCACCGAGATCGCCGCCATCAAGGTGGTTTCACCTGCCCTACTCACCGAGATCGCCGATCGGGCGATTCAGCTCTTCGGGGCAGCCGGATTCACAGAAGACTTCCCGCTGGCACGCTTCTATTCGATGGGGCGCTGGCTGCAGATCGCCGATGGGCCCGACGAGGTTCATCGCCGATCAGTGGCTCGGGCAGAGCTGGGGCGCCTCGGTCCCGGCGCCGTCCCCGAGCCCTATCTGTTCGACTGACCCGGTCCCAATCCGAGGTCGCCTTCGGCTCCGAACCGTGTTTGACATCGCGTCCCAAACGGGAACGAATCAGTTTGACATTGCGTTTACGGGAGTTCAGAGATGGTTAGCCCTGTGACCTTCGATGTGAGGTTCTCGACTTGGCGGGAAGATGCGGCGTGTCTCGACATCGTCGACGACGTGTCGTTCTTTCCCGACGCCGAAGACCTGTCCGCCATCGCTCGGGCAAAGGCGGTCTGCGCCACGTGCCCGGTGGCATCGGAGTGTCTCACCTGGGCGATAGAGACCAATCAGAGCGAGGGGATTTGGGGAGGTCACACACCCAAGGAGCGTCGCTCGATCCGCCGCCGATGGATCGAAGAAATCGAACAGGCGTCTTGATGCTTCCTACCTATCAACGCCTCTCGGCTGGCTCGTCGACGTCCGGCCCATGTTCTGCGGCGACATGAAGTAGCGGATCACCCGGGTTGACCAGGGGGTTGAGGGTGCGAGCGATCACCCATCCCGATGTCGTCGCCTTGACCCGTGTCGGTCTGACCCCGAACGCGTCCGAGATCCGGGCGACCTCATCGCCCTCCTCCACCCGGTCACCCAGCTTTGGCCTGATCTCGACCAGACCGCCACGCCGGGCTCTCATCCATCGAGTCCGTCGCACCAACGTCGTGGCACGTGGCCTGGGCAACCTCATGTCCACCATCCCCATCGAGCGAAGCGTCCGCATCACTCCTTCGAAGCCGAGTTTGACCGCTTCCTCATCGGTTCGGTCCGCCTGGCCCGCCTCATAGAGGAGCATCTTGATGCCCTGCTCGGTGGCCGCCTGCCGGAGCGAGCCATCGCGGACACGGGCCTTGATGGTGAACGGAGCACCGAATGCCCGAGCGAGGTCCAGGGTGTCCGGGTCGTCGATGTCCGCCCGCAGTTGAGGCAGGTTGGTTCGGTGGTTCGACGCGGTGTGACAGTCGATTCCCACCGAACAATGGGAGACCACCTCGTTCATGAACAGGTGGGCGAGCCGCGAAGCCGTCGATCCGCGGGCTGAGCCGGGGAACACTCGGTTGAGATCGCGACGGTCCGGGACATACCTGGAGCGGGCCATGAAACCGAGCGGGTTCACGATCGGCACCGCGATCACCGCCCCGCGCAGGCCCTTGGCGTCGAGTGATCTCATCACCTTGCGCACCACCTCGACGCCGTTTATCTCGTCACCGTGGATTCCTCCCGAGACCCAGACATTGGGCCCGGAGGTGCGGCCGTTGATCACGGCGATGGGGAGCGATGCCTCGGTACCTGCGGGGAGATGGGCGAACGGAAGCTCGATGCGCATCTTTCGTCCCGGCGGCACGGTGACCTTGCCGATCGTTATCGAATCGTTGCGGAGGTCAACCACGGTCGATTCGGGCCGGTCCGTGGTCGGCGTGGTCCTCGATGAACTCGATGATGGCGTCGGCGATGTCGATCCCGCTCGCCGCCTCGATCCCCTCCAGGCCGGGCGACGAGTTGACCTCGAGCACCATCGGGCCGGCATCCGACTGGAGCAGGTCGACTCCGGCGACGTTCAATCCCATCGTCTTCGCCGCTCGCACCGCGGTGGCTCGCTCTGCCGGCGACAGCTTGATCGACTCGGCGTACCCACCCCGGTGGAGGTTCGACCTGAACTCCCCGGGCGGGCCCTGTCGCTTCATGGCGGCAACCACCTTTCCTCCGACGACCAACGCCCGGATGTCGGCGCCACCCGCCTCCTTGATGTACTCCTGGACCAGGATGTTGGCGTCGAGCTGTCGGAAGGCCGAGATCACCGAGTCGGCCGCTTTCCGCGTCTCGGCCAGGACCACCCCAAGGCCCTGGGTGCCCTCGAGCAGCTTGACCACGACCGGGGGACCACCCACGACCTCGAGCAAGCCGTCGATGTCTTGGGTGGAATGGGCGAAGCTGGTGGTGGGGAGGCCGACACCGGCGCTTGACAGGAACTGCAGCGACCGCAGCTTGTCCCGGGACCGGCTGATCGCCTGTGAGTCGTTCAGGGTGAAGACGCCTGCCATCTCGAACTGGAGGACCACTGCTGCCCCGTAGAAGGTGTAGGTGGCACCGATGCGGGGGATCACCGCCTCCGGCCTCACTTCCTCCCCGCGAAACAGGATCTTCGGCCTTCTCGCCGATATCTCCATGTAGCACCGCAGGTAGTCGACGATCGCCACCTCATGGCCCCGGCCCAAGGCGGCTTCCCGAAGCCTCTGCGTCGAATAGAGACCCGAGTTGCGAGAGAGGATGGCGACTTTCACTCCGCCTCCTGCGCCCGACCCGGTCGGGTCCCCAGGTAGCTCCGGCCCGGGTCTATGACGAAGTTGTTCCGCACCGCTCGTCTGCCGAGGAGCATGCGAAATCCCATCTCGTCTCGGCTGGTCAAATTGACCAGCGCGTTCAATTCCACTCCGGCCACCAGCACCCTGGTGCGGATGACTGGGCGCAGTTCACTTCGACCACCAGGGTTCTTCACCTTCTTCTCCATTGCCAGGGGAGCCTCGCATTGGATGGAAGGCTTCCTCGATCTCTGCTTGGGATGGATCTCGAAGCGAACGTACTCCGTGCCGTCCCGTTCGACGCGTTCGAGGTTGAAAGCGTGAAGCGAGGAGTTGTCGGCACCCGTGTCGACCTTGACCTTCATCTCGACAACGCCGAGATCAGGCAGCTGAACCCACTCCCGCCAGCCGATGATTGCCTTGTGCTCATCGACCCGTCGGCTCATGCCGGTACGACCCTCGACGGCCCTCGCAGAGATCGGGATCGGCGTGGCACCTGGATCACGGTCGGCATCGTAGAGGTCGGAGAACCGAGATCGGTCGGGCACAATGATCTCCGATGAAGACCGGGCGACGTGAGAAGCCGAGGAAGAAGACCCCACCCTGGCTGATGGGCCTCATCTTCGCGGTGATCATCTCTGTCGTCGCGCTGCTCGTCCTCGACGCCCTCGGCTATGGGGACGACCCCTCGGTGGGGATTGTCTCCCGGGTCTCGACCGTGGCCGGCCTCATGACCCGACGCCCTTAGATCGGCGGGGGAATGGGGTCGCCGTTGCAGTCGATGCCCTCGGCAGGCCTGTAGTCGGCGAGGAATGTGTCGACGGCGACCCGCCCGTCGGCATAGGTCCGTTGCCGGTCGGTCTCGACGTGGGTGCACGCCCCGCGCTGGGACGTGCGCTGGTCGAGCTCGGAGATCTCGATGTGCTTGGTCGAATACATGCTGACGGTGATCGACTCGTCGGTGTAGGAGGTCCAGATCAGGATCGGGTAGTCGGTGGTGTTGGTCATCACCAGGTCCGGTGCGGGTGACGAGATCGTGGCCTCACGCCCGTATGGGTATCGGGAGAAATAGAGGCTGTGACTCCGGTACTCGACGAAGTCCATCCCCGCGAAATAGGCGGCGTTGAAGATCGTCGTGGCGAATTGGGACACGCCGCCTCCGACCTCCTCGATCAGATGACCCTGTCGGATCGCGCCTGCGGCAAAGAAGCCGTTCTCGACCGTGCGGGGACCGACGTACTCGTTGAGCGAGAGTGTCTCGCCGGGCACCAGATAGACGCCGCGAACGATGTCGGCGATTCGCTGGATGTTCCTCACCCGCGCCTCACAGCAGCTGTGTGGCGTGGTGAATTCGCTCACCTTCTCGACGACGGCGCTGCCATCGGACCATGCGGCCAGGGCGGGGTCGACCGTTGGTCGCGACTCGAGCCCGAACGGACCGCTTGATCCGGCCAGGATCTGCTTACCCAGCCATTGCCCGACGCCGGCTTTGCAGCAGACGGGGGGCGGTTCGCCCGGAGTTCGGACGGTCACGACATCGTCGGCGACGTCAAATGTTGGCTCGACGAAATTGCCCACCGGCCCCACGATCGTGTTCTCGAGTGTGGCCTGCAGAGCATCGTCGTCGAATGCGACCTCGACTTGGCCATCACCGACGGCGAAGCGGAGATGTGATTGCAGGACGGCGGGACTCAGCGTCGCGGTCTTGCCGTCCACCGAGATAGCGATTCCTTCCGCGGTCGAGGAATTCAGGCGGTCGACGGTCTCCCGGGCCTTCTCGTCGGACACCGTGGGGTGAATCTCTTCCACATCGATCACGAGCCGGTCTGGCGGATCGATGAGGTCCACCCCGCTCAGTTCGTCGACCAACGCGTCGATGTTGGCCTCGGTGCCGATCACCCCGGGAATGAGCACGATTCGACCACCGCCATCGGGCTCGATCCCCGGCTCGGTGACTACGACCGGAGTCAGCCCCGCGTGGTTGTCGAGCGCCACTCTCGCCTGCTCCGGGTCGAAACCCCACACATCCTCGATCTCGTCGGTCGCCACCCCTCCGATGGCCCACGACGAGAACTGCCTCCATACCGTGCCCTCATGTCGGGCGGTGAGCACAGCGGCCGCGGTGGCCGGTTGGTCGTAAGAGAAGCCGATGGTTCCCAGCGGGACGGCGAGCTCGCCCTGCCCGTAGTCGATCGTGAGCTCGCGGTCGAGAATCTCAGCCGAGCGGTCCGCCACTGCCTCGTCGACGCCGGCAGGGGTGACACCCTCCATCGGCTCACCCGCGTAGCTCACATTGTTCGCCACGACCACGCCCTCATTGGAAACGTGTTGGGACCACCCCACCCCGGCCAGGGCGAACATGATCAGACCGAGCGCCAGGAACGCCCAGGAGAAGATGGAGAGGGGAGCAGCATGCTTGGCCAAGGTGCCCGGTCATGGTACGAGTCCGCCGGAACTTGTCGGTGGACTTGAAGTCCCCCTCGCCCATACCCTTGACGGCTTTCTCAGCGCCGCTGTATGCTGACCATCGACCTTCGGGTCCGGGCAGACCGCCATAGCGGTCTGTTCGACAACTGAAGATTTCAATTGGAGGCATGCTGACGCGTCTGTTAGCATGCCTTGTCTGCGTTACTTTGACCTGATCCGGATCCCTCAGGAGGCCCCCCTTGGTTTCGCGCGTTGCTGAGCGCTTTTCGTTTGGAAAAATCCCCGAAGTACTACCTCTTCCCGACCTCCTTGCAGTCCAACACGAATCCTTCAAGTGGTTCCTCGACGAGGGTTTCCGCGAGATCTTCGAAGAGATCAGCCCCATCGAGGACTTCACCGGCTCCCTCGCCCTCGAGCTGACCGACCACCGGTTCGGCGACCCGCAAATGAGCCTCGAGGAGGCCAAGGAGCGTGACGCCAACTACGCAATGCCCCTGTTCGTCACCGCCCGGTTCATGAATCGGCAGACCGGCGAGATCAAGGAGCAGCAGGTTTTCCTCGGTGACTTCCCGATCATGACCGACAAGGGCGTGTTCATCATCAACGGGACCGAGCGCGTCATCGTCTCCCAGTTGGTGCGCTCCCCTGGCATCTACTTCGACATGACCCCGGACAAGACCTCGGACAGAGAGATCTTCTCCGGCAAGATCATCCCGGGTCGCGGCGCATGGCTCGAGTTCGACACCGACAAGAAAGACACCATCGGTGTCAGGGTCGACCGCAAGCGGCGGCAGTACATCACCGCCTTCCTCAAGGCGCTCGGCATCGCCGAGACCGACGAGGAGATCCTGGCGATGTTCGACGGTGCCGAGTCGATCAAGAACACCATCGAGAAGGACACCGCGCATTCCAAGGAAGAGGCACTGCTCGATCTCTATCGCAAGCTGCGGCCGGGTGAGCCGACCACAGTCGAGTCGGCCCGTGGTCTGATCCAGACACTGTTCCGCAACCCGAAGCGCTATGACCTGACCAGAGTCGGCCGCTACAAGATCAGCCAGAAGTATCGGGAGGACAGCCCGGCCGACTACCGGGCCGAGGGTCTCCAGCTGCTGCGTGATGAGGACATCATCGACGCGATCAAGTACCTGGTGGCGCTGCACGCCGGCCAGAGCACGATGACCACCCACACCGGGACAGAGGTCGCGGTCAACACCGACGACATCGACCATTTCGGGAACCGCCGCATTCGCACCGTCGGTGAGCTGGTCCAGAACCAGGTCCGGGTCGGGCTGACCCGTCTCGAGCGCGTGGTCCGTGAGCGAATGACCACCCAGGACCCTGATGCCATCACGCCGCAGAGCCTGATCAACATCCGGCCGGTGACGGCCGCCATCAAGGAGTTCTTCGGGACATCCCAGCTTTCCCAGTTCATGGACCAGCCCAACCCGCTGGCCGGGCTCACCCACCGTCGCCGTCTTTCGGCGCTCGGCCCTGGTGGGCTTTCCCGTGAGCGGGCCGGGTTCGAGGTCAGAGACGTCCATCCCTCCCACTACGGGCGGATGTGCCCGATCGAGACGCCGGAGGGGCCGAACATCGGCCTGATCGGCTCCCTCGCCTCCTACGCCCGGGTCAACGAGTTCGGCTTCATCGAGACCCCATATCGCAAGGTCGAAGCGGGCAAGGTCACCACCAAGGTGGAGTACCTGACCGCGATCGAGGAGGAGCGATTCATCATCGCCCAGGCGAACGCCCCCCTCAAGGAGGACGGTGCTTTCCAGAACCCGAGGGTGCTGGTCCGTCGTGCCGGCGGCGAAGTCGAGTACGTGCCGCCCAAGGACGTCGACTACATGGATGTCTCCCCGAAGCAGATCGTTTCGGTCTCGACCTCTCTCATCCCGTTCCTCGAGCACGACGACGCCAACCGCGCCCTGATGGGCTCCAACATGCAGCGTCAGGCGGTTCCGCTCCTCACCTCCGATGCCCCCCTGGTCGGGACCGGGGTCGAGCAGCGCGCCGCTCAGGACTCGGGCGACATGATCGTCTCCCCGATCATCGGCGAGGTGGTCGAGGTCACCGGTGACGAGATCGTCGTCAAGGAGAAGGAGACCAACAAGAAGCACACTTTCGTGCTCGACAAGTTCCGCCGCTCCAACCAGGGCACCTGCATGAACCACAAGCCGCTGGTTCGGGAGGGCGACACGGTCAAGGTGGGCGACGTCCTCGCCGACGGGCCCTCCACCGAGACAGGTGAGCTCGCCCTCGGGAGGAACTTGTTGGTCGCCTTCATGCCGTGGCAGGGCCACAACTTCGAAGACGCCATCATCATCTCCGAGCGTCTGGTCAAGGACGACGTCCTCACCTCGATTCACATCGAGGAGCACGAGATCGACGCCCGTGACACCAAGCTCGGCGCGGAGGAGATCACGAGAGACATCCCCAACGTGCCCGAAGAGGTGCTGGCCAATCTCGACGAGGAAGGGATCATCCGGGTCGGCGCCGAGGTGGGTCCCGGCGATTACCTGGTCGGCAAGGTCACTCCCAAGGGTGAGACCGAGCTCACTCCCGAGGAGCGCCTCCTGCGCGCCATCTTCGGTGAGAAGGCCCGCGAGGTCCGTGACACGTCACTCAAGGTCCCGCATGGCGAGACCGGCAAGGTCATCGCGGTCAAGGTGTTCAAGCGGGCCGAGGGATACGACCTCCCGCCCGGAGTCAACGAGTTGGTCCGGATCTACGTCGCCCAGCAGAGGAAGATCTCCGAGGGAGACAAGCTTGCCGGCCGACACGGCAACAAGGGCGTCATCTCCAAGGTCCTCCCCGAGGAGGAGATGCCGTTCCTGGCCGACGGCACGCCGGTCGACATCATCCTGTCCCCGCTCGGAGTCCCCTCCCGGATGAACCTGGGACAGGTCCTCGAGACGCACCTCGGATGGGCTGCTGCCCAGGGGTGGGAGCCCTTCGAGGGAAAGAGCCCGGCGGTCGGGGGCGTCAAGCCCTGGACCAAGGTGGCGACTCCCGTTTTCGACGGTGCACGCGAGGACGAGATCATGCAGGTGATCCAGAGCGCACGCCCCAATCGGGACGGCGACCGGCTGGTTGGCGACGACGGGAAGGCCTACCTCATCGACGGTCGCACCGGCGAGCCCTTCGACAGCCCGGTGACAGTGGGCTACATCTACATGTTGAAGCTGGTCCACCTCGTTGACGAGAAGATCCACGCTCGGTCGACAGGTCCCTACAGCATGATCACCCAGCAGCCGCTCGGTGGTAAGGCCCAATTCGGCGGTCAGAGGTTCGGCGAGATGGAAGTGTGGGCCCTCGAGGCCTATGGCGCCGCCTATGCCCTCCAGGAGCTGCTCACCATCAAGTCCGACGACGTCCAGGGCCGGGTCAAGGTCTACGAGGCGATCGTCAAGGGCGACAACATCCCCGAGCCCGGTATCCCGGAGTCGTTCCGGGTGTTGGTCAAGGAGATGCAGAGTCTCTGCCTCAACGTGGAGATGCTCTCCGCCGGTGAGGAGATCGAGCTGAGGGAGCTCGAGGAGGAGTCCTACCGCTCGGTGGAGACCCTCGGCATCGACCTCAGCCGGCCCGAGCGCCCAGATTCAGAGTGAAGTTTCCATACCAAGTACTCGGTACCAAGTACCACGAACGAAGTGAGTGACATTGGCCCAGCAACTATTCGATGAGATAAAGATCGGCCTGGCCTCCAGCGACCAGATCCGGGCCTGGTCCTACGGAGAAGTCAAGAAGCCGGAGACCATCAACTACCGGACCCTCCGCCCCGAGAAGGAGGGTCTCTTCGACGAGCGCATCTTCGGTCCCCAGCGGGACTGGGAGTGCTACTGCGGCAAGTACAAGAGGATCCGTTACAAGGGGATCATCTGTGAGCGCTGCGGGGTCGAGGTGACTCGTTCCAAGGTGAGGCGCGAGCGCATGGGCCACATCGAGCTGGCTGCTCCCGTGACCCACATTTGGTTCTTCAAGGGTGTGCCCAGTCGTCTCGGCTACCTCCTCGACATGTCGCCCAAGGAGCTGGAGAAGGTGATCTACTTCGCCAGCTACATCATCACCTCGGTGGATGACGAGAAGCGGCAGAAGGACCTCCCCGAGCTCGAGGCCGCGATGCGCGACGAGATCGAGGTGGTCCGCTCCGAGTTCAGCGAGTGGCATCAGGTCCGCCTCGAGGCGCTCGAGGATGAGCTGGAGCGCATGGAGGAAGGTGGGGCGAAGAGCCAGGAGATCAACGCTCGCAAGAAGGAAGTCGAGCGGGAGATCAAGGATCGCCAGGAGCGGTCCGACCGCGAGGTCGAGCTCATCGAGGACGCCTACGACACGTTCCGCAAGTTCAAGCCGAAGGATCTGGTCGAGTCCGAGCAGCTGTGGCGCGAGATCTACTTCCGCTACGCCGATTACTTCGAAGGGGGCATGGGGGCAGAGGCGGTCAAGGCCTTGCTCACACATCTCGACCTCGACACCGAGATGGGCACCCTCGAGGCGAACCTCGACGCCGGCTCGGCCCAGAAGCGTCAGCGTGCCACCCAGAGGATGAAGGTGGTCAAGCCTTTCTGGGAGGGCGAGAACCGGCCCGAGGACATGATCCTCGAGACGGTCCCGGTCATCCCGCCCGACCTCAGGCCCATGGTTCAGCTCGACGGTGGCCGGTTCGCCACTTCCGACCTCAATGATCTCTACCGCAGGGTCATCAACCGGAACAACCGTCTCAAGCGGCTGCTCGACCTGGGCGCCCCGGAAATCATCGTCAACAACGAGAAGCGGATGCTCCAGGAGGCCGTCGACGCCCTGTTCGACAACGGCCGCCGGGGACGGGCCGTGACCGGGCCAGGCAACCGTGCCCTCAAGTCGTTGTCCGACATGCTCAAGGGCAAGCAGGGACGATTCCGTCAGAACCTGCTGGGCAAGCGGGTCGACTACTCGGGCCGCTCGGTGATCGTGGTCGGGCCCCAGCTCAAGCTGCATCAGTGCGGTCTGCCCAAGATCATGGCTCTCGAGCTGTTCAAGCCTTTCGTGATGAAGCGACTGGTCGATCTCGACCTCGCCCAGAACATCAAGGCAGCCAAGCGGATGGTGGAGCGACAGCGCCCCCAGGTCTGGGACGTCCTGTCCGATGTGATCCAGGAGCACCCGGTGCTGCTCAACCGCGCACCCACCTTGCACCGTCTCGGGATACAGGCCTTCGAACCGGTCCTGGTCGAGGGCAAGGCGATCCAGATCCACCCGTTGGTGTGTGAGGCGTTCAACGCCGACTTCGACGGTGACCAGATGGCCGTCCATCTCCCCCTCTCCGCCGAGGCGCAGGCCGAGGCCAGAATCCTCATGCTCAGCTCGAACAACGTGTTGTCGCCGGCGTCCGGGCGTCCGATCGTGACCCCGTCCCAGGACATGGTCATCGGGATCTACTACCTGTCCGAGGTGATCGAGGAGGCCAAGGGTGCCGGCCGGTCCTTCGCCGACTTCGACGAGGCGTTGATGGCCTACGAGATCGGCGAGCTCTCGGTGCATGCCCCGATCAAGATCCGCCTCGGCGACCTCGCCGGCGATCCGGTGCTGCACGCCGATCTCAAGCCGACCCTGGGCAGCCTGCTGACCGACGAGCCTCTGAGCAATGGGAGAGTGTCGGAGACCACCCTCGGGCGGGTCTTCATCAACCAGACCCTGCCAGAGGGCTTCCCGTTTGTGGACTCGGTCGTGATCAAGGCGGACATCCGCAGGCTGATCGAAACCGTGATCGAGCGCTACCCGCGGTCTGCGGTGGCCGAGACCCTGGACGGGATCAAGGA
This sequence comes from uncultured Acidobacteriota bacterium, assembly GCA_963720925.1. GTDB lineage: Bacteria > Actinomycetota > Acidimicrobiia > Spongiisociales > ZC4RG35 > JARDZU01. Next base: position 96,466 of record CAVRHE010000001.1, read on the forward strand.
GCTCGGGTTCAACTTCGCCACCAAGTCTGGGCTCACCATCGCCCTGGACGATGTGCGGACGCCGGCGGACAAGGCTCAGATCCTCGAGGAGTACGAGGAGCGCGCCGAAAAGGTGCAGAGCCTCTTCCAGAAGGGTGTCGTGACCGACGAGGAGCGTCGCCAGGAGCTGATCGAGATCTGGACCGAGGCCACCGAGAAGGTGACCGACGCCATGAAGGGCGGCCTCAAATCGGAGCGTTTCAACGCTCTCGACATGATGGTCGGGTCCGGGGCTCGCGGGAACATGATGCAGGTCCGTCAGATCGCGGGTATGCGAGGTCTGGTGGCGAACCCGAAGGGTGACATCATCCCCCGCCCCATCATCTCGAACTTCCGTGAGGGACTCTCGGTCCTCGAGTATTTCATCTCGACGCACGGGGCTCGCAAGGGTTTGGCTGACACCGCTCTGCGAACCGCGGACTCCGGATATCTGACCCGGCGACTCGTCGACGTCTCGCAGGAGATGATCATCCTCGAGGCCGATTGTGAGACCGACAAGGGGATCGTGATCACGGTGGTGGACGAGCGGGGCAGCAAGATCCGCAACCTCCGCTCCCGGATCTTCGGCCGTGCCCTGGCCGACGACCTCAAAGAGGGCCGCACTCTGGTCGCGACAATCGACGACGAGAAGCTTCGGGCCGGCACGGTGCTCGGCACCAAGGAGCTGCACGCCATCGAGGAAGCCGATGTCGAGTCGGTCCGGGTCCGCTCCCCGCTGACCTGCGACACCCGCGGCGGCGTGTGCCAGGCCTGTTATGGCCTGTCACTGGCCACAGGGAAGATGGTTGAGACCGGCGAGGCAGTGGGCATCATGGCCGCCCAGTCGATCGGAGAACCGGGAACCCAGCTCACCATGCGCACCTTCCACACCGGAGGTGTGGCCGGAGAGGACATCACCCACGGCCTGCCCCGGGTCGTCGAGCTCTTCGAGGCTCGCACTCCCAAGGGGAAAGCCGTCATCTCTGATGCCAGCGGCGTGGTCAACCTCGTCGAGGACTCGGATGGTCGGCGCATCGTCGTGGAGAACGGCGAGGACGAGGCGACCTATGCGATTTCCCGTTACGCCAAGCTTCGCGTCGCCAATGGTGTCGAGATCGAGGCGGGGACACAACTGACCGAGGGTCCGCTGGACCCCAAAGAGGTCCTGGAGATCCGGGGCGTTCGGGCCACCCAGCAATACCTGGTCGACCAGGTGCAGGAGGTGTACCGGTCGCAAGGTGTGGAGATCCACGACAAGCACATCGAGATGATCGTGAGACAGATGTTGCGGCGGGTCCGGGTGGTCGCCCCGAGCGACTCCGACTTCCTGCCGGCGGCTCTGATCGACGACCAGCATTTCCGTGATGCCAACAAGGAACTGGTGACCGAGGGCAAGCGGCCCGCCGAAGGCCGGCCCGAGCTCATGGGAATCACCAAGGCCTCTCTGGCGACGGACTCGTGGTTGTCGGCGGCCTCTTTCCAGGAGACGACCCGGGTGCTCACCGATGCCGCCATCCAGGGCCGATCCGACTTCATGAGGGGTCTCAAGGAGAACGTGATCATCGGAAAGCTGATCCCGGCCGGCACGGGCGCCCAGCAGTACCAGGTTCTGCAGCCTGCGATGCCCGGCGCCACAACGGTGGCCTCGCTCGGCTATCTCGAGGGAGGGCTCATCGCCCCGGGCGAAGACGAAGGCCTCCCCGAGGACCCCGCCGAATGGCTCGCCTCCCTGGGCGGCAGCCTTGGTGGCGGCGAGGACGAAGAGGAGTAAGCGCCCGATTCCTGACGGATGGAAGAACCGCCCGAACGGGCGGTTCTTTCTTCATTGACACCGAACCGGCGGGCAATAGCTTTTTCGTGCGGCGGGAAGGGTGGCTGCGCGGTCAAATGAGGTCTCCCGTCGATGAGTGTCAACCCAGGTCCGCCCGGGAAGGGTGCGAAGCGCCTATCCCCGGATGAGCTCGCCCAGGAGGTCGCCAGCCTCCTGAAGAAAGAGGGGCCGCGGCACGTCGAGCGGCCCCGGCGTTTCGATGTCGTATCGCTGAGCCGGATCCTGATGGCCGTCACCGTCGTTCTCCTCGGGGTCGGTGTAGCCGTTGCGGTGCCCTGGATCGGGGGTCTCGCCGGCTACGAGACACCAGGCATGGTGAGCCAGGGCGGCCCGATCTTCGGATGCCCCGGGGAGCTCGCGATCGGTGAGGTGTTCAAAGGCGAGACCGTGCATGTGGTCGGTCGCAGTGATGACGACCTGTTTTACGCTTTGCGTGACGAGCGCGGCCCTGATGACGTCGTCTACGCAGAGGCTCAGGCTGTAACCAACGTCGACGATGCAGAGCGCCTGCCGACACGTTCGTGTGAGCCAAGGGATGATGCCGTCGTTCTGGCCGCGGCGACCACGCTTGGCCCGGGTGATCCCATCCCAACGACCACCACCGAGACACCGACGACCATGGCAGGCGATGTCACCACCACCATCCCGGTCGTGGGCCCTGGAGTGACTGTCGGCCGGCCGCCACGACGTGGCACCTCGACGCCCGGTCGCACCGACGACGACCACACCACCGTCCACTGCCCCGACCGGCCCCGGACCCACGTCTACCACCCACCCGGAAGCTCCCACCACAACCCGGCCGCCCGCCCCCCGTCGACAAACCCGTCCACGACCACCACCACCCGGCCTCCGACAACGTCGTCGTCGACCACCAGCACGACGAGCACCACCACATCGACAACTACCACGACGACGCAACCGACGACGACCACCACCGAGGCCACCACGACCACGACCGAGGCCGAGCCCACCACGACTGCCCCCTGAGCAAATCGATTTGGCCCTAATCGGAGAAGACACGTAGAATCTGTGCTTCGTCCGGGGCCGCTCGTTCATTGAGCGCGACCGGATGGGCCGGGCACGTCCAGTGCCCGGTACGCAAGGTTTCACATCAGGACGACGCTTGGGGTGTGCCCGTGTCGTTTCCTGGCGTGTAGGAGAAACATGCCGACGATCGAGCAACTTGTCCGCGGGGGCAGGAAGCCAAAGAAGAAGAAGGCGAAGACGGCTGCACTAGGCGGCGCCCCGCAGCGGCGCGGCGTGTGTACCCGGGTCTACACGGTGACGCCCAAGAAGCCGAACTCGGCTCTCCGCAAGGTGGCCCGTGTTCGTCTCTCCTCTCAGGTCGAGGTCACCGCCTACATCCCCGGCGAGGGTCACAACCTCCAGGAGCACAGCATCGTCTTGGTTCGCGGCGGCCGTGTGCGTGACCTGCCAGGCGTGCGCTACAAGGTCATCCGGGGCACCCTCGATGCGTCGGGTGTCAACGATCGCAGACAGGGCCGCAGTCGTTACGGAGCGAAGAAGGTCTCCTGATGCGACGGGCGCCGGCCCAGAAGCGCAAGATCGATCCGGATCCGGTATTTCGCAGCGTCCTCGTCAGCAAGGTCATCAACAAGGTCTTGTGGAAGGGGAAGAAGGACATCGCCCGGGAGATCGTCTACGAAGCCCTCGAAGTCGTCGAGCAGCGCACCAGCCAGGACCCGAGCGTGATCCTGAAGCGAGCGGTGGACAATGTCCGACCCCAGGTCGAGGTGCGGTCCCGCCGAGTCGGTGGTAGCTCCTACCAGGTGCCCGTCGAGGTCTCGGCCCGGCGTCAGGAGACGCTGGCCATCCGCTGGCTGGTCGGCTTCGCCCGACAGCGGCGTGAGCCCACGATGGCGATGCGCCTCGCCAACGAGATCCTCGACGCCTCCAACAACACCGGGGCCGCGATCAAGCGCAAGGAAGATGTTCACAAGATGGCGGAGTCCAACAAGGCCTTCGCCCACTACCGCTGGTAACCCGAGGAACGTTCTAGCAGGCTGGCCCGACACCGAACCGGGCCCGAACCGCAGGACGTGGGACGTTCACAACCGCATAGCGACCGGAGTAAGAGAAGAAGAGAATGAGCAACGGAAACGCTGCCATATCGCACCTGCGCCAGGTGCCGCTGAGCCGGACCCGAAACATCGGGATCATGGCTCACATCGACGCGGGCAAGACCACCCTGACCGAGCGCATCCTCTATTACACCGGCCGCAACTACAAGATCGGCGAGGTCCACGAAGGCGCCGCCACGATGGACTGGATGGAGCAGGAGCAGGAGCGGGGCATCACCATCACCTCCGCCGCCACCACCTGTATCTGGCACGACCACTGGATCAACATCATCGACACCCCGGGACATGTCGATTTCACCGTCGAAGTCGAGCGTGCCCTTCGAGTCCTCGACGGGGCAGTTGCCGTGTTCGACGGCGTCGCCGGCGTCGAGCCCCAGTCGGAGACCGTGTGGCGCCAGGCCGACCGCTACGGCGTGCCTCGCATCTGCTTCATCAACAAGCTCGACCGCACCGGCGCCGACTTCTACTTCGACGTCCAGTCGATCATCGACCGGCTCGGGGCCAGGCCCGCTCGTGCTCCAGATCCCGATCGGGTCCGAGGCCGACTTCACCGGCGTCGTCGACCTCGTCGAGATGAAGGCCCACATCTGGAAGGGTGACGACGGGAAGCACTGGGACACCACCGACATCCCGGCCGAGCTGGCCGACCGAGCCGCCGAATACCGCGGAGAAGCTGCTCGAGGCGGTCGCCGAGACCTGACGAGGAGCTGCTCGAGGAAGTATCTCGAGAACTGGCGACTTGACCGCCAAGGAGATCCAGGAGGGGGTGCGCGCCGGGACCATCGACCACGATCTTCATCCCCGTCTTCTGCGGGTCCGCCTTCAAGAACAAGGGCGTCCAGCTCTTGCTGGATGCCGTCGTCGCCTACCTGCCCAGCCCGGCCGATCTCCCGGCGATCAAGGGCTTCAAGCCTGGCGATGAAGAGGTCGTCGTCGAGCGCCTGCCCGATGACGGCGAGCCATTTGGCGCCCTCGCCTTCAAGATCATGTCCGATCCCCATGTCGGCAAGCTGACCTACTTCCGGGTGTACTCGGGCCATGCCGCCAAGGGCGAGACGGTGCTCAACACCACCACCGGGCAAGAAGGAGCGGCTCGGGCGCATCCTCCGCATGCACGCCAACTCCCGTGAGGACATCGACGACGTCTTCACTGGGGACATCGTCGCCGGGATCGGGTTCAAGAACACCACCACCGGCGACACGCTGTCCGCACCTGACTCAGCCGATCCAGCTCGAGTCGATGGAGTTCCCCGCCCCGGTGATCTCGGTCGCCATCGAGCCCAAGACCAAGTCCGACGACGAGAAGCTGTCCGAATCGCTGCATCGGCTCTCCGAAGAGGACCCGACCTTCCTGGTCAGGACCGACGAGGAGACCGGCCAGACCATCATCTCCGGCATGGGCGAGCTCCATCTGGAGATCCTCGTCGACCGCCTGCTCCGCGAGTTCAAGGTGGATGCGACCGTGGGCAAGCCCCAGGTCGCCTACCGGGAGACCATCCGACGAGCCGTGGAGAAGGTCGAGTACCGCCACATCAAGCAGACCGGAGGCAAGGGCCAATACGCCCACGTCGTCATCAACCTCGAGCCCACCGGGCCCGGGGGCGGCTACGAGTTCGTCGACCAGATCAAGGGCGGCAAGGTGCCCCGCGAGTACATCCCGTCGGTCGACGACGGGATCGAAGAGGCGCTCGACCAGGGCATCGTCGCCGGCTACCCGCTGGTCGATGTCCGGGCGATCCTGACCGACGGATCGTTCCACGATGTCGACTCCTCGGAGATGGCGTTCAAGATCGCCGGGTCGATGGCATTGCAGGAGGCCGCCCGCAAGGCCGGCGTCAAGCTGCTCGAGCCGGTCATGGAGGTAGAGGTGACCACCCCCGAGGAGTACATGGGTGACGTGATCGGCGACCTCAACTCCCGCCGGGGCAAGGTGGAAGGCATGACTCAGCGCGGCAACAGCCAGGTGATCAGAGCCCAGGTGCCCATGTCGGAGATGTTCGGATATGCCACCGATCTCCGCTCCAAGACACAGGGACGGGCCACTTATTCGATGCAGTTTCACTCATATCAGGACGTTCCCGACTCGATCGCAGAAGACATCGTGGCGAGCCGTCGCGGGCAGTCCTGAAGAGTCAAAGAGAAGAGCGACCAGGAAGAGATAGAGGAGCCAAGAGGAAATGGCGAAGGCGAAGTTTGAGCGTACGAAGCCGCATGTGAATGTGGGGACGATGGGTCATATTGATCATGGGAAGACGACGTTGACGGCTGCGATTACTCGTGTTTTGTCGGAGCGGGTGGGTGGTTCGAATCAGATGACGTCGTTTGACATGATTGATAAGGCGCCGGAGGAGCGTGAGCGGGGGATCACGATTCAGATTGCTCATGTGGAGTATGAGACTGAGGCTCGTCATTATGCGCATGTGGATATGCCGGGTCATGCTGATTACATCAAGAACATGATTACGGGGGCGGCGCAGGTGGATGGGGCGATTCTGGTGGTGTCGGCGGCGGATGGTCCGATGCCGCAGACCCGGGAGCATGTCTTGTTGGCTCGTCAGGTGGGGGTGCCTTCGATTGTGGTGTTTTTGAACAAGGTGGACATGGTTGATGATGAGGAGTTGTTGGATCTGGTCGAGCTCGAGGTTCGGGATCTGTTGACTGAGTATGAGTTTCCTGGTGATGAGGTGCCGGTGGTTCGGGGTCGGCGTTGAAGGCGTTGGATGGGGATGAGGCTTCTTCTGATCAGATCATGGAGTTGATGAATGCGGTTGATTCTTATGTGCCGGAGCCGGATCGGGATACCGAGAAGCCGTTTTTGATGTCGATCGAGGATGTGTTTTCGATTACTGGTCGGGGGACGGTGGTGACTGGTCGGGTGGAGCAGGGGATTTTGAAGGTGAATGAGGAAGTGGAGATCGTGGGGATCCGTCCTACTCATAAGACGGTGGCGACCGGGATCGAAATGTTCCGCAAACTGTTGGATGAGGGTCGGGCCGGCGACAATGTGGGGGTTCTTCTCCGGGGGGTGGGGAAGGATGATGTGGAGCGGGGTCAGGTGTTGGCCAAGCCGGGGAGTATTACTCCGCATACCGATTTCGAAGCTCAGGTGTATGTGTTGACCAAGGAGGAGGGGGGTCGGCACAACCCGTTCTTTCCCGGTTATCGACCCCAGTTCTATTTCCGGACTACTGATGTGACCGGGGCGATCCAACTGCCGGAGGGAACCCAGATGGTGATGCCCGGTGACAATACGGAGATGACGGTGGAGTTGATCGCTCCCATCGCCATGGACGAAGGTCTCCGCTTCGCCATCCGGGAAGGTGGCCGCACCGTCGGCGCCGGCCGAGTCATAAAGATCGTCAAATGAGCGACCAGCAGAAGATCCGCATCCGTCTCAAGGCCTACGACCACAACGTGGTCGACGAGTCGTCGAAGAAGATCACCGAGACCGTGGTGCGGACCCAGGCCAAGGTGAAGGGGCCCGTTCCCCTGCCCACCGAGATCCACCGGTACTGCGTCATCCGCGGGCCGCACGTGGACAAGGACTCGCGCGAGCACTTCGAGATGAGGATCCACAAGCGCCTCATCGACATCCTCGAGCCGACCCCGAAGACGGTGGACTCGTTGATGCGTCTCGAGCTGCCCGCCGGCGTGGAAGTGGAGATGAAGCTGTGAATCCCATAACCGCTATCGCCGCAGGCTTGCTCCGGGTCGGACGGGACGCGAAGACCTCTTGGTCTTCATATCAGGTCGAACGCGCCAACCTCGCCACGGGCAGGGGGCGCAGGGGGGCCGTCCCCCCGCAGGAGTCACCATGAATGCGATCCTCGGCACCAAGCTGGGCATGACCCAGGTCTTCGACGACCAGGCGCGGGCCATCCCCGTCACGGTCATCAAGGCCGGGCCCTGTCGCGTCGTCCAGATCAAGACCGAGGAAACCGACGGATACAACTCGATCCAGATCTCGTTCCGTGAGGCCAAACCCGGCAAGGTCAACAAGCCGGAAGCGGGTCACTATGCCAAGGCCGGAGTGGCCCCGGCCCGCCACCTCGTCGAGCTGAGGGTCGATGACCCGACCGCCTACACGGTGGGACAGGAGATCCGGATTGCCGACCTCTTCCAGGCGGGGACCAAGGCCGATGTCTCCGGGGTCTCCAAGGGCAAAGGCTTCGCCGGGGTCATGGAGCGGCACAACTTCTCCGGCCAAGGCGCCTCGCATGGCAGCCACAAGGTGCATCGCGCCCCCGGTTCCATTGGCGCCTGTGCCACACCTGCCCGTGTCTTCAAGGGCACCCGAATGGCCGGCCGTATCGGCGGCGAACGGGTGACCACCCTGAACATCGACATCATCGGCGTCGATGGCGAGCGTGACATCCTCCTGCTCGGCGGCGCAGTCCCCGGGCCCAAGGGCGCCGTGGTGTTGGTTCGAGAGGCGGTCAAGGCCCATGGTTGACGTGAAGGCTCCTCTCTTCACCGCGGACGGGACGTCCAAGGGGGACATCAAGCTCGACGCCGACGTCTTTGGCATCGAGCCCAACCTCGCCGTGCTCCACCAGGTGATCACAGCCCAGCTGGCCGCGAAGAGATCCGGCACCTCCTCGACCAAGACCCGGGCCGAAGTACGCGGCGGTGGCCGCAAGCCCTGGCGTCAGAAGGGTCTGGGCCGGGCTCGGCAAGGATCCATCCGTGCCCCGCATTGGGTGGGCGGCGGTGTCGCCCACGGGCCCAAGCCCCGGGATTACACCCAGCGGACACCCAAGAAGATGAGACGCCTCGCCCTCCGCAGCGCTCTCTCCGCCCGCGCCTCCGAGGAAGCGGTCATGGTGATCGAGGACATCGACTGGTCCACCCCCAAGACCAAACAGGCAGTGACCTTGCTCGAGGCGATCGGCGCCGGTGGCAAGTCACTCGTCGTGCTCGGCAAACTCGACGGGACCGCCGGTCGTTCGTTCCGGAACCTCCCCGACGTCCATCTCTGCGAACCGGGGCACCTCACGCCCTACGACGTCCTTTGGTCCGACCAGGTCATCTTCACCTCTCACACGGTGGGATCGGTGGGCCGGGCCAGCTCATACGAGGTCAGCGACAGCGACTTCGTCAAAGACGATGGGAGCGAGGCCTGATGAAGGACCCACGCGACGTGATCCTCGCCCCGGTCGTCTCGGAGAAGTCCTATGACCTCATCGAGCACAACAACACCTACACCTTCGTGGTCGACACCCGAACCAACAAGGGTGAGATCAAGGACGCCGTGGAGTCGATCTTCGGGGTCCGCGTGGTGACGGTCAACACTCTCAATCGCAAGGGCAAGATGAAGCGCCAGGGATGGACGCGTGGTCGCCGCAAGGACACCAAGCGCGCCCTGGTCACTCTTGCCGACGGCAATTCGATCGATCTGTTCGGAGTCTGAGATGGCAGTCAAGAAGCGCAAGCCGACCTCAGCAGGTCGCCGGTTCCAGACCGTCTCGGACTTCGCCGAGATCACGACGGACAGGCCCGAGAAGACGCTGATCTCCAAGAAGGCCAAGACCGGCGGTCGCAACACCCAGGGCCGTGTCACGTCCCGCCATCGCGGCGGTGGCCACAAGCAGCGTTACCGGATCATCGACTTTCGTCGTGACAAGGACGGCGTGCCCGCCCGTGTCGCCACCATCGAGTACGACCCCAACCGAAACGCCCGCATCGCGTTGCTCAATTACGCCGACGGCGAGAAGAGATACATCCTGGCTCCGGTCGGGGTGAAGGTCGATGACCGCCTCGAATCGGGCTCGGGCGCCGAGATCCGCCCCGGGAATGCGCTTCCCCTGCGGAACATTCCTGCCGGTACCAACGTTCATGCCATCGAGATGCGCCCCGGTGGGGGCGCCAAGCTCGCCCGCTCCGCCGGGACGTCGGTGCAGCTGATGTCGAAGGAAAACGACCTCGCGCTGCTCCGTCTCCCCTCCGGCGAGATGCGCCAGGTGCCTCTCGACTGCCGGGCGACCGTCGGTCAGGTGGGCAACACCGAGGCCGAGCTGATCAAGCTGGGCAAGGCCGGCCGCAACCGGTGGAAGGGTGTCCGCCCCCAGACCAGGGGTGTGGCCATGAACCCGGTCGATCACCCGTTGGGTGGTGGAGAGGGCAAGTCTTCGGGCGGTCGTCACCCGGTGAGCCCCTGGGGCCAGCCCGAGGGCCGGACCCGGAGCAAGAAGAAGGCGTCCAATCAGTACATCGTCCGCCGTCGCGCCAAGAAGGGCCGCAGGTAACAATGAGCAGAAGTCTTAAAAAGGGCCCGTTCGTCGACGACCACCTGGCCAACAAGGTGGATGAGTTGAACCGCTCGGGGAGCAAGCGGGTGATCAGGACCTGGTCCCGGCGCTCCACGATCATCCCGGAGATGATCGGGCACACGATCGCGGTCCATGACGGCCGCAAGCACGTACCGGTGTACATCACGGAGTCGATGGTGGGTCACAAGCTGGGCGAATTCGCCCCGACCCGCACTTTCCGCGGGCACGCCGACAAGGCAGCGAGGAAACGATGAGGGTCAGAGCACAAGCCAAATACGTGCGGCACTCCCCGTACAAGGTGCGACGCGTGCTCGACCTCGTGCGCGGGCTGCCCGTGCAGGAAGCCGAGGATGTGCTTCGGCTGACCTCACGTGGCGCGACCGAGCCAATCAGCAAGGTGTTGAAGTCGGCGGTGGCCAATGCGGAGCACAATCACGCTCTCGACGCCGACGACCTGATCGTCGCCGAGGCCTTTGCCGACGAGGGACCGACCCTCAAGCGCTACCGGCCCCGCGCCCGGGGCCGGGCGACCCGAATCCGCAAGCGAACGAGCCACATCACGATCGTGGTGTCGGACATGACTGAGGAGGTGAGCTGATGGGTCAGAAGGTTCACCCCTATTCATTCCGCCTAGGTGTCTCCACTGACTGGAAGTCGAAGTGGTTCTCCGACAAGGAGTACGTCGACTTCGTGAACGAGGACTGGAGGATCCGCGACTACCTGAAGCGGGAGCTGGTCCGTGGCGCCGTGTCCCGGGTCGATATCGAGCGCACCCGCGACCGTCTCATCGTGGACATCCACACCGCCCGCCCCGGCGTCGTGATCGGCCGCAAGGGTGCCGAGGCCGAGCGTCTGCGTGGCGATCTGGAAGCCCTGGCCAAAAGGCCGGTCAAGCTCAACATCAACGAGGTCAAGGACCCCGATCTGGACGCCGCCCTGCTGGCCAGAGGCGTTGCCGACCAGATCGAGAATCGCATCGCTTTTCGTCGCGCCATGAAGCGCGCCATTGCGTCAGCCCTGAAGGCCGGAGCCGAGGGTGTTCGGGTCGAGTGCAAGGGCCGTCTCGGCGGCGCCGACATGGGGCGTCGCGAGTGGTACCGCGAGGGCCGGGTGCCCCTTCACACCCTCCGAGCCGACATCGACTACGGAACCGCCACCGCCAAGACCACCGTCGGGGCAATCGGCGTGAAGGTGTGGGTCTACCGCGGCGAGGTCGTCAGCACCGGCCGGGTCTCGGGAGATCGCATCGCTGCCGAGGCCGACCTGGCCACCGGCGGGCCGGCACGACGCACCCAGAAGAGCATCAAGTCCCGCGCCGAAGAGGCTGCCGGAGCCGGTGAGCGCAAGCCGCGTCTCATCGAAGCCGGTGGCGGGAAGCGCCTCATCGAGGCCGGTGGCGGCAACAAGGAGGGCGGCCGGCGTCTCATCGAGGCTGGTGGGGGCCGCAGGCCAACTGCGGCCGAGGCCAAGGTCGAGTACGAGTCAGCGGTCGAAGACGTCGCCGCTCCGGCCGGCGCTGCGCCGGCGGAGCCGACTGGAGACACCGCGGTTGCAGAAACCACCGGGCCCGTCGCCGAGACTCCCGTGGAGTCGACGGTGGATACCGATGCGGGCGAGGCCACCACTCCGGTGAGCACGGAGGAGGAGGAGTAGGCCGTGTTGATGCCCAAGAGGACAAAGCACCGCAAGGTTCATCGTGGACGTCGCTCCGGCGTCGCCAAGGGTGGGACCCATGTGGCGTTCGGGGAGTACGGCTTGCAGGCGCTCGAGTCGGGCTGGATCACCGCCAGACAAATCGAGTCGGCTCGTGTCGCCATCACCCGAGCCGTCAAGCGTGGTGGCAAGGTGTGGATCACGATCTTCCCCGACAAGCCGGTGACCCAGAAGCCTGCCGAGACCCGCATGGGCTCGGGCAAGGGGAACCCCGAGTTCTGGGTGTCGGTGGTGAAGCCCGGACGGGTGATGTTCGAGCTCGCCGGTGTGCCCGAGGACCTCGCCCGCGAGGCGATGCGAAAAGCCGGCCACAAGCTTCCGATCAAGACCCGATTCGTGACCCGGGAGGACTCATGACGCCTTCCGAAATCCGTGAAATGACAGACACAGAGCTGATCGAGGCGCTGGCCGAGGCCAAGGAGGAGAAGTTCAACCTTCGCTTCCAGCTCGCCACCAATCAGCTCGACAACCATGCCCGCATCAAGGCCGTCAAGCAGGACATCGCCCGGATTCTCACCGTGCTGCATGAGCGTGAGCTCGCCTCTGTCGACGCCGCCGTCGGGACCGAGGAGCGTGCTTGATGACTGATAGCGATACAAGAGGGCGCCGCAAGGTGCGGGTAGGCATCGTGGTCTCTGATTCAAGAGACAAGACGGTCACCGTCGAGGTGCCAACCCAGCGAAGCCATCCCCGGTACGACAAGGTGGTGCGGCACAGCACCAAGTTCCATGCCCACGACGAGGCCAACGACGCCAAGCTCGGCGACACGGTCCGGATCATGGAAACCCGCCCGCTGTCGAAGCAGAAGAGATGGCGCGTGGTGGAAGTCGTGGAGAGGGCCAGATGATCCAGCAGGAGTCACGGCTCAAGGTGGCGGACAACACCGGTGCCCGCGAGGTGCTCTGCATCCGCGTGCTCGGGGGGTCTTCACGTCGCTACGCCGGGGTGGGTGATGTGATCGTTGCCGCGGTCAAGGAGGCCAACCCGGGTGGGTCGGTGAAGAAAGGCGAGGTGGTCAAGGCCGTCGTCGTCCGCACCAAGAAGGAGTCACGCCGCCCCGACGGCACCTACATCCGCTTCGACGACAACGCATGCGTGATCATCGACAACAACTCTCAGCCCCGCGGAACCCGCATCTTCGGCCCGGTGGCGAGGGAGCTGCGCGATCGCAAGTTCATGCGAATCGTCTCATTGGCACCAGAGGTCTTGTGATATGAGCTGCCTTGATTGCCGGCCGACTTTGGCCGAGGCAAACCATCAGAACTCAACGGGCTGGCCGCGCTCGCGTCGTCATGGCCTCGGCCAAACAGACGCCGGTCGGCCGGGGCCGCGCCGCAGGAGGTCTTCTACGCATGAAACTCAAACACGGGGACAAGGTGATGGTGATCGCCGGCAAGGACGCCGGCAAGGAATCTCGCATCACCCGCGTCATCAACGACAAGGGCAAGGTCCTGGTCGAGGGGGTCAACACCGCCAAGCGGCATCGTCGCCCCACAGGCTCGACCATGCAGGGCGGGATCATCGACAAGGACATGCCCATCGACGCCTCGAACGTGATGATCGTCTGTGAGAAATGCGGTCCGACCCGCATCGGTCATCGCATCGACGACAAGGGCAAGAAGCACCGGACGTGTGTCAAGTGCGGAGGTGATCTGTGAGCGACCAACCTCGTCTGAAGGTGCTCTTCGCCGAGCAGCTCGCCCCGCGTCTCAAGGATGAGTTGGGGCTGGACAACGTCATGCAGATCCCACGTCTCGAGAAGATCGTCGTGAACATGGGTGTCGGCGAAGCGGTCCAGGACAAGAAGTCGATCGACTCCGCCATGGACGAGCTGACGCTCATCACGGGGCAGAAACCGAAGATGAACCGCTCGCGCAAGTCCATCGCCAACTTCAAGGTGCGCGAGGGCATGCCGGTGGGCGCCTCGGTGACGATGCGAGGGGCACGCATGTGGGAGTTCTTCGACCGTCTGCTGGGAATCGCCATTCCCCGGATCCGTGACTTTCGCGGCCTCAACCCGAGGTCCTTCGACGGTCGGGGCAACTACAGCTTTGGGGTGACCGAGCAGCTGATCTTCCCTGAGGTCGACTTCGACCAGGTGTCGTCGACCAGGGGAATGGACATAACGATTTGCACGACAGCGACCAACGATGAGCACGCAAAGGCGTTGCTCGATGCCTTCGGATTCCCATTCCGCAAGGCAACCACTGGGGTCTGAAGGAGGATTCTGAATGGCTAAGAAATCGCTGGTCGTCAAGGCCAGCCGCAAGCCGAAGTACAAGGTCCGCGGGTACACCCGATGCCAGCGCTGTGGCCGCGCCCGCGCCTACCTGCGTGATTTCGGCATGTGCCGCATCTGCGTGCGTGAACTGGCGTCACGTGGCGAGCTCCCCGGCGTGAGAAAGGCTTCCTGGTAATGGTCACCGATCCGATTGCCGACATGCTCACCCGAATCCGCAATGCGATTGCGGTCGGGCACGAGAGAGTCGTGATGCCTTCCTCCAAGATGAAGGTCGGCATCGCCCGCATCTTGCTGGACGAGGGATTCATCGACCGTTACGACGTCAAGGCCGAAGGTGCCCTGAGCGAGCTCGAGCTGGTGCTGCGCTACGGCAACCGCCGCCAGCCCGCGATCGAGGGCATCAAGCGGGTTTCCAAGCCCGGTCACCGCGTGTACCGCGGTGCGTCGGAGCTGCCCCGCGTCCAGGGAGGCCTTGGAGTCGCAGTGGTCTCCACCAGCCAGGGTCTGCTCCCCGATCGAGAGGCCCGTCGCCGTCGTCTCGGCGGCGAGGTCGTGTGCGAGGTCTGGTGAGATGAGCCGTATCGGGAAGATGCCGGTGGACATGCCGTCCGGTGTCGACATCAAGGTGGACGGGAGCCAGGTCACCGTCAAGGGCTCCAAGGGCGAGTTGTCGCGTCAGTTCACCGACCGGGTCAGCTTCTCGGTCGAAGACGGTGTGATCACGGTGGCTCGCGAAGACGACACCCGGGAATCGAGGGCCCTGCATGGTCTCAGCCGCGCCCTCCTCGCCAACATGGTCCACGGTGTCTCTGAAGGCTTCAGCAAGGTTCTCGAGATCCAGGGTGTGGGCTACCGCGCCAGCCTGAAAGGCTCGGATATCGAGTTGCTCGTGGGGTTCAGCCACCCGGTGGACGTGAAGGCTCCCAAGGGAATCACCTTCGAGGTGCCCGAGCCAACCCGCATCGTGGTTTCGGGCATCGACAAGGAGCAAGTCGGCCAGGTTGCGGCGGACATCCGCAAAGTGCGCCCGCCCGAGCCCTACAAAGGCAAGGGGATCAGGTACGCCGGTGAGTACGTTCGGCGCAAGGCCGGGAAGGCAGGTAAGTGATGCGAGGCTCACGAGAAGACGCCCGGAGCCGGCGTCACACCCGGGTGCGCAAGCGCGTGCATGGCACGGGGGAGCGACCCCGTCTGGCCGTATACCGGAGCAACAAATACATCTACGCCCAGGTAATCGACGATGTCGAGGGCCGCACCTTGGCCGCCGCCTCCTCACAGGAGTCGGATCTGCACTCGGACAACCTCAACCTGGCGGCCGCGGCCAAGGTTGGCGAGGCGATCGCGGGCCGGGCCAAGGATGCGGGAGTGAAGGCGGTCGTGTTCGACCGCGGCGGATACAAGTTCCACGGCAAGGTCAAGGCCCTCGCCGATGCAGCACGCGAAGCCGGATTGGAGTTCTAGGAAATGGCTCAAGATCAACAAACCCAGTTCGACGAGCGAGTGATTCAGATCAACCGCGTGGCCAAAGTGGTCAAGGGAGGTCGCCGCTTCAGCTTCACCGCCCTCGTGGTGGTGGGCGATGGGGCGGGCAAGGTCGGGATCGGATATGGCAAGGCCAAGGAAGTGCCGGCAGCAATCCAGAAGGGCATGGAGACCGCACGGCGCGCGATGGTCGAGATCCCGATGGCGGGCCAGACCGTTGTCCACCAGGCGACCGGTGAGCATGGCGCCTCACGGGTCCTGATCAAGCCGGCCGCACCCGGCACCGGTGTCATCGCTGGGGGTGCGGTGCGTCAGATCCTGGAGGCCGCCGGAGTGAAGGACGCGCTGGCCAAGTCACTCGGATCCCCCACCCACCTCAACGTGGCCAAGGCTGCGATGAATGCGTTGACCGGGCAGCGTCGGCCCGACGAGGTCGCCCGTCTTCGTGGCAAGCAAGCGGAGGACATCGTTCCTCCCGGCCTGCTCGCCGCCTACCGCTCGACAGAAGCGATGCGGGCCCACTCCAAGTGAGGATTCGATGGCTGACAAGATCGTGAAAGTGACACTGAGGAGATCGGTGATCGGCGAGAAGCCCAAGACCAGGGCGACCGTCGAGTCGCTGGGATTGCGCAAGCTCCATCAGACCAAGGAGCATGTCGATTCGCCATCCCTGCGCGGGATGCTGCACAAGGTGCGGCATCTCGTCGAGGTAGAGGAAGGCTGAGATGGCCGAAGAAAAAAAGGAACAACTGAAGCTGCATCACTTGCAGCCTGCACCCGGCTCCAAGAAAGAGAAGATCCGGGTGGGTCGTGGCGAGGGTGGCCGTCGTGGCAAGACTGCGGGTCGCGGCACCAAGGGCCTCAAGGCCCGTAACACCCTGCGTCCCGGGTTCGAGGGCGGGCAGACCCCGCTCTCGATGCGCATTCCCAAGCTGCCCGGGTTCACCAATCCGAACAAGGAAGAGTTCGCCATCGTGAATCTGGCCGCGCTCGACGTCTTCGACAAGGGCGCCGAGGTGACCCCCGAGGAGCTTCGCAACCATGGCCTCATCCGGCATCGCGGACGGGTCAAGGTGCTGGCCCAGGGTGAGTTGGACAAGGCGCTAACCGTGAAGGCGCATGCCTTCAGTGCCGCTGCCAAGGCCAAGATCGAAAAGGCCGGCGGCACCGCCGAAGTCATTTCATGACATCGCCTCGCAAAGCGTAAGACGCAGGACGAAGAACGAAAATGCTCAGCATTTACCGCAACATGTTCAAGATCCCGGACCTCCGGGGGAAGATTTTCTTCACCCTGGCCATGTTCGCGGTTTACCGGCTTGGAGCCACCATCCCCGTCCCCGGGATCGACCTCGAAGCGGTGGCATTGTTCCAGGAGCAGCAGCAGGCAGGTGGCATCTACGGGTTGCTCAACCTGTTCTCTGGCGGCGCGCTCGAGTCGTTCTCTGTCTTCGCCCTTGGGATCATTCCTTATATCACCGCCTCGATCATCATGCAGTTGCTGACCGTCGTCATCCCCCGGCTCCAGGCCCTCCAGGAGGAAGGTGAGTCGGGCCGGAAGGTCATCACCCAATGGACCAGGTACCTCACAGTGATCCTGGCATTGATCCAGTCGACCGGCTTCACCTACCTGTTCCACGTCGGCCGCTTCACCGGCGGAATCGATCTGATCCCCAACTACACCCCGGGGCGTGTCATCCTCATCGTGCTGACGATGACTGCAGGTACCGCCATGGTGATGTGGCTCGGTGAGCTGATCACCCAGCGCGGGGTGGGCAACGGCATGTCGCTGATCATCTTCGTCTCCATCCTGAGCCAGTTCCCCTTCGTGTTCGGCCAGATCTGGGGCCAGACGGTCGATGCCGCCCAGCCGTTCCGGTTCGCCGTGATCGTGGCCATCTTCCTGGCGATGATCATCGCCATCATCTACGTGGACCAGGCCCAGCGAAGGATCCCGATCCAGTTCGCCAAGCGAGTCCGGGGACGCAGGGTCATGGGTGGCCAGTCGACATACATCCCGCTCAAGGTGAACACCGCCGGGGTGATCCCGGTCATCTTCGCCACGTCGGTGATGCTGATCCCATCTCTGATCATCACCGCAATCCCATCAGATGCGTCCTGGGTGCAATCGATCTATCGCTGGATCGACGGGAACCTCGGCGGAGGGACGGGTGGTGTCAGTTGGTGGTACATCCTGATCCTGTTCGCCCTGATCATCTTCTTCACTTACTTCTACACCGCCATCCAGTTCGATCCGGAGAAACAGGCCGAGATGATCCAGCGTCAAGGCGGGTTCGTGCCCGGGGTGCGCCCAGGACGGCAGACGGCGCGGCACCTTGCGTTCATCCTCAACCGGATCACCTTGCCCGGGTCCATCTTCCTGGCGCTGATCGCCATCCTCCCCGCCATTGCCGGGGCAGTGTGGGGAATCAACATCGCCTTCTCAGGGGTCTCGATCTTGATTGTGGTCGGGGTCGCCTTGGAGACGATGAAGCAGATCGAGTCCCAGCTGACCATGCGCAACTATGAGGGGATCCTCACGTGAGCCCTTCTCGTATTACGTATCACGCATCACGTATCACGAGAACAGGACGCATCAGGACCTCGTCCTGATGCGGCTGCTCTTTATTGGCCCGCCTGGCGCCGGCAAGGGCACCCAGGCGGCCCGTGTGGCGGAGCGTCTCGACATCCCCCACATCTCCACCGGAGAAATGTTCCGGCATCACGTGTCGTCGGGAACCGAGCTCGGCCGGTTGGTCGACGCGATCATGAAGGCCGGGGAGTACGTGCCCGACGAGATCACCGTCGAGATGCTTGGTGAGCGGCTGGCCGAGCCCGATGCCGCGAAGGGATACATACTCGACGGCTTTCCCCGCACTGCGGGCCAGGTGGCAGCCCTCGATGGGCTGATCGGCGACGACGGACTCGACTCCGTGGTCGTGTTCGATGTCGACGAGGACGCGTTGGTGGAGCGTCTCTTGGGCCGGGGGCGAGCCGACGACACCGAAGACACCATCCGCAACCGCTTCAAGGTGTATCAGGAACAGACCGCCCCTCTTCTCGACATCTACGAAAACCGGGGCATCGTGGTCACCGTCGATGGGCTCGGCGACGTCGACGACGTCACCGAGCGCATCCTGCAGGTGCTTGGGCCGTGATCACCATCAAATCTCGGCGCGAGTTCGCCAAGATGGCCAGGGCCGGCGCCGCCGTGGCCGCCATCCACGAGGCGGTGAGAGAAGCCGCGGCGCCCGGTGTCGCCCTGCTCGCACTCGAGGAGATCTCGGCCCGGATCCTCGAAGAGCGCGGGTGCACCTCTTCCTTCCTCGGTTATCACGGGACCTATCCCGCCACCCTCTGCCTCTCACCCAACGACGTGATCGTCCACGGGATCCCGTCAGAAAAGCGCCTCGAGGAGGGCGACATCCTCTCCGTCGACGCCGGAGCGATATACGAGGGCTTCCATGGCGATGGGGCATTCACCCTGGCGATCGGCAAAGTGAGCGTCGAGGCTCGACGTCTCATCGACGTGACCGAGGAGGCCCTGTGGACAGGGATCCACGAGGTGCGCAAGGGCGGCCATCTCGGCGACATCGGGGCTGCAGTCTCCGATATCGGAAAGAGCAACGGGTTCGGGGTCGTCGAGGAGTACGTCGGTCACGGCATCGGCCGGCAGATGCACGAGGAGCCGCAGGTCCCCAACTACGGTCGGCGTGGCCAGGGTCTCCGCCTGCGCACGCGGGATGTCGCTCTGCATCGAGCCCATGTTCAATCTGGGCTCCAGGCACACCATGGTCGATGATGACGGGTGGACGGTGCGCACCGCTGATGGCTCGCTATCGGCGCACTGGGAGCACACGGTTTGCCTGACCCCCGATGGAACCCAGGTGTTCACCGCGGGTGAGGAGCCTGTTCCGGTGGAATTTGAGCAAAGTGCGGCCCGTGGGTAACATTACGAGTCGTTGCGCCGCTATTCCGCGTCGTTTAACGCGCATTCAGGCCCGGACGGCGTCGTCCCCTACCCCCGAATCACGTTCATGGGTTGGGTTTGGCGGTGGCCTGATCATGCCCGCCCGCGTCCAGACCACAACCGGTTCGGTTGTGTTTGGGTTGGCGGGTCAGAACGAGTTTTGGAGCAGATGATGAAGGTAAGACCTTCCACCAAGAAGATGTGTGAGAAGTGTCGGATCATCCGGCGTCGTGGCCGCGTCTGGGTGATCTGCAGCAACCCCCGTCACAAGCAGCGGCAGGGATGATCTGAGATGGCACGTATCGCAGGAGTCGACCTTCCCAGGGACAAGCGGCTCGAGATCGGACTGACCTACATCTACGGCATCGGCCTCACCCGCGCCCAGAAGATCTGCGATGAGACCGGCGTCGACCCCAGACACCAGGATCCGTCAGACTCACCGACGATGAGGTGACCCGGATTCGTCGATACATCGAAGCGAACTTCCAGGTCGAAGGCGACCTGCGGCGGGAGGTCCAGCAGAACATCAAGCGAAAGATCGAGATCGGCAGCTATCAGGGCATCCGCCATCGTCGCGGCCTGCCGGTGCGCGGTCAGCGCACCCACACCAACGCCCGCACCCGCAAGGGGCCGCAGTGGCCATTGCCGGTAAGAAGAAAGTCACCAAGTAGGAGTTTGCAGAGAGTGGCAAAGCAACAAGGCGCCAAGCGTGTGCGTCGTCGGGAGCGACAAGAACATCTCCCACGGCCAGGCCCACATCAAGGCGAGTTTCAACAACACGATCATCATCGATCACCGACCAGACCGGTGCAACCGTTGCCTGGACGTCCGGGGGTTCGGTTGGATTCAAGGGGTCGCGCAAGTCGACTCCCTACGCTGCCCAGGTCGCGGCGGAGGAGGCTGCCCGCCGGGCCGGCGAGCACGGCATTCGCAAGCTCGACGTCATCGTCAGCGGAACCGGCTCGGGCCGTGACACGGCGGTCCGGACCCTGCAGAACATGGGGATGGAGGTCACCTGGATTCGTGACGTCACACCGATGCCTCACAACGGCTGCCGCCCCAAGAAGAGACGGAGGGGCTGAGTCATGGCTCGCTACACCGGCCCCCGTCACAAGGCATGTCGCCGCGCTCGCACCCCACTCTGCCAGTCGAAGCGGTGCCCGGTCGATCGTCGGCCCTTACCCACCCGGCCAGCACGGCCGTGGCCGCATCCGTGAGAGCGACTATCTGCATCCAGCTTCGCGAGAAGCAGAAGCTTCGCATGATGTACGGGGTCCTCGAGAGGCAGTTCCGCCTCTACTACAAGGAGGCCGCACGTCGTCCTGGGATCACCGGTGACAACCTCCTCCAGCTCCTCGAGCAGCGGCTGGACAACGTCGTCTGGCGAGCTGGTCTCGCCGCCACCCGGCCCCAGGCCCGCCAGCTCGTCAACCACGGGCATTTCCGGGTCAACGGAAAGAAGGTGGACATCCCGTCCTATCAGGTCCGTCCCGGTGACGTCGTCACCCTGAAAGACAGAGCAGGGAGCGATCGTCATCCAGCACGCCGTCGACACGCAGGGACGCGAGGCTCCGGCCTGGCTCTCTGTCGACCTCGGCGAGCGGCAAGTGGACGTGACCGATCACCCTCGCCGGGACCAGATCGACACAGCCATCAACGAGCAGTTGATCGTCGAGCTCTACTCGAAGTGAGGTAATAGCCTTGTTGATTGTTCAGCGCCCCCAGATCGAAGAGGAAGCGATCTCAGACACCGGTCGAAGATCGTCGTCGAGCCTCTGGAGCCTGGATTCGGATACACCCTCGGCAACACCTTGCGTCGCACCCTGCTGTCGCGCATCCCCGGTGCCGCCGTCACCTCCATCCAGATCGAGGGAGTCGAGCATGAGTTCTCGACCATCCCCGGGGTGGTCGAGGACGTGGTCGACATCATCCTCAACATCAAGCGGATCGTGGTTCGTCTCGAGGAGACCGACGACGCAGACGCTCTATCTCTCTGCCAAGGGCGCCGGTGAGGTCAAGGCCGGGGACATCGAAGCTCCCCGCCGGGGTCGAGATCGTGAATCCCGACCTGCATGTCGCCACCCTGAGCGCCAGTGGCCGGCTCGAGATGGAGATGACCGTGGCCCCAGGCGTCGGGTATCGAACCGCCGACTGCAACAAGGGGTCCAGTTCGGTCATCGGTGTGATCCCGGTCGACTCGATCTTCTCGCCCGTGCGCAAGGTGTCCTACAGGGTGGAGAACACCCAGGTCGGTCAGATGACCAACTTCGATCGGCTCGTTCTCGATGTGGAGACCAACGGTGCCATCGAGCCCGGTGAGGCGATCTCTTCGGCGGGCAAGACCCTCCGCGAGCTGATGGGCCTGTTCGCCGACATGGGCGAGGGCCAGGGTCTCGAGCTGGGCGAGGTTCAGCCCGAGTTCTCCGGGTCTCCGGACCTCGAGCTCCCGATCGAGGCGCTCGATCTCTCCGAGCGTCCCCGCAACTGCCTGCGCCGTGCCCAGATCAAGACGGTCGGGGAACTGGTCGAGCGGACGTCAGACGATCTCCTCAACATCACCAACTTCGGCCAGAAGAGCCTCGAAGAGGTGACGGCCAAGCTCGACGAGCTCGGACTGAGCCTGGCCGACGCCGGCGGAAATCACTGATGCCACGCCCCCGCAAGGGCCCCCGCTTCGGTGGCTCGCCCTCGCACGATCGGAAGATCATGGCCAATCTCGCCATCGAGCTGTTTCTGCACGAGAAGGTGACGACCACCCTGCCCCGCGCCCAGGCGGTGCGGCCGCTGGCCGAGAAGCTGATCACCAAGGCACGCAAGGGTGACTTGCACGCCAAGCGGATCGTATTGCGGACCATCCCGAACCGGGAAGCCGTGGTCAAGCTCTTCGACGACGTCGCCCCCCGCTACGTCGACCGTCAGGGTGGCTACACCCGCATCACCAAACTCGGTCCCCGTCGTGGTGACGGCGCCGAGGAAGCGGTCATCGAACTGGTCTGAAACCGGTCGACTGGGACCTGCGGCGCTCGGCCGATGACGGAAGCGCTCGAGTTGGCTAACCCCAGAGCTGGTTGCCGACCATCCCCACGAGGAGGCCGACCACGAAGATGCCGCCACCACCGATGACCACCTGGAGCGGGGTCACCTTGTGGTGGAGGATGCGGCTGGCGAGCACGCTGTCCAGCATGGTCAGTCCTCCGATGAGGAGGAGCGATGACGCCGACGATGAGCAGCAGGAACGAGACCGGCTTGGCGAAGATCACGCAGAAGGCGACGAGCGCAACGACGGCGGCGATTCCCCAGCGACCGAAGACCCAGTCCGGCAGCTTGGCGCCGAATCTCTGCTGGGCCTGGGCCAGGTAGGCATCGAGCCTCGACTCACCCCGCCTTGGGGGTCTTCGTCTTCGCGAGTCTTCGCCTTCGCGGTCTTGACCTTCACTGCCTTGGGGGCGGCCGGCAGTGCAGTCTCGATGGCGGCAGGAGTCTTGGCAGCCCGCCTGGGCACGGTGAGACGTTTCGGCTTCTGAGTCTGGGAAGCGGCTGCCTCAGCGAAGCCGTCACGATCGGAGATTTCGAGCAGAAGAACCTCGCCCTCCGCCTTGACCTTGATCCCCTCGGGAACGTGGGAGATATCGATCGTGTTGACCGGCCAGTCGCCGATGACGTGCTGGCCCGACGCGACTTGGAGGCGGCCTTCACTGAACCGGACGGTCGCGGGTAGCGGACGGCTGTCGCCGGGCAACCGCAAAGTTCCTTGGAACTGTCCCATCGACGGGTTTATCGGTCGGATCGGGCTTGGACTTAGCGAAAAACTGAGAAATCTCGATGGTTAGCCTGAACCCGTTGAGTGAGCCCACCTACCTCGATTTCACCAGCGATGAGTGGGCCGCGCTCCGGGCCAACACCCCCCTGACCCTCACCCAGTCGGATGTCGAGAAAATCAGGGGAATCAACGTCAATCTCGACATCGATATGGTCGAGCACAGCTTTCTCCCCTTGTCCCGGCTCCTGAATCTGCACGTCCAAGGAAGCCATCAGCTGGCGACTGTCACTGACACCTTTCTCGGCACTCCGCCTCGTCCGAGACCCTTCGTTATCGGGGTGGCCGGTTCGGTGGCGGTGGGGAAATCGACGATCTCCCGCGTCCTGCAAGAGCTTCTCGCCCGATGGCCGCAGCATCCACGCGTCGAGCTGGTCACCACCGACGGGTTCCTCCATCCCAACGCGGTCTTGGAGGAGAGAGGGCTGATGGACCGAAAAGGCTTCCCCGAGAGCTACGACCGGCGCGCTCTTCTCGAGTTCGTCGCCCGTGCCAAAGGTGGAGCGGAGCATCTCGAAGTGCCGGTTTACTCGCATTTCGCCTATGACGTGCTCGTGGGGGAGACCCGGGTGATCACTCGGCCCGACATCCTGGTCGTCGAAGGGCTAAACGTCCTCCAGGCGGAAGGGGTCGGCGCCTTCGTCAGCGATTACTTCGACTTTTCGATTTTCGTCGATGCCGATCCGGAAGCCGTGCGGGGCTGGTACATCGAGCGATTCATCACTCTCCGCGACACCGCGTTCACCCAGCCCGATGCCTATTTCCATCGCTACGCCGAACTCGACGATGAGCAGGCGATTGCGGTGGCCTCCGATATCTGGTCACGGATCAACGAGGTCAACCTCTTCAGGAACATCCTCCCCACCCGAGAACGGGCGAGTCTCATCCTCAGGAAGGCGCCGGATCACTCGATCGAGAGGGTCCGTCTGCGGCGCTGACCCGGTTACCCTCGCTCGACTGTGAGCAGAATGTTCTCCCGGGCAGGCCGAGCCGCCATCCTCGATCGCAAACCGTTCACCGAGGCCTACTTCGACGGCGACTCGGCGGCGGACGCCGCCATCCTCGTGGCGCTCGTGGCTGCGGTGACCTACGTCGGCACCCTGCTGGTCAGCGGGGCTTTGGGAGCCTTCCGCATCGAGGGTCTCTTTCAAGTTGTCATCGCAGGTGTCGTGTCCTGGCTGATCCTCGGTTTCGCCTCCTGGTTCGCGGCCACGCGACTGTTCCAGTCGTCGGGCCGGCCGCAGACATTCATCGCCCTCCAGGGCCTCGCCGTCCTGCCGCTGGTCCTGGAGTTGTTCGGCAGGATCGGTGGGGCCATCGGTCTGATCTGGTACTTGGTCGTCCTCGTGGTGGGAACCAGGGAAGCAGCCAACATCGACACCAGGAACGCCGCAGTATCGGTGCTGATCGGCTTTGCCGTCGCCGCCATATTCCGCACCCTTCTCGGCGTCCCCTTCGCAGTGTTCTCAGCCCTGTTCGGATGACCACTGTCCGCCTCGACCTGGCCTACGACGGCTCGGGTTTCAGGGGCTACGCCTTTCAGGAGGGGTTGCGAACAGTCCAGGGGGATCTCGAGTCGGCGTTGCAGACAGTCCTCGGAAGACCGGTGGAGACGGCCGTGGCCGGGCGCACCGACGCCGGGGTTCATGCAAGGGGACAGGTGGTCTCCCTCCACGTCGACGAGCAGGTCGATATGGAGCGGCTCGGTCGATCCCTGAACGGGATCATGGGGCCCGAGATCGCGGTCAATTCCATCACCCTCGCCGACGATGATTTCCACGCTCGCTTCTCGGCCAAGTGGCGTCGCTATCGATACTCGATGTCGATCGGGGTCGCCCTCGACCCGCTCGCCCGCGCCTTCGAGTGGCATGTCGGTCCCAACCTCGATGTCGGTGGCATGGAGGCCACGGCAGGCGAATGCATTGGTGAGCACGACTTCAGTGCCTTCTGTCGATCGGTCGAGGGGCGCACCAATGTGCGACTGGTCGAAGAGGCGCGCTGGGAAACCGATGGTGATCGTCTCCACTTTTGGATCAGGGCCAACGCCTTCTGCCAGCAGATGGTGAGGTCTCTGGTCGGGCTCTGTTACGACGTTGGCCGTGGCTTCACTGTTGCCAACTCGGTGCGGGAGATCATCGAGTCGGGCGACCGGGGTCGGGTCGCGACGGTGGCCCCGTCACACGGGCTCACCCTCTGGGAGGTGGGCTACTAGAGAATTGGCGGTTGCCCGGGTAGGGGGGAGGACGCCCTACTCCCCCCTACCCATACAGGGAGACATTGGGGCCGGCCCCTCGAGAACCTCTCACCAATGGATGCAAGACCCCTGACGATGGCGTCGACTGGGGAGATAGACGATGCGTTCCTGATCTGTGGGCCGGGTGGCCGCCGGCGGGTTTGGCCTTCGAGAAGGCCTTTGACAGGTTTGCTCGGGCTGGTGCATTGGAAAAGTCCGACGGCACGGATCACAGACGTCCATGTCGCAGGTGTGATCGTGCCCGTGCCAGGACCATCCGAACATGGGGATCGGCCCCTGGGGAAGATTCCCTGCGTCAGGAAGCCCGGTATTCCTCCAAGGCGTGCGAGATGCGCGCGGCGTGGTCGGCATCCCTGGTCTCGACCGAGATCGCGATTTCGACCCAGCCGAACTGGAGGCCGAATCCTTCCCGATGATGCTCTGCCAGGAGCACGTTGCCACCTTGGCCGGCGATCGTCTGCAGAACCGAGGCGAGATTGCCGGGCTGGTCGGGGACCCGGACTGTGTATTCGGCGAACCGCCCCGATGCCTCGAGCCCGTGCCGTACGACTTTGCCCAGGAACATCAGATCGATGTTGCCCCCCGACAGGACGATGCAGATCGGATCGGGCGCGTCGTCGGGGATCATCTTCTCCAACAGCGCGGCCACCCCCACCGCTCCGGCTGCCTCGACGACGATCTTGGACCTGTCGAGGACATAGGCCAGAGCCGCCGTTGTTTGGGCGTCGTTGACCACGAGGATGTGGTCTACGTGCTTGCCGGCGATCTGCCACACCAGGTCGGAGGGGACTGACACCGCGATGCCATCGGCGACTGTGGGCAGGCCTCGGGGAAAGTCCCTCACCAACACCCCCCTTCGTCTGCTCTCGGAGTAGACCGCGGCCGGTTCGATCTCCACTCCTACGACTCTGACCGATGGGCGCAGCGTCTTGACGGCGACGGCGATCCCGGCGAGGAGCCCGCCGCCCCCGGTCGGGATGACGACGGTGCCGGTGTCGGGCAACTGCTCGAGGATCTCGAGCCCGAGAGTTCCCTGCCCGGCGACGATCAGCGGGTCGTCGTAGGGATGGACGAAATGGGCGCCGGTGGTCCTGGAGTGCTCGACCGCAGCGTCCACAGCATCGGCCAGTGAGATCCCTACCAGTCGCACGTCCGCCCCATAGTCCTCGGTGGCTTTGACCTTCGGGATGGGCGCCGTCTCGGGCATGAAGATGGTGCAAGGTGACCCAGTGAAGGCTGAGGCGAGCGCAACGCCCTGGGCATGATTGCCCGCGGACGCCGCCACCACGGGCTTGCCACCGAGCCTGGTCAGGACATTCAGCGCACCACGGATCTTGAACGACCCCGCGCGCTGCATGCATTCCGCCTTCAGGTAGACGTCCCGCCCGGTGAGACGACTGAAGGATTGGGACCAGACGAGCGGGGTCTCCGTGACGTTCCCCTCGAACCGAGCCCGCGCCTCCTCGATGTCGGCGAGGGTGATCATCGCGATTGGCCTAGGAGTGACAGTCGGCGTAGCATATGCGGGCTCCCTGATCGGGAGCCGTTTCCCCAAACGCTCCCCGGTATCTTCAACCTGCCGAGGATTACTCATGACCATGAACAAGACCTATTCGCCCAAACCGGGCGATATCGAGCGTGCCTGGCTGGTGGTCGACGCCACCGACCTGCCATTGGGCCGTCTCGCATCCGAGATCGCCACGGTGCTACGTGGCAAGCACAAGCCCACCTATGCACCACATGTCGACGGCGGCGACTTCGTCATCGTTGTGAACGCCGAGAAGGTGGCCGTGACCTCGGACAAGAGCCAGACCAAGATCTACTACCGCCATTCCGGATATCCGGGAGGCATCAAGGCGGAGACCTTCGACCGCCTCCGTGAGCGCCGCCCCGAGGCGATCATCGAGCGCGCGGTCATTGGCATGCTCCCCAAGACCAAGCTGGGCCGCCAGATGGCGCGCAAGCTGAAGGTCTATGCCGGGCCTGATCATCCTCATGTCGCCCAGAAGCCCCAGGCTCTGGAGCTGAAAATCCGAAAGGTGGAACTCTGATGGCCAAGCCACTCGTCCAGGCCACCGGTCGTCGCAAGGAATCCGTGGCCAGAGTTCGTCTCGTCGACGGCTCGGGACAGGTGACCCTGAACGGCCGGCCTCTCGAGGACTATTTCCCGACCATGGCCGCTCGGCTCAGGGTGATGGAGCCGCTCCAGATCACCCAGACCCAGGGTCGTTACGACGTTCACGCAACCCTCGAGGGAGGCGGGCAGACCGGCCAGGCCGATGCGCTCCGCCTGGGTATCGCCCGGGCCCTCATCGTGCTCGACGAAGAGCTGCGGCCCGTTCTCAAAAAGGCCGGGTTGCTCACCCGTGACGCTCGGGTGGTCGAGCGCAAGAAGTACGGGCTCCGCAAGGCTCGTCGGGCGCCTCAGTACACGAAGCGCTGACATTGGCTGACCTCCGTCGTCTCCTCGACGAGGGCAAACCCATCTTCGGCACCGACGGCGTGCGCGGGGTGGCCGGCTCCGAGCTCTCCGCCGAACTGGCCCTTCTCATCGGGCGCGCCGCCGGCTCCTATCTCCGTGGTGGCCCCGTCGTCGTGGGCCGTGACACGCGACGTTCCGGCGAGATGCTGTCATCCGCCCTCCAAGCCGGGTTTCATTCGATGGGCGTCGACACCGTCGACGTCGGCATCCTTCCCAGCGGAGGGATCAGCTATCTCACCGCGACCTCGGGCGCAACGATGGGTGCCATCGTCTCCGCGTCCCACAATCCGGCGGAGGACAACGGGATCAAGCTACTTGCCGCCCGCGGCACCAAGCTCCCCGACGAAGTCGAGCGGGAGCTGGAGGACAGGCTGCGGTCACCCGAGGCGAGGTCCAAGGTCGGGCCCGACGTCGGGACACGGTTCGTGGACGGCGATGCCCTCGAACGATACGTCGATCATCTTGCCTCGATCTCCAAGTACAACCTGAGCAGCGTCGAGATCGCACTCGACTGTGCGAATGGTGCCGCCTTCAAGGCGGCGCCGCTCTTGTTCACCAGGCTCAAGGCGGATGTTCATGTACTGGCCGACGCCCCCGATGGGACCAACATCAACGACAGGTGCGGCGCGACACATCCCGAGATGCTGGCGAGGGAGGCCCGGGGCCGGATCGGCCTCTCATTCGACGGGGACGCCGACCGGCTGATCGCAGTCGATGAGGACGGCCGTGTAGCCAATGGCGATGTGATCCTCGCCATCGTTGCCCGACACATGAAGGCCCAGGGCTCTCTCAAGAAGAACCTGGTGGTGGCGACCGTCATGTCCAACCTCGGGTTTCGCAAGTCAATGGCAGAGGCTGGCATCGATCTGATCGAGACCAAGGTCGGCGACCGCTACGTGATGGAAGCCATGCTCGAGCACAAGGCGATCCTGGGAGGCGAGCAATCGGGCCACATCATCTTCCTCGACAAGGGGCACACCGGGGACGGTCTCCTCACCGCAGTGCGACTTCTCGACGTGGTAGCCGGCACCGGGAAGGAGCTGCGGGAGCTGCGGGCGGAGGCCATAACCGAATACCCGCAGATCCTCCAAAACGTGCCCGTGGGCCGCGGCGCCAGCCTCGACGATGCAGGGCCCCTCTGGGACGAGGTGCGCGCCGTCGAGACCGAACTGGGAGCGGAGGGCAGGGTCCTCGTGCGTGCTTCGGGCACGGAGCCTCTGATCAGGGTGATGGTAGAGGCCCCTTCCGAAGAGGCGGCGAGGCGCTACGCTGATCGCTTGTCGACCGTCACACAGACGTCGATGGGGAAGGAGGGGTAGACACCGACAGCAGATCTGCGTGCGAGCAACCAACAGCGCCCGGCCTCATTCAGAGTGAGGTGACGAGGAGGAAGGTCATCGAAAATTTCGGCGGATGCCTTCCCGGCCGGCTCAGGTCGTAAGGGATGGGAGCAAAACCCGGAAGTGATTCCGGAACAGAGGCCCACCCGTGAGCGCCGTTTGATCGGCCCCCCGCACGCACCACCCGCGTTCCTGATGCACGACCTCACACATATGTGACGGCCTGCATTCAGAACAAGCAGCAAAAAGCGAGGATTGGATATGTGTGGAATCGTTGGATATGTCGGGCCGAAGCCGGTGATCGATGTCTTGATGCCGGGTCTCGCCCGCCTGGAATATCGAGGGTATGACTCGGCGGGGGTTGCCCTCAATCACGGCGGGTCCCTCACCGTTCTCAAACGGGCCGGTCGCATCGCCGACCTGCAAGGTCTGGTGGATCGGGAGGATCTGGCCGAGGCCCACACCGGCATAGGCCACACCCGCTGGGCCACCCACGGAGCACCGAACACGGGCAACGCCCACCCCCATCTCGATTGCAATCTGGACGTTGTGGTGGTCCACAACGGCATCATCGAGAACTGGGTCGATCTCAAGGCCAAACTCGTCGACAGCGGTCACGAATTCGAGAGCGATACGGACACCGAGGTGGTCGCCCACATGATCGAGGAGATGGCGGATCTCCCTCTGGCCGACGCGGTGCGCAGCGTCATGAACCAAGCCGACGGCGCAATGGCCCTGGTCGTAATGCGGAAGTCGGAGCCCGATCGCCTGGTCGGGGCGAGACGTGGCTCACCATTGGTCGTGGGCCGGGGCAAGGGCGAGAACTTCCTTGCCTCCGACATCCCTGCCTTCCTCGAGCACACCCGTCACATGGTGATCGTGGAGGACGACCGGGTCGTCGAGATCCGGCCCGATCAGGTGATCCTCACCGATCTCGCCGGCAACAGCATGCCGCTCGACGAGCGTCTGGTGGAGTGGGACTTCGAAGCGGCGGAGAAGGGTGGGTTCGACACCTTCATGCTCAAAGAGATCTTCGAGCAGCCGCACGCGATCACCGACACCCTCGCCGGCCGCGTCGAGTTCCCGGGTCGGGTGGTGCTCGACGAGTTGACCATCGACCCCGAGATCCTGCGTGAGATCGACAAGGTGTTCGTCGTGGCCTGCGGTACCTCGTACCACGCCGCCATGATGGCCAAATACGCCATCGAACGTTGGGCCCGTCTCCCCGTGGAGATCGACATCGCCTCTGAGTTCAGATACCGCGACCCGGTACTCGACGATCGGTCGCTCGTGATCGGAATCAGCCAATCCGGCGAGACCATCGACACACTGGCCGCAGTTCGCTATGCCAGGGCGCAAGGTTCGGCCGTGATCGGGGTGTCGAACGTCGTCGAGTCGGCTCTGGCCCGCGAGTCGGACGCCGTCCTCTATACAAGGGCCGGCCCCGAGATCGGGGTGGCAGCGACGAAGACCTTCACCACCCAACTCGTGGCCATGCAGTTGCTCGGTTTGTACCTCGCCCAGGTTCGAGGCGCTCTCGACCCCGGCGCCATCGAGCTTCAGGTCAGGGAGCTGCTCCGCCTCCCCGACCAGGTCGAGGCGGTGCTGGCAGGCGCCGACGAGTTGCGGGCCATGGCAGAGCCCTGGTCCGAGACCCGGGACTGGTTCTTTCTGGGCCGGTCCGGCGATTTCCCGGTCGCGATGGAGGGTGCCCTCAAGCTGAAAGAGATCGCCTACGTCCGGGCCGAGGGATATGCGGCGGGAGAGATGAAGCACGGCCCGATAGCACTCATCGAACCCGGCGTCGTCGTAGTCGGAGTGGCCACGGACAGCCATGTCCAGGCGAAGACCCTCTCCAACATGGAGGAGATGAAGGCGAGGGGCGCGACCATCGTGCTCGTCGCCGAAGAGGGAGACGATGTCGGCCATGTCGCTGACCATGTGATCCGCGTCCCGGCCGGGCCGGATCTGCTCTGCACTGTCACCGCCGTCGTGCCACTCCAGCTGCTCGCCTACTACGTGGCGACCGCGAAGGGAATGGACGTGGACAAGCCGCGCAATCTGGCCAAGACGGTGACCGTTGAATGAGTCAGGCGGGAGTCAGGATGAAAACCGGGTGCCTCCGGGCTTCCTTCTCCCACGCAGCCAACGGCGCCGATGGGTGGGTTACGAAGTAGCGCCGATCACTCGGCGCACGATTGGATTGAGCGACGCGAGTAGATCGCGGACGATGGGCGCTGCCTGATGAGTGGCCAGCTCCTGTGACCTGACCGGAAGGTTGCGGCGTCTTCTCGTTATCACAGCTTCTTCCGCCGCTCGAAGGTTTTTGACCCAATCCACCGGACCGTAGACCGACACCAACAGCCATCCTGCTCGGTGAGGGTTGAGTGCTACAGGCGTGGTGCGGGGCAGGCCTGAGTTTCGCCCACGGACCGTGAGCAGGGCTTGAGGCCCGATGGGCACCCCGAGTCGGAGCAGAAATGAAACGATCGGGTTGTAGAACCGGCCGTACTTCACGAATGCCTCCTGATAGCCTCTAGTACGTTCTTCGTATCTTACGAGTACCATACTATATGACAACCAGAGGAAATAGTCGGGCCGCTCTCACGCACGAGATCCAGCATCATCTGCGCGATCACATCGCTCGCCTACATCAGTTGAATGATGCCGTAGGTGCCAGGGTCAAGCTCAAGGGGCCCGATCTTCGAGATTCTCGATCTGGTGGCCCGTCACGGGCCGCTGTCGCCGAGTGAGGTTGCGGCCTCGACTGGCGTACACCCGGCGACCCTCACCGGAATCGTCGATCGGCTGGAACAGGAGGGCTGGCTGGCGCAGGCCGCTCCGATCCTGACGATCGTCGGCGGGTGCGCCTGGAGGCACGACGAGATCGAGGACCGGAGCTGGTGCGGCTTTACAACCCGATGAACCGCTCTCTGGCGCAGATCTGCTCCGGGCTTACGCCGGAACAGCTGCGAGTGATAGGCGACTTCCTGCGTGATTCCGCTGCAGCCGGCCGGGATGCCGCCAATGAAGTGCGAGTGGCCGATTGACCGGAGACGAAAAAGCCCGGAAATCGCCGGGCTCTTTCGGTACCGAGAACGGCGTCAGGACTGGAGGTGAGCCTCGACGTCGAACTCGATCTTGAAGGTCTGGAACGAAACCTGACCGTCCTCGAGAGGGACATTCCAGGTGAGTCCCCAGTCCTTGCGCTCGATCTCACCGGATGCGTTGAACCCCGCTTTTGTGTTGCCGTAGGGATCCGTGGCTACCCCTTCGAAGGTGAGGGCGAAGGTAACCGGGTTGGTCACCCCCCGGATGGTGAGGTCACCGGTCAGCTTCCAGTGTTTGCCATGGGGCCGGATGCCGGTGGATTTGAAGCCGATGATCGGAAACTGCTCGGCATCGAGGAAGTCTGAGGAACGCAGGTGATTGTCCCGTCCCGTGTCCCGGTGGTGACCGACGCCGTCTTGGCCTCGAACTCCACGAACGACTGGAGGGGATTCTCACCTACGACGATGGTTGCGTCGAAGTCTTCGAATGTGCCTCTCACTTTGGCCACCATCAGATGGCGGGCGTGATCGAGGCCGCTGCGCGCGATTGATCCGCCAGGTCCCAGGGAGAGGGACGGGCGGCCGTCGATGATGCGTGTGGATTTCATTGGTCGGCTCTCCTTAAGCTCTTATTTGAATCATCAACAATCAAACCTTCAACCATATTCCAGCCCATCCCCTTCGAAGACATAAAGGAGACTAGGATTGGTCACATATGTGGATCTCGCGGAAGACGGACTATGCCACCAGGGCCGTCCTTGCGTTGGCCATCGCCGACCGGGAGCGTCTCAATGCCCAGGACCTCTCCCGGCGGGTCGCGGTGCCGGAGCCGTTCATGAAGCAGATCCTCATGGAAATTTTGCGATGCCGGGGCGGCGAGATCGGCTACGGGCCTGATGGGTGGGTACCGCCTCAATCACGATCCGTCGGACATCACGCTTGAGCGGATCGTCAGGATCTTCCAGGGTCAGCTTGCCCCGATCGAGTGCGCCACCAGACACGAGCCACAGCCCTGTGCCATGGAGATGGGCTGCAGTCTCCGCTCTGTGTGGGCGGAGGTGCGTGATGCGACCATCGCCATCCTGGAAAGGCAACGACTTTCGCCGATCTCGCAGCCCAAGACGGCGGGGTGTGGACGCCGGTCGGATTGATCCCCAAGCCTTAGTCCTCAGACGGTCTCGGGCACCGGTTTCAATGCGTCATTTTCCTTGCGAGCCCCTCGCACCGCTAGCAACACGGCTGTGACAGAGACTGCGACGATCGCCAAATAGCCCAAGGTCCTGGCGGTGCCATCGATCTCCAGCTCATTGAACAGGGTTCTTGAGTTGGTTATGAGGATGACCGATCCGACCACCGTTGCTCCAGCACCCTCGGCGCCACCCTCCGTCACCAGCCAGGCTGCGAACGGGGCTGCGATCACCCCTCCGAGGAGAAGGGCGCCTGCGATTGGCCAGTCGATGCCCTGTGACCCCAGATTGATCAGAAACCCGAGGCTTGCTGCGACCGAGACGAGGAACTCGCTGGCGGAGACGGAGCCGATCACCTTGCGTGGCTCGGTACGGCCAGATATGAGCATGGTCGGAGTAGCAACCGGCCCCCATCCACCGCCTCCGCTTGCATCGATGAAACCGGCGAATAGTCCAAGGGGAGCCAGAAACCTGGATTTGAAGCCGAGATGGTGGCGGTCGGTCCGAGTGCCTCTCAGCGCAAATCGCACTATGAGGGACACACCAAGCACCAAGAGGATTGCCGACATCCAGGGTCGGGCAGCCTCTGTCGAAAGATTGGAGAGGGACGGTGGCCCCTGCGTAGGCGCGCGACCGCGCCGGGCACACCCAGCATCAGGACGGTCCGCCAATCGACGTTCCCGAAGCGCCAGTGGGAGGCTCCCGAGGCCAGTGTGGTGCCCACCTCGGCGAAATGCACTGAGGCCGATGCCATCGCCGGCGCCACTCCACTCGCGACCAGCAGAGTCGATGACGTCACTCCGTAGGCCATGCCCAAGGAGCCGTCGACGAGCTGTGCGGCAAGACCGACGAATACGAAGACGATTAGTGATGGCAAACCCAGCTCCTTGAATCAGATAAAGATGACTATGCTTGTCTACTTGGTGCGACAAGCAGCATAGAACGAGTCGAGGTCTCTGGCAACCAACAAGACGGCGCACTTGAATTGAATCGTCCAATGAGACGGCGGTTGAATGGATCGGCCTTCCCAACGGTCGTCTAGTTCGCTATAAACCGCCGAGCCAAGAGAACTGTGTTGGCATCTCAAAGGCTCATACGGCAAGGCTGTTCGCTGCGCCTGGTCCAAGCTGGTCTCGCAACATCAACGCAGCCCTCTGAGGGTCGGCATAATTCAAGCTCCACACACGAGTTTTCGAAGCGACGTCTGTGGCGATTCGAAAAGCGTGGCCAGGATCCCTGAAGTGGTTGAAGGCAAGACCGAGAAGCACCGGAACCGCGTCTGACTGGGGAAGAGGAACGAGCTCTTCGGCCGGGCGACCAAACTCAGCGACCACGACGTCGGTCACACGGATGCCACCCTGTGCGACATCCGCGCCCAGGTCTGCCGTGGTCACCAGTGTCTCTTCGCCTTCCTCGGGTATACCGAGTGTCTCACAACTCCACTTCGATAGCGCCAAGGGCTTGGGATAGGGAATCACTGCCCCATCACCATCCAACACCAAGGCTTCATCCGAGATGTAGGAAAAGCCACTGAGCAGACATGCTGCCGTCAATGTTGTCTTCCCGTTGCCGGATACGGACGGGAATGCGATCGCCCTGTCACCTATCGCCACCACACCCGCATGTATCGCGAGCTCCTCGCTTTCCTCGACGGCCGAGCGATTGATCGTCGAGACCAAGGCCGGAAGAAGTTGGGTCGCCGGACCTTTGACCGTGACCCGATAGCAGTCCCTCAGAAGACGCTTGGTGCCGTCCGGAAAAACCGCCAACTGAATCGTGTTGGCACTTGAGCGGCTCTTGTGGTCCTCGAAACCGGCAAAGAGATCTCTCACTTTCGCGCCCAGCTCCCCGTCATCGATCCGGACCCGGTAATCGGTACCCAGGATCCGGTACCGCTCGTCGACGATCATCTGGATATCGCCCATGTCATAACCGCACGAGGGCGCGCTGCTGGATCTTCATTCCTGAGCCAGGAATCCTGCTTCGACGAACTCGGTGACCACGGCCTCGATGTCGGGAGCGATAGATGTCGGCTGCGTTCCATACGAGCTCGCCAGCAGATCGATGATCTCAGCGATGGTGTATGTCCCATCGGCCAACCGCCACACATCGCTGGCCGTTGCATTAAGCACCGCCACCCGTTCCGAGAACGGGTCATAGAGACAGACGTCACCGTCTACTTCGGTCTCGACGACGTGCGGAGACGGCGGTCCGACCTTCTGAGTCCCACCACCCATGACGGCATCTTAATTACGCCAATTGTCGTAGCGACGAGCGTTCGAAGCCCACGTAGAGTGGCCAATGGGTCATCAGGCCCAGGTTCGTCAGACAGGAGGATGGAAAGAAGTGGGCGAAGACACAGGCCAGGGAATCAGTCGTAGGGATCTGCTCAGGAGGGGCGCCGCCCTCGGTGGGGCAGTGGTATGGATGACACCGGTAGTCCAGACGCTGGGTATGGGGCGAGCGTTCGCCCAAACGGCCAGCCCGCCCCCGGGTGGTGGTCAAGACATTTCGTATGTCGGCATCAATGTAGTGTGCGACACCGAGTCCTACTTCGTGAAGTGGGAGGATGATGCAGGTTGGGAGGAGAGTCCCGGTGCTGCACCACTCTGCGCCGATAAGGACAGTCTGCCCCCGGGAGTCAATGGCCTCGACAAGGGGTTCAGCATCACGCCGATCACGGAGTCCTGTGTGTCGCTGACCGTCCCAGACAGTGTTGCGGACTGCACAGTGACGGTGTGGGTGAAAGCCGGCCAGACCTGCAACACCTACAGCAACGTGACGCCTGGCACGCACCAGGTCTGCAGCCAGGTCTAGGTCACAACCAGGCCGAGCTGACGGAGCACTTCGACGGTCGCCGCCACTTCGGTGGCGGCGGCGCCAATTTCGAGACCCGTGAGCTCGGCGATGGCGGCAGCCATTTCCTGCAACGTCGTCTGTCCGTCACATAGTTCCCAAATGGCCAAGGCACTGGCATTCAGCACATGGAGGCCATCGCTGTCGGCTTCGTAAACCGCGGTGCCCGTCGGCCCCGAATGTTGGAACACCTCACCACGACGCAGTGGAGTCGTCATTCTGGCCCTTCCAGATCGTCACTGGGGCCATATGCGGAAAGGGCTGCCAATTCCGCACGGGAGTGAACCCCGAGCTTCCGTAGATCCTTTGCAAGTGTGTCCGAACGGTATCAGGGCTGATAAACAGGGTTCTCGCGATATTTCGCGCCCCAAGCCCCGGGCGGCGAGTTCGTACACCTCGAACTCCCGAGACGTCAATGACGCAAGCGTTTCGCTCAGTATGTCGGCGGCTCTCCGGCGTTGCACGACGTGGCGCAGGAGGACCGAGCATGAAGGAATACCGCGCCTCCATCGGAGATAGTCAACACCGCCGACCTTATTTCCTCGATGCTCGCATCCGCACCCAGAAACCCCCGACAGCCCGCATCCACGGCATTGAGCAGGTGTTGCTCTCCCCCCAGCATGAGAGTCGGGAGACGTGCCGCCACCTCCGAGGTGTTGGATGGAATGGCGCCGTTTATCTTCCAGACGAGCGCCTCACCGTTCGCAACCAGGAGGCGCTCCTGATCGACTATCTCCACCTCGAAATCATGAAGCGCATGACCGAGAGCCTTGGAGAAGAGATCGTCTGTGGCGCAAACAACGACGCGGTTACGGTGGCTGGACACATTCTCAGTCTTGCAGCCAAAGCGAGCGTATGAAGCGGACCGATCAGAGCGCGGATTGGACAGGGGGCGACCCTGTGACCGCCGACTTGTTGGACTTGGCGTCGGGGAGGGGCTTGGCTGTGGAGGGTGCGGTGACATCGGAGTTCATCGACCTTGCCCAACATCACGGCCTCATAGGCCTCCTCTCACCGAGTCCGCATCGACCATCGTCACGGCGATCCGGGCCCGAAATGAGGCGAGGCAGACGATCATTAGAAGACGGCTGCGTGACACGCTGGAAGCCCTCGACAGCGCAGGGATCCGAGCCCGGTAATCAAAGGTCCGGACGTCGCCGCGGCATATCGTGTGCCGTCGCAACGGAATTACAGCGATCTCGACCTATTGGTAGAAGAGACGTCACTCGATGCTGCGCTGGCAACGTTAGTCGGGACTCCTCTATCAAGATCCCCGAGAAGAGGCCCAAGGCAGACAAACGAGATATCGCTGTCAAGGATGTCAGTGGTGTCCGCTTCAATCTCGATCTCCATTGGGACCTGTTCGACTACACGCAACTGCGGGGGGCGGCCGAAGGAGCGGTGAAACGTCTCTGGAAATCCGCTTCTCATTACCCGGATTCACCTCTCGGCCCCCTATGGGAAATCCCGGACTGGGGGAAATGGGGCTTCCTCGCGGCACATTCGGTCCTAGACCACCGATTTCGGCTCATTCTCTTCCACGATTTCGTAGAGCTGTCCCGTCATCCCGTCGACTGGGAAGCGCTCATCGAGAATGCCCGGACCTGGGGGCTTCGAAGTGTTACCTATACCGCCCTCTGGATCGGCAACAAGGCTGTCGGAGCAGAGATACCTGACGAAGTACTCCGACAGTTGAGACCCGTCTCGGAAACAGTGACCTTCCTCGAGCGGCAATTGCCCAGAGTGGACATTGCCCGTTTTGATGGACGGTCGATTCACCCGGTGAACCTGGCCTCGGTTCTCTTGAACGACTCCAGCGTCGCTCGGGTGGGCCTCGCGGTGCGAGCCCCAACGGCTTTTCCGTCGTGGAGGAGACGATCCGCCGAGGCGCCCGAACGATCTTCCTCCCAACGCATACTCCTGGTCGTGGCCAGCGATGCGAGACGAGGCGCGGAGGTTTTCGCCGAGCGTCTACAGAGCGGAATGAAAGCCAAAGGCCTAATGCCGAGAGCGGTCAGCCTCACAACGCACTCGAATGGGTCGGTCAGGGCGAACGTCGAGGCGCTCACCGATGTCGCACCCTCCGAAGCGGGTCGACTCCACCCCCGTATCACGTGGGCGTTGCGGCGGGCGGTCATCGAATTCGAGCCTGACGCGGGCCTACGTGCTCGTCGGACCTACGCTCCGATATGCCGCTTTGGGTACGGCCGGCAGGAGGTCAAGGCTTATATACGTCGCTATCGGGGAACCGGGTTATTGGATCAGAAACAGGTTCTCCCGTTGGATCCAGAGAGCCCTTCTCAGACGGGTCGATCTGGTCATCGCAGTCTCATCCATGACAAAGACACAACTCTTGCAGTCGAGCCGTCGTTGACGGGTCGAGTGGAAGTAGCCCACACCGGCGTCCCAAGTGACTTGTTCCAACTGGCCCGGCTCCCCAGGGAAGAGGCACTTCGCGTGGGTGGTGATCGGAGTGCTGAGCGTGGGGGAAAAGGATCCCGTGGCGGCAATAAAGGCAGTCGCAGGGCTGGGTGACGCCAAGCTCAGAATCATCGGATCCGGGCCCCTGGAAGAGGAGGTCCTGGAGGCGGCAGAACCCATTGCCGCGGTCGGAAGGCTCGAGTTGGTCGGATCGGTCGACGACGTTTCGCCACATCTGGCATGGGCCGACGTGTTGTTGCTGACGTCGCGC
The DNA here is from genome assembly GCA_963720925.1 of uncultured Acidobacteriota bacterium. Taxonomy (GTDB): domain Bacteria; phylum Actinomycetota; class Acidimicrobiia; order Spongiisociales; family ZC4RG35; genus JARDZU01. The sequence goes on from CAVRHE010000001.1 coordinate 135,768, forward strand.
ACGGAAGGTTTGCCCGGTGCCGTCCTTCGTTGAGGCCGGTGCGGTCGGTGTTGTAACTGTGGCCTACGACGTCGGGGGAGTGAGTGAAGCGGTTATCGACGGTGTGACTGGCATCGTGGTCCCGCCGGGCAACAGTGCACTGCTGACCTATGCGCTCGAGTCGCTTTCCGCTGACCGTGATCTCTTGGGCCGGATGAGCTCGGCGGCACGGACTCATATCCGCGACTCTTTCGAGCTCGACTCCGTGACGGAAGACTATGTGCGTCTGGTCACTGCGAGTGTGACTCGTCTTCAAGGGAGTAAATGAGGTCGTCCAAGCCCTCAGCAAAACCCATCTCGGGTTCCCAGCCCAACTCTTTCGTGGCCAGTGCCGCGCTGACGGCTGCAGGAGGCACATCCCCCGGACGTGGATCGCCAAAGGCGAGCTCGGTCGGAAACCTCCTGACCAACGCCTGCTCCGCGAGCTCTTTGATCGTCACAGTTTCCGGGGCTACGATGTTCAGGGCGATCCCGCTGAGCGAAGATGAGGCGGCCAACTCGAATGCCCTGGCGATGTCGTAGGCGTGTGTGAACTGGCGTCCTTGGGAGCCGTCGCCCTGGATAGTGATTGGTTCTCCTCGGCGTGCCTTGTCGATGAAAATGCGAAACACCGAATTGGGTCTGAGACCTGGTCCGAAGGCCGTTCCCAGGCGTAGAGCAACCGCTTGGACATTCCGCAGCCGCGACGCGGCGAGGAGAAGTGATTCCCCGGCGAGCTTGGTGATGCTGTAGGGATGGTCGGGCACCGTGGGGTGCTCTTCATCGATTGGCTGGTAGCGTGGTTCGCCGTAGACCTCCCATGTCGATGCGTAGATCACCCGTGTTCCCTTATCGGCCGCGACCTCGGCGATATTGGCCGTTCCGACGACATTCACTCTCGCGGCTAGGACGGGATCGCTGGCGGCGAGATAGACGTCTCCGATAGCTCCAACATGGGCTACGACGTCCTTCCCCGCCATGGCGCGTTCGAGGGACTCTGCGTTGGCCAGGTCGCCTTGGAGGGATTGGACCTCGGGCTCATCGAACGGGGTCAAGTCGAAGCCGGTCACTTCCCTAACCTGAATCCCGGAACCTTCGAGCGATGTGCCGACCCAAGAACCCGGCAGCGCCGGTCACCAGTGCTCGCATGGAGCGGGACACCCTAATGTCGGAGGGCGAACAGACGAAACGCGTCGCGTGAGCAATGGTCATGGGCATGCCTCGCTAGATCTTTCGTCGTTTCCGTCTCCGACGGCGTTCAAATCTCACTTTCCGTATAGCCAGGTCCCTGATAGAGTGCGCCCGCAGGGGCGCCACCTGTTGGGTGGGTACAAGGTGAGAGGAGTGCTGTAGTGCTGGGCGGAGCTATTGGGGGTACCTCACAATCGACGTGGAGAGGATCGATCGTGGGGACGGCGTCGAGGGTGAGAGCCGACATCCTTTTTACGGTGGTGGACCTCTTTGTGGTCGCCTCCGCTTACTATCTGGCCCTCGGGCTCAGGATGCTCGATCGGGGTGCTCGATCCTATGGTCGGGCATCCATCATCGTATTTTCGCGATCTTGCATTGGCTCTCCCGATCATCGTGGTTGTGCATCTGAGCTACAACATCTGGGCCGGTGCCTATGGACATGTCTGGGGAGCATGCCAGCATCGCCGAGGCGTTTCGAGTAGCCCTCGCCAATATCGTGGCCTCGGCCACGCTGCTGTTACTGAGCTACCTGGCTCGGGCCGCGGACATTCTCGTGATTCCCTATTCGGTGATTGTCCTTGGTGGGCTGCTGTCGCTGTTCGGAATGGGCCTGGTCTGGTTCAGATCCAGACTCTTCTCGTTTAGACGAGCCTTGGGCGGGCC
>CAVRHE010000002.1:0-9042 GCA_963720925.1 uncultured Acidobacteriota bacterium
AGCCCGATTCGGGCGTAGGGCGGGCGCATTTGGCGAGATCGGCAGCGGCGTGGGCAGAATGCATGCAATGAGGTGGGTGTTTCGATTGATCACGTTGCTGGTGGCGATGTCTCTCGCCCTGCCGGCGATGGCACATGGCGATCATGATGCCCGTCCTTTGTTGAGACGAGCCGAAGTCGGTCCCTACACGGTCTCGTTGTGGCAGGTCTACCCGGATGCCGGCTCGGCGATCGTCCCCCATCTGATCGTGATGTTCGACGAGGGGTTGCTGGACGAGGAGACAGTGGTGTCAGTGCGGGTGGGCGGCGAATCGGTCGACGTCATGCCCTCCCTGACCTCAGCCGGGGCGTGGGAGACGATGACAGGGATCGAGCCCGAAGATGTCGTATTGGTGACCATCGGCGAGCGCGGGGAGGCGTGGAGTGTCCCCACCATCGTTGTCCCTCCCGCGCTCAGCTCCATCCTTCCGATGCGAGCCCTGATCGCGGTGTCTATCTTCCTCGCCACCGCCGTGGCCTGGTGGATCGGTGGCAGGACAGCACAGGCATGGCGGCGGCCGATCACATACCGCAAAATTGGTCTAGAGAGCTGAACAGGAGGACAGGGATGGTCAGGACACCGGAGCAGACCGCAGATTTGGGCTTCATCCAGAAGCTCAACGGGCCGTGGCACGAGCGAGCCCTCTGGATCTACCTGGCCATCGTCATCCTGCATGGATCGAGCATCTCTTCCAGGCGGCGCAGATCTGGATCCTCGAGATGCCCCGCCCTGAGGCATTGGGCGCCCTCGGCTATGTGTTCCCCTGGCTGGTCAAGTCCGAGGTCATGCACTTCGGGTACGCCCTGATCATGTTCACCGGGCTGGTGCTCCTGTTGCTGGGCTTCCGCGGTGCCTCCCGGGGCTGGTGGCTCGCTTCCACCATCATCCAGGGCTGGCACCTGGTGGAGCACTCAACACTGCAGATCCAGGCCATCGTGGGCACCAACCTGTTCGGGTCGCCGGTCCCGACCAGCTTCCTCCAGCCGTTCGTACCCCGCCCGGAGCTGCACCTGGTCTACAACCTGATCGTATTCATCCCGATGATCGTCGCGATGTGGTTGCACACCCGACCTGATCAGGATGCGGTCAACGAATGTAACTGCGCGGCCCCACCGGTGGAAAGGTCCAAAGCGGGTTTGGCCAGCGTCTGAGCTCAGGCGGGTGTGCCTGCCCGATCGGCGACTACCCGCTCGAGCACCTGGGTGAATACCTCGGGAGACTGGGCTCCGCTGACCCCATACCGCCCGTCGATGACGAAAAAGGGAACGCCTCCAATCCCGTACTGGCGAGCCTGCTGCATGTCGGCGCGCACAGATTCGGCATACTCGCTGGTCTGGAGAGAACGAACGACGTCGTCACGATCGAGACGACCTCGGCGCCCAGATCGGTCAGGTCCTCGATCCGGCCCACGTGCCGGCCCTCGACGAAGTACGCGCTCAAGAGTTGCTCGTTCATCTCGAGCTGGAGACCACGCTCCTTGGCGTAGTGAAGGAGCTCGTGCGCCTTCAGGGTGTTCGTGTGCTGGAGCGCGTCGTAGTCGTAGTCGAAGCCTGCACTGCGGGCGATGCCCACCACCCGATCGATCATCGCCCGGGCCTGGTCGGCCGACACTCCACGGTGACTCATCAGGAATTCGACCTCCGACCCGGTGAATTCGACTGGCGTGTCCGGAGCCAGCTCGAAGCTGTGATAGACGACCTCGACCGGCGTCGCGAAGAAGCCGGTGATGCCGCTCTCCAGATTCCGCTTGCCGATGTAGCACCACGGGCAGGCGACATCGGACCAGACATCGACCCGGATCGGCGTGTTGTCAGGAGCCACGATCGGAAGTTACCGGCGTCCGAATTCTGTCCCAGCCACCTCGTACGGTGAAGGCATGGGTGAATGCACGGTCGATGGTTGCGAACGCCTCGCCTTCACCCGCGGTCTGTGCCAGATGCACTATCGCCGCGTCCTTCGGACCGGAAACGCAGGACCGCCGGGTTCCATGAGGCAGAGATCCTTTTGTTCGGTAGTCGGATGTGACAGTGAAGTCGATGCCAGGGAACTGTGCCACGGTCACTATCAGCGCTTGTTACGGCACGGCGACCTGGGAGACGAACCCCTCAGGTTCTCGGGGCGACTCTGCTCTGTGCCAGGTTGTGGCAGACCACACAAGGCGCAGGGATTCTGCCCGGCGCACTACAAGCGGTTCGTAGCCACCGGGGATCCGGAGCCATCACGTCCCATCCGCGAGGTGGCTGGCGACGGTCACCTCAATCACGGCTACTGGGTCATCCCGGTGCCCAAGAGTCTGCGCCGGCTCGTGGGCGGGGCGAACCGGATTGGTGAGCACCGACTGGTCATGGCAAAGCATCTGGGTCGCCCCCTGCTACCTGACGAAGTGGTTCATCATCGCAACGGGAATCGCACTGACAATCGGATCGAGAATCTCGAGCTATGGCTGACCTCCCACCCCAAGGGTCAGAGGGTCGAGGACGTTGTCGCCTTCAGCGTCGAGATGTTGGCGCGGTATGCCCCAGAGATTGGTGCCTGGGCTTTGCGAAAGACAATCGCCTCTTAAGGCGTCACTGGCAGTCCCGACCGGATTTGAACCGGCGTTTCCGGCTTGAGAGGCCGGCGTCCTCGACCCCTAGACGACGGGACCAGGTTGGGCCGACTCTCGCCAGCCCGGCTCGGGGGGAAGGACTCGAACCCTCAATAACAGGGCCAGAACCTGCCGTGTTACCTATTACACCACCCCCGAACGCGCACACCCGTAGGCGATGCAGGGTAGGTAGCCAGGATAATCGGCGGCAGACTCAGTGCGAACTCTCCTTCACGGGACGAAGACGGGGATCGCAGTCGCCTCGGCGGTGACAGTGAGGGGTTCCCGCTGATCGACGAACACGCCCATGAGCCCCAGATCGAGGCGGTCGACCACCAACACCGAGACCGACAGACCGTCTGGCGCGGTGGTGACGATCAAGTCTTCGAGGACGACGTCTTGTGAGGCGACGTAGGACGAGCCGATGCCGGTGGCCCGTGATGCGTCGATCAGCACCTCGCCTGTTGCCCGATAGTGCTCCTCATCGATGCCCGAAGCAGCGGCCACAGAGGCCGAATCGGCAATGGCGGCCAGCTCCCGCTGGAGAGCCAACGCGCGCCAGAAGTCGACTGCCACGCCCCCGAACAAGAGCAGCAAAAGTGACAAACCCAATGTCCACAAGGTGACCGAGCCGCGCTCCGAACTCAAGGAAGACTCCGGTAGAGATCGACGGGCTCGGAGTGGGCGGCTCCGACCCACAGGCCGCCCACGTCACCCCAGGGGGTGGCGATCAGCGGAACCCAAACCTGGACTTCCACGGTCACGACCGAGCCGCGATCGAAACTGCAGGTGTCAGGCGCGACGGCCGGGCCGGACCCAGCTGCACCACACCAGTCAAGCCGAACGAGGTCGTTGCTGAGTCCTTGATTGGCCGTCATTTCCATCACCACCTGACTCCCAGCCGAACTGTCGAGCTCGATCACCGCCGCTCTCGCGGCCTCCGCAGCCGCGGCCTCGGCAAACACCCGTCGCTCCGACCAGGGCCCGAATGCCAGGACGGCGAGCGCCGCCGGGAGGAGGAGAACTCCCACCGCCAGACCGAGTTCCACAGCCGCATGACCCCGATCGTTCAAGGTGGCGACTCCCTCGTGGCCTGCGCCGTCATGTCAATGACGAAGTCACGAGTAAACGGGGTCCAGGCGACGAACACCGCTTGGCCGGTCGCACTCACCACTACCGGTCCTACGCCGCATGACGCGACGACTGAGTCGCCCATTCGGCCCCCCAGCAACTGGCGCAGAACATCCTCGATTCTCTGGAGGCATTCCTCCTCCGATGAACTGATCGCACCGGCCCGCGCTCCCCTGGTCGAGCGCCGAGCGCAGGGCGCCGCGGCCGTACTGGACGACCACGAGATTGGCCAGGGCGAGGAACAGCAGCATTCCCAGCCCGCTGGCGAGGAGGAACTGGACCGAGGTGATCCCTCGGTCGTTCAGCCTCCGATCAACTGAGAGCGGATCCACCCGACGATGTCCACACCTAGTGCCTGAAGTGCGCCCCAGATCACTACTAGCGCAGCTATCGCCAGGGCGGCATTCCCCATCAGCTCGGCGGTGTTCAGTCCCCGGTCGTCACCCCACGCGTCGTGGAGCCGTTGCTTGAGGGCCAGCATGTCAACCTCCATTCATCGCCAGCCGGTGATCAAGTAAGGAAGAGGCGCAGCCACGAAGAGCAGGAGAACCGGGGCCAGGATGGCGATGGTCGGCACCAACATCGCCGCACGGCGCTTGGTCGCCGATCTCCGCATCGTCTCCCGACGTGTTTCCCTGACATCCTCGGCCAGATCGAGAAGGGCCGGTGCGAGGTCCGCCCCTCGTTCCTCCGCCATCGCCAGAAGTCGATATGTGCGACCGCAGAATGGCTCTGGAGTCAGCTCGGCGATTCTCCGAAACGCTTCAGCGGCCCGCCATCCCGACCGGTGTAGTCGCATCGCGTCCGCGAGCTCGGCGACGACTTCACCTTCACCGCGACGCACGACATCCTGGACCACGTTGACCACGCCGCCCCCGGCCCGGACCCGCATGGCAAGGAGCTGGTTCACCGTGTAGATCTCGATGCACATCCTCTCCCGTCTTCGCTCAATGGCCGAATGAAGCGATGCCTTCTGACGGGTCGCCCCAATCACGATTCCGAGGGCCACGAGCACGATGCGCTGGATCGGGGAAAGGCCGGCCACGATCCCGACCAGGAAACCCAGCCCGGCGGCAGTCGCGATCGTCCGAAGCTGAGCCATTCGGAACGCCTGCACCGTCTCGTCCTCGGGAACGTCGCGGTACGAACCGGCCTGACGCAGCTCGACAATCGTTACGTTCTCTCCAGACCTTTCGAGCACGCAACCAACAGATGACGCCAACGAGCGAAACATCGGCCCGAACACCGCGGCAAAAGGGCCTGCTGGGGTGAGTCGTCGTGAAGTCACCCGGCTTGGAGTCAGATAGGGATTGATCCTCGAGGCGAGACTGCGAGCCGGAGGGAACAAGGCATACACCGACAGGCCGGCGGTCATTGCGGTGGTCCCCGCAGCGACCAGCACGATCGGTGTCAGTCTCACTCTCCACCCCGCGCCGATACGAACACCCTGGTCTCGGTGGGCTGAGCGCCGAGCTTGGTGGCGATGACTACTCCGACCACGCTCATCACGCCACCGATCGCGGCGACCAGGACACCGATGGGTGAGGCGTAGAACTCTCGAAATGGGCCGGCCCTGGCGGTCATGGCAACGAGGACCAGCCATGGGAGGACGAACACAATGCGTGAGTTGATCTTCTGCTCGAGGGCATCGGTGCGAATCTCCTCCAGTGTCCACAGGTCCTTGGTCGTCGCATCAGCCAGATCCGAAAGGATCTCGGGCACGACAGCGCCACCGCGCTCGTAGGCGAGGATCAGCACTTCGATCACACGGTCGGAGGTCGGGTCAGACAGATCGGATTTGACCATCTCGAGGGCGGGCACCACCCCGAGACTGTGCGAATACACGGGGAAACCCCGAAAGGCGTCGAGCAGGGGCTCTGGCCCGAAGGAGGCGAGACCTTCGATCGCGGAGGGAAGGGATGCCCCCGACCTGACCGACGCCAGCAGATCCCGGAGGCCATCGGGCCAGGCGCGTTGCACGTCGTCGAGCCGCTGTGCCCGTTTGCGAGAGAAATATGCCTTGGGGAGGGTGGCCACCACCACGGCGGGCATCAGCGAGACGATGGGAAGAGATGTCAACGCGAAAACGACCGCGTAGGTCCCGAGTCCCGCGCCAATCGAGGCGAGCCAAAACTGCCCGGGCGTCACGTCCATCCCGGATTGCATCAGCCAGCCGACTCTCCTGGTCCGAGGTCGGCTCCGGTCCCGCACGCCGGTCAGCACCCATCGTGCAACGAATCCCACAGCCACTGAAGTCGCGACGGCCGCTATGAACGTCACCATCCCGCCGCTCCCTCCATCACCTTTGGCAGGTTCGCCTCTTCGGGCAACACTCGCTCGAGTTGCCGAACGAGGGATTGCGGCGGCATTGAGCCGGTCCACTCGAGTGGAGCTTCGAGTCGATCGCGTCGAAATAGAGGCTCGGTCGAAAAATCCTCATGGAGCGAAGGAACCAGGGCCCGGATCTCCATCGTCCTGCGGCGGATGGCGCCGTTCTTCGGTTCGATGTCACGCTCGAGATGGATCACGAGATCGATGGAAGAAGCAAAGACCTTGCGGACCACTCGTTCCGGGATGTTCTCTCCAGCCATCAACGCCGCATTGACCAAGGCGTCGAGTGCGTCGGGAGCCGAGTTGGCGTGGATCGTGCACGCAAGTCCGCACCCGGCGTTCACAGCGCGTGTCAACTCGAAGGCCTCCGCCCCTCTCACCTCCCCGACCACGATCAGGTCGGGGCGCATGGCGAGCGTGGCCTTCACAAGTAGTCGCAGGCTTATCTCACCACCGCCATCCAACGACGGAGGCCGGGCCTCGTAATAGGACCCGTGCACGATCGGGACGTGCAGTTCCCTGATCTCCTCACATGCCCGGACACAATGATCAGAAGGGACGGCGGCGATAAGAGCGGAGAGGAACGAGGTCTTGCCGGCGCCAGGGGGCCCGCTGACGATCACCGAGGCCGACGCGCGCATCGCCAGGCTCAGGAAGTCCGCAGCACCCTGAGTCAGCGATCCGAGCTCGACCAGAGAGGGGAGCGTCTCCTTCCGGAGCGCATAACGACGGATGGTGGCGGACAGATGGTCTGACACGGGCGGTATGACAGCCGTCAGCCGGGCCGACCCATCGAGGATGCGAGCCTGGGAGACCGGATGAGACGCGTCGAGCCGCCTGTCCGTCGCCGCTATCAATCGCTCGACCACCTGGCGGTTTTCAGACTCGGAGCTGGGCATATCCATTCCACGAAGCTGACCTCCGGCCTCGAGATAGGTGACCCGGTCTCCCTCGATGAAGATCTCCTCCACATCGCTACGGTCGAGCAGATCCCCGAGTGGTCCGAAGTAAGAGACCGATTGGAGAAGCCGTTGGACGGTGGCATCGGGGTCTGCGAGCGACCGATTCTCACCCATGTGGGCTTGCCTCTGATAATCATCGACAGTGGCCCGCAGCAATTCGACGAGACGCACGGTGTCTCGTTGCGGGTCTAGCCCGGAGCCGTCGATTCGCTCCAGGGCTTGCCTCCTGATCTCGTGATAGGCGTCGATGGTCACGCCAAAACCCCATCGATGAGATTGGCAACACGGCTCACCGACTTGGCGAAAGGGCCTCGCCCGAGACGAGTTCCATCCCACGACGCTCGCTCGAGACGGCTGTCTTCCGGCACCAGGACCATCGCAATCGTCGGAAGCAGACGGGCCATCTCCGCCCTTATCTCGAGGCGGCGCCGGCTTCCAGCGGCGACCCGATTGACCAGCGCCACCGTGTCAGGCATGTCGGTCCTGTTCGACAGTTCAAGGACCGACCGCACCAACCTCGCAATGCCGACCGGGTTGGCCAGGCCAACCACGATCAACACATGGAATCGAATGAATTCCAGGCGATCGGGACGTGGGCTTCCAAGATCGGCGACCACCACTTCGTATCCGGCCTTTCCGATCTCATCGAGGACTCCTTCGATCTCAATGTGTGGGATCTCCTGTCCCGATGCCGTGTTGACGAGCCCGCCGACCACATCGATCGAGTCATGATCGAGGATGGCCTCGGTGACCGAACCTCCCGCGTGATGTGCCGCCTCGAGTGCCGTGAGGAGATTCGGATGGATAGGAAGATCGAGACGCTGGGTCACCGAGGGCATCCGCTCGTCCAGGTCGATCAGCAGAGTTGACCGAGATTGGGAGAGATTCGTAGCAATTCCGATCGCTATCTCGGTGCACCCAACACCACCGATGGGGCTGAGCACTCCGACACGAAAAGAACGGGGCTTGGGGGTGACTGTCGGCAACGGTGCGCCTCGATGCAGGAGTGTGGCCTCGGCTAGGGCGAGAAACTCGACCGGAGCCGCACCCTCCTCGATCACGTCGGTTATCCCACATTCCAGGAGGTGACGCTTGGCGTCATCCGCGTCGACAGGGTCGTAGACCCCAACGATCTCCCGTCCCAACTCGCGAACGCTTCGGACGAGGCGTGGCGTCAGGAACGAGCACACGTCGTCGATGAACAAGACTTCGTACTGATCACTGACCGCTTGTTCGAGACTCATGATCCGAGTCCGAACTCTGCCTCCACCATGATCGATGAGGAACCGGTGGAGCCGGTCCGGCCAGGCCCGGGCGGATGCGGCGAGTGCCAGTTCGGGTCCGGTCTTCACCCTTCGGCCCCTCCGAGACCATCTGCCCCTGTTGACCGAAGGACCTCCAATGACCCATCGGCGATGGCCCGGGCAAGCGCCAGCGCCTGTTCCCGGCTCACCCCGACCACCACGTGGTATGGGCCGCCAGCGGCTAACCCAGTCTGCGTCGTGTCGGCGATGCTGACCACCTCGAGGTCGGTAGCCACGAAGACCGGTTCGTCGCCAACGATCGAAATGACATCAACGCGGTCCCCGACGACCAAGGTGGCTCCGGCGGCGTGCTCGGCAGGCACCGGGATGCTCATCGTCCGCAATCCGTTGCCCACGCCCGGCCGGATGACGAGAGAACGATGGATCAACTCTCCCTCCCGGACGGAGTCACCGACGATCCACCCCTCGAGATGTTCGAGATCAGACTCCCCCACCAACTGGTCGAGGCCCTCGAAGTCAGCCGGGAGAGGAACGAGCCGTATCGAATCCGAGTTGAGGGGCGAACCCCCCGCGATCGACCTAGCGGCGATGGCGACCATGGTTGTCGCTTCGCGACTTTGCAGAGCGAGGTAGTTGAGTGCGAAGGCAAGGACAGCAGCCAGCGCGATCGCAATGTGTGACAGCGACGGCCGATATCGAGCCGACCGGGTGGCCGGTGCCGAGGTGC
>CAVRHE010000003.1:0-70162 GCA_963720925.1 uncultured Acidobacteriota bacterium
TTTGTGCCTGCGCTTGGTGCCACCTGACGGTGACGCACCCAAGCATTAGCACTCATATGGATTGAGTGCTAGACGAACACTAGCAGTCGATGCCGATGACTGCTAAATCGAAACCTGAGTCGACATCGCTCAGGTTCACCCGGGCGATTCCTGATGGAGGAAGTCACGAATACGTCACGCACTGCTCAGAGAATCAGAAATCCACCCGACCGAGGACCCGACCCGGGTCGACGTTTTCCGCCCAGTCGGTGATCCGGCCGGTGGACAGCCAATGGGCGGCGGCGACACCGATCATGGCGGCGTTGTCGGTACAGAGGATCGGCTCGGGGACGGCCAGGGTCACCCCCCGCTTGTCCGCCTCCTCGGCGAAGCGGTGGCGCAGCCGCCGGTTGGCCAGCACCCCGCCCCCACCTCCCACGATCCGTGCCCCGGTCTCGTCCACCGCGTTGAACGTCTTGTCCACGAGCACGTCGACGATCGCCTCTTGGACCGATGCGGCGACATCGGCAAGCGGTGGCAGGTCGCCGCCGGCCTGGGCCTTGTCGATGAAGGTCACCACCGACGTCTTCAACCCTGAGAACGAGAAATCGAAGGGCCGATCGGGAAGGGCTCTGGGGAATTCGACAGCCGCCGCATCGCCGCCCTCCGATGCAGCATCGATGGCGGGGCCGCCCGGGAAACCGAGGCCCATGACCCGGGCGAGCTTGTCGAACGCCTCCCCGGCCGCGTCATCGATCGTCGAGCCCATGACCCGGTACTCACCCCATTCACCGACGTGCACGATCTGGGAGTGACCGCCCGAGGCGAGCAACGAGACGACGGGCGGGCGGAACTCCTCGAATTGGAGCAGCGGCGCCATCAGGTGACCTTCCATGTGATCGATGCCGACAAATGGGAGCTGGCGTGCCCAGGCCGTGGCCTTGGCAAAAGAATGGCCCACTAGCAGCGCGCCCACCAGCCCGGGACCGGCCGTGGCGCCCACTCCATCGAGATCGGCGGGATGGATGCCGGCGTCGTTGAGAGCCTGATGGGTGAGAGCCCTGATCGCCTCGACGTGGGCACGGGCCGCCACCTCGGGTACCACTCCGCCGAAACGGGAATGGAGGTCGACCTGGGAAGCGAGGACGTTGGAGAGCGCCTCGGTCCCCTGCACCACCGCGACCGCGGTCTCGTCACACGAGGTTTCGAAGGCGAGGATCAGCGGCTTCAACGCAGCCGCTCCCGGTATCCCTCGCCGTCGACGTCGTGCGCCCAGAGAATCAGGGCATCGTCGTCGCCGTAATAGCCCTTTCGTATCCCCACCGGGGCCAGCCCGAGTCGGGCATACAAGCCACGGGCGGCCTCGTTGCGCGACCGCACCTCGAGAGTCAGATGCCGGGCGCCGGCCTCGACCGCGGCCTCGATGAGTGACTTCATCAATTCAAAGCCCATTCCCTGGCGCCTCCGATCGGGGTCCACGAGCAGATTGGTGACGTGGGCCTCATCGGCGACCAGCATCGCCCCGGCAAACCCCACCACGCCGTCCTCGTCGGCGGCCAGGTAGATCCGGTTCTCCGCGGCGAGCTCGTTGCGGAACACGCCTTCGGACCAGGGGGCGGGCGCATTTGCCGCCTCGAGGGCCACCACCGCCTCGAGGTCGTCGATGGTGAGCGGTCGAATGACCATGGTCTTCACGCCCCCGCCCACGGGCCCTCCTCACGCAGCTTGGCCCAGTTGATCGTCACGTCGGGCTCGCGGAGATACATGGGGCGGATCTCGGTCGAAGGGGGGAACTCGTTCTTCTCGTACTTGCCCCGGGCCACCTCGGCCAACGCAACCGCATACGGGTACCGGGGCCGGCCCAGCTTCACCCGATGCAACCCACGCAACAATCCTTTGGGGAGAGCGCCGGTGTCCCCCACCACCAGGCTGTCCTCGGGGGCGGAGTCGAGCTGAGCCCGCAACACCTCGGGCTTGACCAACTCGGGGTCGGTCGCCCGCACCACCCCGCCCGGAACCGGCTGGTAGCGGGCCACGGCCAATTCACCCCGGCGGACGTCGACAACGGTCCAGATCAGCCGATGCCCGGTCCTTGCCTCCAGCGCGATGGCGTCGGTCGACACGGCGGGGATGATCGGGATCCCGAAGGCGGCGGCCAGGCCCTGAGCCGTGGCCACGCCGACGCGGATGCCCGTGTACAGCCCGGGCCCGATGTCGACGGCGACCGCGTCGAGAGCCGAAGGCGACCAGCCGACCTGGTCGAAGCAGAAGTCGATGGCGGGGACGAGGAATGTGGCGTGACCGACCGGGTCGATCCGAGACGCTGCCGCCAGGGTCGTAGCGTCCTCGACCAACGCCACCGAAGCCCCAGGGGTGGAAGTCTCGATGGCGAGCAGCCTCATGCCACCAACCCGAGATCGCGCTTGACCCAGTTGCCACTCGGCTCGAGACGAAGGGTGCGGGAACCGTCCTCCTCGACAACGAAGTCGATCAGGAGGTGGTCCTCCGGGATCTCGCCTTCCAGTGCATCACCCCATTCGATGACGAGCACTCCGTTTACAGCCAGGTCCAGGACCTCGAGGTCGTCGAACTCGTTGATCGACGACAGCCGATAAACATCGACGTGGACCAGAGGAAGAAACCCGCTCCGGTAGTGGCGCACCAGGACGAACGAAGGGCTCAGCACCTGCTCCTCGATACCAAGACCGGCAGCGAGCCCCGTGGTGAACAACGTCTTGCCCACGCCGAGGCCGCCGGCGAGGAGGATGATGTCCCCCGGTCGAAGCGTGGCGGCAAGTTTCCGGGCGACGGCGCGGGTGTCTGCCTCGGTGGGACAATGGATCTCGATCATCCGAACAGCTCCATTTGAGCAGGATCGGCTTCGTCCATCGCAGCTTCCTGCTCCGGCTCGGCCGGGGAGTCGAGGATGGTGCGCACCAGAGCGAAGTCCTCGCGCATCTGGTCGGCAACTCGGTCGCCGCCGCGGAGCGCGGCCGCAGGGTGGAACGTTGGGATGAGGAGCGTCCCCAGCCACCATTGGTGGGGCCGGCCTCGGAGCCGTGTGATCCCGGTCTCGGTGTTGAGCAGGAGCTTGGTGGCGAAATTCCCCAACGTCATAACCACCTCTGGCGCGATCAGCCTGATCTGCTCTCGGAGATAGCCCTTGCAGGCGTCGATCTCATCGGGCCGAGGGTCACGATTTCCCGGAGGACGGCATTTGAGGACGTTGGCGATGTACACCTCGGAACGCTGCATCCCGATCTCGCCGAGCAAGGTGTCGAGCAACTTGCCCGCAGCACCGACAAACGGCTCGCCCTGAAGGTCCTCGTTCTGACCGGGGGCCTCGCCCACGAACATGAGGCGGGCCTGGGGATCGCCAACGCCGAAGACGACCTGGGTCCGAGTCTCGGCCAGCCCGCATTTGGTGCAAACCAGGGCGCGCGCCTTCAGTTCTTCGAGGATCTGGATGCTGTCGCTCCACCGCCACCCATTGTGGCACTGGGCAGTTAGGACCTATCGCCGCACACCTGAGATTTCTGTTCCGGTTTTGTCAGAAATCAGTCGGCGGCGGCCTTCACCGCCCGCTCTATCGCCGCGGCGGTGGCCCCGAAGGCGGCCTCGGCCAGCGTCTCGACATCCCCCTCGATCCCCCCACAGGCGACTGCGAAGACGATGTCACCGTCGTATCGGGTGTGTACCGGGCGAATGCAGACCGCCATGGCGTCGTGGGCACGGACTGCGAGTCGGCTCAGAGCTGCTCGGGTCATCACTGCGTCGGTGGCGATCACGACCAGAGTCGTGTTGGGGACCGACTCCGGGAAAGGGGCCGGCGGGCCTGGCTCATGGTTCCCTCCTGTGAGGGACTCGCCCGTGATGCTGAAGATGTCACCGACGGCGTTGAGCACGACCAGGGCGCCAACATGCGCATCGCCGGCAGGGCGCAGAGCAGATCCCAGACCACCCGGTTGCATGTGCTCGAACCCACGCCATTTCGCCACGGTGGTGCCTGTCCCAACCCCTACCCGCCCCGAGATCACCGGGTCGGAGGTGGCGGCGCGGTAGGCCGCCTCGCCATGGTCGGGGCCGGGCCGGACTCCCCGATGCGGGATCGAGGTCGAACACCACTGCGGCCGGGACGATCGGCACCCGCGCCACGGGTGTGATGTGACCCCGGCCATCAGCTTCGAGCGCCCTGACCACGCCATCGGCCGCCGCCAAGCCGAAAGCACTACCTCCGGTGAGGAGGATCGCCTGGATCTGCTCGACCCGCATCCCATGCTCGAGCAGGGCTGTCTCCCTCGACCCCGGTGCGGCGCCACGCACTTCGCCGGCGGCGACGTTCGGCTCCGGGAAAACCACCACGGTGCATCCGGTCCCGGCAGCGGGGTCCGACCAATGGCCGACCTCGACACCTTCGATCGCGGTGATCGTGTCGTTCACTCCACGTACCTCCTCGGGACCCGGGGGCCGATTTCGCAGACGACCTCATACGAGATCGTGTCGAGGGCCCGGGCCCAGTCGTCGGCGGTGATCTCGGCATCACCCTGACGACCCATCAGCACCACCTCGTCACCAACCCCGACGTCGGCATCGCCGACGTCGACCACGATCTGATCCATCGTCACGGTTCCCGCGAGTGAAAACGGCTCGCCACCGATCAGGACCCGGCCGGATGCGGAGAGTCGGCGCCGGTATCCGTCGGCATAACCGATCGGCACCGTCGCCACCAGCGCCGGGCCGGCCAGGGGACGGATCCGCCCGTAGCTGGGACGTGCCCCTGCCTCGAGCCGCTGAACGTGAGATACGTGGCTGACGATGCGCATGGCCGGGCGCAGGTCGATCATGTCCCGGGTCTCTTCGCAGGGATGGAGACCGTAGATGCCCAGCCCGACCCGAGCCAGAGAACGTCGGGCGCCGGGAAAGAGGACCGCACCGGCGGTGTTGGCCAGGTGGGCGATTGGAATGTCGTAAGCGGCCGTGATCTCGTCGAACCTCTCGATCTGGCGTCGGGTGTAGTCAGGGTCCTCGTCGGCTACAGGGAAGTGGGTCCACAGCGCGGCAACCTCGAGCGTCGGCCTGGCGGTGATCGCGTCCATCAATCCATCGAGCAGAGCCGGGCCAATGCCCACACGATGCATCCCGGTGTCGATCTTGACATGGAGGTCGAATCGGAACCCCGTCTCGGCCAGGGCCTCGACGAAGGCAAGCGAATAGACCGTCGGCGTCAGACCCCACTTGGCGACCTCGATCGCATCGCGGGGGTCAGGCTCGGACAGGATCAGGATCGGCGCCTCGATCTCGGCCTCACGCAGACGGATCCCCTCCTCGAGGAGGGCCACCGCCAGCCAGCCGGCGCCTGCATCGATCGCTGCCTCGGCTACCGGGGCATCTCCGTGCCCGTAGGCGTCGGCCTTGACCACCACGCACAATTCGCTCGGGGCGATCAGGGCTCTGAAGGCGGCGACGTTGTGACGGATCGCATCCAGGTCGATCTCGGCATACGTCGGTCTCACCAGGCGAACCGGCCCACGTGCCGGGCCAGTGCATCGGCGGTGAGGGTGGTCGACCCGGCGAGATCGGCCCCGGCGACCCCATGCCAAAAGGCAGCCGACACGGCGGCGGTGCGGGCATCGAGGCCGCGAGCCCAGAGGGCTCCGATCATGCCGGCCAGGACATCCCCGGTGCCGATCGTCGCCAGCTCCGGCCCACCGGTGCGGACCAGGATCGGCTCCGAACCGTCGCTGATCAGCGTCGGATTCCCCTTCAACACCACAAGCAAACCCTTCCTGTGGGCGAATGCCCGGACGGAGAAGGCTCCGCTCCCGACCCCTGCCACCCGCTGGAACTCGGCGGCGTGCGGTGTGACCACGACTTCGGTGCCCCCTTCGGCTGCCGCTTCGAGTAGAGCGGGATCGAGGCCACCGGCGTCGAGGAGCACCCTTGACGCTTTGCCCAGTATGGGAAGCACCGCGTCACGATCGGACTCGTCGAGCCCAGGCCCGACGATGGCCACGTCGAAGCGGTCGAGCCGTTCCTCAGCCTCCTCGAAGGACATCGTGAGGAGCTCGGGAGCCGCGGCGGTGACGAGATCGCCGCGTGGCGATGAAACCGCCACCGAGCCTGCGCCGAAGTGGAGCGCCGACCTGGCGGCGAGGACACTGGCGCCGACCATACCGGTGGATCCACCGGCGACCAGAACCGCGCCGGCCGACCATTTGTGGGAGCGGCGGGGCCGGGGCGGACGGGGAGCATCCTCTTCCTCGGCCAGCCACATCGAAGCCTCACCGCCTTCGATCCCGATGTCGGCGACGGTCACCACACCACAGTGGTCGGGGCCCTGTCCCCGGACATGACCCGTCTTGAGCGTCCCGAACGTCACGGTCTCTACGGCTCGAAAGGCCCGGTCCACGACATCGCCGCTGCTGGGGTCGAGCCCGGTCGGGTAATCGACCGCCACCACCGGGGCGGGAGTCGACATCCAGGCCACCACCTCACGGGTAAGACCACCCCGGGCACCGCCGCCGAACAATGCGTCGATGACGAGATCGGCGCTGCTCACTGCAGCGAGGCCTCGAATGGGCACACCACGTTCCCGGGCCAGGGCGGCGGCCCTTATCGCCTCCGAAGACCGGGGATCGGTCAGGGCATGGACCTCGACTGCCGCGCCGCGACCCTTGAGGTACCGGGCGGCGACGTAGCCGTCTCCGCCGTTGTTACCCGGGCCGGCCAAAACCGCGACCCGCTTCCCGTAGCCGGCGCCGAGACGGGCGGCGGCCAGAGCGACGGCGAACCCTGCACGGTCCATTGCTTGATCCATGTCGCCGGTGAAGGCCTGATCGACCCTCCGGTACTCCTCGGCGGTGAGGATCGGCTTCATCGCGTCGAGGCTACATGCGCCTAGACGACGCCCCTCGCCGCCCATGCCTTGCCGGTCACCACGAAAGGAGGCGAGGGCAGGAACTTGCGGCAGAGCTCTCGGAGCCTCGCCCGGGCGGTCGGATCGAGGGTGGCGGCGAAGTCTCCCGCGGGGCCGACTCCCAGAGTGAACGGTTCCCACCACTCGTCGAATGACGGGTGCTCGAGCGAAACCTTGAGCGAGGTCTCTTCGACCTGCCGCAGCCCCGCTTCACGGAAGATCTCCCCGAGCTCTCCCTGGCGCACGCCAGGGAGATGCGACTCGTCGTCCACACCCGGGTCGATCTCCCTCGCCGCCTTCCAAAACGACCTGAGGGGGCCTTGGCCACCTCCGTGATCCCACACACAAGCTGTGACCACCCCGCTATCACGGGTGACCCGGGCCATCTCGGTCAATCCCGCCACAGGATCCGCCATGAAGTGGACGACGAGTTGGGCGAGGGTGACGTCGAACGTGTCGTCGCCGAAGGGGAGATTCTCCGCTGAGGAGGTTCGGGCGTCGATGCCGGGGTAGCGCTCACTGGCCGCACCGACGAAGGGCCCCGACGGGTCGACCGCGGCCACCAACTCGGCTCCCAGTCGGTCGACCAGCACGCCGGTGAGGGCACCCGGGCCACAACCGACGTCGAGGGCGCGCTGACCGGGTTCTACGCCGGCCAGATCGGCCAGCTGCGGGCTGAGCAGCGCCGAATACCGGCCCATGAACCGGTCGTAGGCGACGGGAGCCGTGAAGCTCATGATTCGTGCTTCCCCACCGCTATTGCCATGACCAGGGCGCTGGTGTCGGTGTGGGTGATCGTGACCATGACCTCAGTGACGCCGAGCATCTCAGCCCGACGTTGTGCGTTGCCAGACATCCGGACCGTCGGCTTGCCGCCTCCGGTGATCTCGATGTCGGTCCATCGGATCCTGCGCCAGCCGGTGCCCATCGACTTCATCACGGCCTCCTTACCCGCGAACCGGGCGGCGAATCGCCGGGCAGGATGGGCGAAGCGGAAGGCGTACTCCCGCTCGTGGTCGGTGAAACACCGCTCGGCGAAACGGGGATACTTGCCAAGTACTCGCTCGACCCGGTCGACATCGGCCAGGTCGACCCCGAGTCCGATGATCCGCATCTCAGGCCCGGCCGAACACGGATCTGATCTCGGTTACGACCCGATCCCGCTGTGATTCCGTCAGGGAGGACCCGCTCGGTATGCATAAGCCATGCTCGAACAACTGCTGCGAGACGGCGCCTCCGTACACCTCGCAGTCGACGAACACCGGTTGCAGATGCATCGGCTTCCATACCGGCCTCGCCTCGATATCGAGCGACTCGAGGTGGAGCCGCACCGCCTCCCGATTGACCCCGGCGACCGCGGGATCGATGGTGAAGGTCGTCAGCCAGAACGTGGATCGGTTTCCCGGAGCCTCGGGCATGAACTCGACCCCCGGAAGGTCGCCGAGAGACTCCCGATAGAACTTGTTGTGGGCCCGTCTGATGTCGACCCGCCGCTTCAGGTCGGAGAGTTGAGACCGGCCCAGCGCGGCGAGGAGATTGGAGAGCCGGTAGTTGTAGCCGATGCTCGAGTGTTGATAGTGAGGGGCCGGGTCCCGGGCCTGGGTCGACAGCCAGCGGGCTTTGGCCGCCCACTCCGCGTCGTCCGTGACCATCGCCCCTCCGCCGCTGGTGGTGATGATCTTGTTCCCGTTGAAGGAAAGCGCCGCCATCGCCCCAAAGCTCCCGGCCGGCTCTCCCTTGTGGGTGGCCCCCAGGGCCTCGGCGGCGTCGGAGACCAGAGGCACCTCGTGTCTGGCGAGCAAAGGCACGATGGCGGTGTAGTCGGCACACTGCCCGTAGATGTCGACCGGGATGCAGGCCGCGTACTCGCCAGAGTCGAGAGCCTCGGCCAGCAAATCCGGATCCATGTTCCAGCTCTCGAGCGTGCTGTCGATCAGCACCGGCCGCGCCCCGACATAGCGAATTGCATTGAGCGTCGCCGAAAAGGTGAGGCTTGATACGAGCACCCGATCGTCTTCTCCAACGCCAAGCAAAAGCAGGGCGAGGTGGAGGGCGGCCGTGCCGCTGGAGAGGGCGACGCCGTGGGACCGATTGCTCACTGATGCGAGCTCGGCTTCGAATGCGTCGACGTCGGGCCCGAGTGGGGCGATCCAGCCGCCCTCGAAGGCACGGTTGAGGGCCGCCTGGTCGGTGAGTCCGGTGTCGGGTGGGGAGAGATAGATGCGGCTCATCGAATGCCGATGAGGCTACCGGGGAACACGTGTCGTCTAACCCGCCGCAATGGCCGCGAGAGCCGCTTCAGTGACGGGAAGCTCCTCCGCAACGCCATTCGACAGAGCGAAGGCACGAACCTCCAAGCTCTCGGCTGGAAGAAACTCAGGCATTCTCCCAAGGAATCCACTGACCAAGACATCGTCGACGTCGTAGACCCGCTGAATATCTGGTCGTGTGATTTGTAGGCCCGCCGTTCCAGAGAACACCCCATTGACAAAGAAGACGACTTGCTCTGCGGGTACCGGGCCCCTCTCGTCCACCGCCCAACCCTGAATCTCGAGATCTTCGAATTCAGAGCTGAGCAGTGCCGAATCGCTCCAAGCAGCATCGTCGACGGAGCCGACGATTGTCGACTCCTCGGCCACTGGCCAAAACGTCCCATCCGAGGCAACAAGTCGAGTGACTCGTCCGCTTTCTGCGACCTCCATCCCGAACCTCGTGTGGCCAATCAGATCGATTGTCTCGACCACTGGGTCGCCCGGTGGACCCGAGACGGCGAGCAGCTCTAATTCGTTGAACCCGGAGACGAAACCATCGTCCGGAAGGAGCGCGTTGAATCGAGCCTCATCCCCGTCGAGGGCGAAAGTCGGGACCACGGTTCTGATCGCACCGTTCAATGCGATTGCGACATGCAGCCCCACCTCAGCTGCTCCGGCCAAGCGACCATGAATGAAGCCTGGTACGAACTGACCAGTGTTGGGTGTGACATGGGCGAGACGCCAAGACTCGTCAACCAGTGCAGTGAGTCCCGATGCCCGATCGGCAACGTTGCTCGGCGAGGCTCCAATGAGGGAGTCGTATTCGCCGAATGAGTACAGGTCGAAGCCGCCGCCATCCTTGCCGAACAATGATCCAACGTGGGCTATGGCCTCGGCCACGCCTTCCTCCACATCATCGAGCAAGACCTGGTTTCCGTCGCTCCCCTCGACGATGAGCGGGCGTGCCTGTCTGGCGCTTTCCGCAAGGGATTGACCATCCTGTACCCATGGAAGCTCGACTCCCAAGTGCTCCGCAAGGGTCGGCATCACGTCCACGGTGCGTGACGGGATCGTGTCTACGACACCCCGATCCTGATGGGGTGCCTTGATAAACAGCGGCACTAACCCGACCTCGTGGCCGTTCTGATCTGTGAGCGGACGGCGGGATGACTCAGGTTCGAAGCTGATTCCGTGGTCGGCAGTGACGACAATGAGGGCCTCGTCGAGGATCCCGATGCCCTCTAAACGGTCAAGCAAGGCCCCGATCATCCGATCGGTCATCTGGACTTGCAACAAATGACGCTGATATGCCTGGCTCGCTAAGGCTGACTCAATCCAAACCTCGGATTCCAATCCGTCGAGCTCCTCGCCATTGTTGTATTGACTGCCTGACGGGTAGTAGCGGAAGGGCGCGTGGGGCAGGAAGAGATGAATGAAGTTCAATCCGGCGTTCGAAGGACTGATTCCTTCGAGGAACTGGCCAAATCGGCCGACTTGATCGGTTTCGAACTCGTCCTGGGCCACGCGTCCGCGCCTCGCCCGGACTGAACTCGTTGAATGGATCAGAAACGGAAGACGGCCCCAGATGCTTTCGGATTGAGCATCATGGAGTAGAGCCTCATTGAGTCAACCGTCAGTGAGCTGAACCGATCGCCGAACGTCGTCGACTGAGGATCACCGCAGGTCGTTGGCGGACACAGATGTGTAAAGGGTTCGATGACATTCATTTCGTGGGAGGAATCCAGGAACGTGAACAAGTTCCCTGGATAGTTGGCCGCGGTCGGTAGGCGAGCAGTATCCGGAAAATGACCACTCAACAATGCCGGGACCGCCCACAAGGTGTTGTCGTGAGCCGCAGCGGTGTACTTGTACCAGGTCGACATCGAAGCCAGGGCGGCGAAGTTCGGGTAGCGAGTGGCATCGATACCGCCTTGGAGATTGAGAAGCGACACCACCGGAAACTCGTCGAATACGACGAAGACCACGGGCGTGTCAGAAGCAACGCCTGCTTCAACTCCGGTGATACTCGACGGAAAAACGAGTGCGGAGACGGGCGGAGTAACGAGGAAATAGGCAGCAAAGATCAGCGGCGCCGGGATCAAGTACGTCAGAAAAGTCTTGAACCATTTCGACCGCCCGTACGCCCAGGCTGCAACCACGCCGATCAAGGCCGACCCGACCATAAGCACAATCCAATTGGTCGAGGTGAGCCGGACGAGTGTGGTGTGCGAAATCAAGGCAACGAAGAGGCCCACAAATATCGATTGGGCGACCCTGCGCGCCTTCTCTGAAAATCCGTCCGCTGCCCATACGATCAGATTCGCCATCAACCCGGGAACCAGAGTCAATACGACGACGAGCAGCACGATGTCGATCGGCTCGTTGCGCCGAGCCACGAAATAGCCCGCACCCGCCCGGAAGTCGCTGAGCAAGGGCTGGGTGACCGCGAAGGCGCCAAGCATCACGAGGATCAGCGGATCGACGAATCTGCGCCATGACCTGGGTTCGGCGGACCCGATCGCGGCCTCAGTGGAGGACATCACTCGGTCCCCCTCAGCTGCAGATGCCACTACCGGTGTCTGTGAACTGGGTGCTTCCCGGAGGGGTGATGAATTCCCAGTCGAGACCACCGGGATAGAGGGTGAGGGCGAGCACGCCAAATGCCTCGTTGAAACGCACGCCGCTGTTGGGCGACGGCCCTTCGAAATCGTCCAGCGACCGCCCACCGGTCCCTGCGGTGAATTGGGTGATCCCGTCGTCTTCCTCCTCACCCGCTGGGTCCTGGGGGAGGAATCGCTCATAGAAGTGGTCGTTGCCGTTGATCACGACATCGGCGTCGGCCTCGTAGAACGCCTCGAAGATCGGAAGCATCTCGGGATTCGTCCCACCGGAGCGGGAACTGAACAGCGGCTGATGCCAGTAACCCAGGGTGCAGGCCGTGGAATGAGCAGCCAGGTCTTCCCGCAGCCATTCCTCCTGTGGCGAGCCCGCCTCGCATCCCACCTCGGTGCAGTTGGAGTTGATAACCACGATGTGCCAGCCGCCGAGGTTGTAGCTGTACCAGCCTTCGGCCGGGTCCCCCGCGGCGGCGCCAAAGTATTCGAAATAGGCGGAAGCCCCCGAGGTCCGGTACTCACGTGACCCCGCCGCGGGCCTGGTGATCGCCTTGTGACGCCCCCAGCTCGGGTTGTAACAATCGGCGAAGTTGGCCGCAGATCCCGACTCATAGGCGTTGTCACCGGCGGTGAAGACCACGGTCTCCGGGCCCCGGGCGACCACCTCGTCGAGCAGAGCCGCGGTGGCTTCGTCTCCGTCACTGTCACAGGCGCCGATGTCACCGGCGCCAACCAATATCGCCTGTTCGCCCGTTGGCGTCTCGCCACCCCCGGCCAATGTGATAACCAGCGTGGGTGGGGCCTGGGGATTCTCCCTAGAGGCGATATCGATGCCATCCTCGGACTCGGTGCTGACGTAGAAGTCGACACGTCCATTGCCAGTCACCGCTCTCGTCACGTCGACCTCCACCACCGTCCCGTTGATCGGAGCTACCAAGGGGGCGATCTGGGCGCCGATGGGTGGCGCCGAGGACCAAATCGTCTCGGCCTCGGTCCACGGCCCATCCACGAGGCTGATCAGACCGCCTTGCTCGGATCCGTCGAGCACGGCGAGGTGGAGGGCCGCCGAGGCGACAGTTGCCCCCTCCGGGATTCCGGTCACCTCAAAGCCGATGAGAGCCCTCTTGAACTCGGTTCCATCCTGCTCCGTCTCCATGACCGGAGTCGTCCCCATCGCTGTCGCCAATTCATCGCTGTCGACCCAGGTGTCCTCGACCGCCGTGAATGTGATATCGGCATCGCTCGCAGGGACGGTGGTGGTGGTGGTCGTCGGCGGGAGAGTGGTCGGTGGCGTGGTTGTGGGCGTGGTAGTCGTGGTGGTGATCGGCGCCAGCGTCGTCGTGGTGGGCGGCGTATCGCCATTCGCCACCAGGAACCCGACGATCCCCCCGACCAACAGCACGACAACACCGATCAGGACATACATGATCGCGGTTTGACGATTAGGACTACCGGTGTTGTCAGAAGTGATGATGCCTCCACGACGACTCTGCAGCTGGTGCCCACTTCAGACCACCCGTCAGAACAAGGAAATTTAGCGGCAGCCACCCACTAGAGATTCTCGCCACGTGGCTGTCGGCGAAAGAGCACCCAACCGGCACGCCAGAGCACGCGTTTTGTCTGCCACCGGACCCATTCCCAACCAACCACCAGCGGTGAGACCTGTTTCTTCGATGCTCGCTGGTAGCCCACCGCCTCCAACGTCTCGCCGGCGATGGCCTCGAACAGGGCCAGGTCCTCGGCCGACATGGAGTGTTTCCAGTCGATCAGGCCTTTGGTTGGGAGCCATGGTCAGATGCTGATGATCTGCCGGGTTCTTCGCCTCGGCGAGGAAGCGCTCGGCTGTCCCCTGATAGTCGAGCATCTCCTCGTGGAAATCGAGCCCCAGGTATTCGCACATGGAACGCACCGTGGCCTCCGGGTCCTCGATCAGGTCTTCGTAGTGGAACTCCCGATAGCGATCGGGGCCCAGGGTTGCGGCGGCTCGATGCCCCCGAGAGACCCGGAGCTTCCAGTGAAAGGCGCCTTCCGCCACCGTGGCCGGGCCCTTGTCCCGTTCGAGATAGGCGAGCACCACATCGCGTCCGTCGCGGACCAGATGAACGAACCGGGCCTCGGGGAACAGGCCGGCGATCGGCTCGATGAACGAGATGTAGAGCGGAGTCTTGTCCCCATACATGTCTTTGCCCCGGGTCTGGGCGTACATGGCGAAGACGATCCTGACCGCATCGGCAAAGCCGGCTGGGCGCTGATCCTCGATTGCCGACCTCACCTCCTCCCGAGGCAGGCCGAGGCGGCGAAAGTTGGACACGGCGTAGAGGTCGCCGAGGAAGCGATCGATGTCCAGGCCTCCACTCCCCTCGTAGCGGGAGTGATTCGGGGCCATCGTGGCCAAAAATCGCGGCTCATGGGCGACTGCCAGCTCCGGATGGGAGTCGAAGATCATTCGCAGGAGCGTCAGACCCGATCGTCCGCTGCTGACGAAGATCGGGACCACCGATTGCACCGGGATCACGGTAACAGCGGGCAAAATCAGCCAATAACTGCTTGGGTTCTCGCCGGTTCTCAAAGCCCGACGAGGCTCTAATATGTCGCCCGCATGACGACTAGAACAAGTTGGTGGGGCAAACGTTCACTTTGGCAGCGATTCGTTCTGCTCCTGGTGGTAGTGGGGATCGCCGCCGCAGCCTTTTACTTTCTGACCCGGGGGCCGGCGCCGCAGCCCTCGATATACCGGATCGCCTCCTCGGGCGAAGGCGAGGCCACAGTCGTGGCCGAGGGCAACGATCCGCAGTGGTCACCTGATGGGAATTCGGTCCTTCTCACCGCAGACGACGAGGAAGGTGTCGAAGGCATCTACCTGCTGGAGCTGGGTGGAGGCGAGCCCACCTTCATCACCACTGGAGGGAACCCGAGCTGGTCGGCGGACGGTGCCACCATTGCGTTCAGCCTCGAAGACGACCAAGGCGTGTCCGGCATCTACACCATCGACACTGCTGGTGGTGAGCCTACGTTCCTAGTCGACGGCGATGAGCCGGTCATCTCTCCCGACGGCGCCTTGATCGCCTTTAGCGGTCAGGACCAGGGCGGGAACCCGGGCGTCTACACGTACGAGGTGGGCACCGAGGCCGTCACGTTGCTCACCCCCGGAAATGAGCCTGCCTGGTCGCCGGACGGGACGACCATCGCCTTTGTCAGCGACAACTCCGAGGGCGACGCCGAGATCCAGCTCTTCGACCTGGCCAGCTCCGAGATCACCTTCGTCACCGGCGGCGACGACCCGGTGTGGTCACCGGACGGATCGACTCTCGCCTTCAGCGGCGAGGACAGTGCCGAGTTGCCGATCGTGGCCACGGTTGCTCCTGGCTCGACGCCGGCAGAAGTCACCAGCGGCGAGGAGCCATCGTGGTCTCCGGACGGAACCGAGCTCGTCTTTGTGAGGACACCCGAGTAGCAGGTGCTCGTTAGGCAGAGTCTGCCTTCAATATGGCCACAGTCGGAGACTCGTAGAGCCGGTCAAAGGTCGCGGCGACGTTTCCACCGAGCCACGCCGCATCCGGGCCACGTCGATCGACGATGAGGAAGTCGATTCCGTTTTCGCTGACCAAAGCGTGAGCTTCGGCGGCACCTGTCGATGGAGCGAATATCTCGTTTGCGATCTGTGCCTGATTTCGCTCGTCGGGAAAAGAGAGTGCTCGAACGTCGATCCCCGTATAGGTCCGTCTCTTCCCGTAACCCTGGACCCACCAGCCGAGGGGGTTCCCATTGGGGCCGGCAGATGCGGCCATCAAATCCTGTGGTGAAGAGTTCTCGCCGAGCCAATCGAGTGCTTCCAAGACTTCATCATCCGCCACTCTGTACCAGTCCGTCGCGGCCACATAGGCAACCAGTCCTCCGGCCAGGATCGCCGATGCCATGGAGATCAAGAGAGTCGCGATGACCGGGAAAGCCCAGCGATTGATCCTTTTGCCGTTTTCGGGATCCCGACGACCAACCTTCTCGACCAGCCATTGCACCGTAAGGCTGGCGAGAATGATCAGCCCGACCTGTGTCAGCAGCAGGCCGCGCGCCTCACCCGTCACGAGGAAGAACGTCAGACCGGCCACGGTCCAGGAAGATCCGACAGCTAGTGTCGCTTGTCGCCCGTCCTTCACCCCTCGTATCGCCAGAGCAGCGATTCCGAGCGCGGCCACCAACACCCAGGGGACGACGGCATCCCGGATAGCCAAGTCGATCGATTCCATGCGGGAGACGTCGTATGGGTTGAGAACTGCAGTCACACCCGCCTCCGCCCCGGCGATTCTGGTGAGCACGACGAACAGTCCGCCGGGAATGAGAACGGCGAGTACCACCGCAAACGCCCTCAAGATCTCCCGGCGATTTCTCCTTGCGTTCAGAACCCAATGCAGCACCGCAAGTGGCAGTGCCACCAGCAGCAAACCCCCGATCAGGGCGTGGGTGGCGAATGTCAGCGCAGCAAAGACGAGGGTGACAATCAGGATCCAGAAGCGATCAAGGCTCAACCATCGAATAGCGAAGTACACAGTCAGCAAAGCAAATGCCGTTCCCATCAGTTGGGGATATCCACCCCAGGCGTAGGCCTCGAGCTGCGCGCCGGCCACACCGCAACACACCGCGGCCCCAGTCGCGTACCAACGACCCAGGGGTCGGCAGCAGATGTAGACCGCCACCACGAGCAGCGCCTTTGCAAGGAGCGCGATCACCACAAGAGCGGGAATGGCTCCAAGCAGCTGCACGCCGAGCGCGAGGAGCGCAGGGAATACCGGGGGATAGGCAACGTCGGAGGCCATTACATCATCGCCAGTCAGGCCACGGGCGATGGCAAGCCAATTCCCACCGTCCGCACCGCTCGGGATCATCCCTGGAATCGAGAGGTGGATGCCGACGACGAGGACGACCAGAGCGGTGATTAGGAGGAGATCCCAGAAGTCGAAATGGCTCCCTGCAGCCGACGGCTCGAGGGTTTCGCCTTGTGCTGTATCGAGAACGCCTGAGGACATCTGACGTGTGATTTCCTTGAAGTTTGGTCGAACGGACCCAACGGTTACGGGAGTTTCCGCCATTAAGGTAGGGGCCGAACATCAGGCAAGCATCAAGTCGGGGGACGGGACGCAGTGACTCATTCGAGCGAGGAGAGCAGACGAGGGCCGAATTGGGGGCGCCTCGCCATAGTGGTGGTTGTCCTCGGTGCGATCCTCACCTTCTGGTTCTTGAACACCGGAGACGATGGAGAACCCGGAGCCACGACTACCACCCCTGAGGCGCAAGCCACCACAACCCCGACCAGTGTGGTGCAGACCCCGACGACGGCAGCCCCTTCGACGACAACAGCACCGACCAGTGCAACGACCACCGCGGCCGCCCCTGGAACCACAGGAACCGCGGCCGCCGGGGGAGTTGGCGCCGTCTATGTCGTGGGTCTCGATGGCGCCAATGCCACCTGGCTCACGGATGGGTCAACCCCCACGTGGTCGCCCAATGGGGACCAGATCGCTTTTCAAGGCACCGACGGCATCTACGTGATGGGCGCCGACGGGTCCAACGCCACCTGGCTCACCAACGGATCCACACCCGACTGGTCACCCAACGGCGACCAGATCGCCATCACCGGAACCGACGGGATCTACGTGATGGGCGCCGACGGGTCCAACGCCACCTGGCTCACCAACGGATCCACACCCGACTGGTCACCCAACGGCGACCAGATCGTGTTCCAGGGCACCGACGGGATCTACGTGATGGGCGCCGACGGGTCCAACGCCACCTGGCTCACCAACGGATCCACACCCGACTGGTCACCCAACGGCGACCAGATCGCCTTCACCGGAACCGACGGGATCTACGTGATGGGCGCCGACGGGTCCAACGCCACCTGGCTCACCAACGGATCCACACCTGACTGGTCACCCAACGGCGACGAAGTCGTGTTCACCGGAACCGATGGGATCTACGTGATGGGCGCCGACGGGTCCAACGCCACCTGGCTCACCAACGGATCCGCACCAGACTGGTCACCCAACGGCGACCAGATCGTGTTCCAGGGCACCGCCTAGCCCGAGGATCGGGCGGCTTTCAGGATTCGCCCGAGCATCGACACCACCCGAGCGCCGTCCTCACCCGTTATCGCAGGTGCTCGGTCGTGGCGCACGGCCTCGAGGAAGTCCTCGATGATCACGTCGTGGCCCCAGAACTGCCTCTTGGCCAGATAGCGGGCGCCGGTTGTCACGGTGCCGATCCCGTGACCGAAGACTCCTGCCAGAGAGCTGCGCAGAATCTGATGCGGCTTGTGGCCGCCATCGGGTGGGATCACGAACTGGATGTCCCTGAACAGATCGAGGACGACGACACCACGCTCGCACACGATCGAAACAAACCACTCCGATACCGGCGCCTCGAAGATCATCGTCAGCTCGGCCATCACGTCGATGCCGCCACTGAACTCGGCACCGAGCGACGCGAACGTCGTGGAGTCCTTTTCCAGCTTGGACCACGCGTGGTCGATGGTGAGACCTCCGAGGAGGGAGTCCAACAGGTAGATCATGTGGGGCGCTTCGTCGAAGAAGAGCCCACCTGGAAGTTGCGGATACCAATGCGGCAGTCGACGGTTGGGGCTGCTGGCCTGCAACGCGAGAACATGCCGGACGGCTCCGAGCTTGCCCGAGTCGAGGCGTTGTCGCGCCGAGGAGAACGATCTCGAGAAGAGCAGGTTGTGAGAAACCCCTAGCTTCATCCCGGTCTCCCCGGCGGTTGCGACCATTGCGGAAGCCTCGGCGTCGTCGAGAGCCATTGGCTTCTCCACGAACACGTTGATCCCTCGTCTCATTGCCGACACGGAGAGCTCGGCATGGCTGAAGGGCGACGTGCACACGAAGACCACATCGGGCTGACGATCGAATAGTTCCGACGCCTCGGCAAATGATGACGACTCGTATCGCTCTGCCACGGCCCACGCTCGTTCATGGTTCCGATCCGCTATCCCGACCAGGGTCACCTGGTCGAGCCGCTCCAAGACAGGCAGGTATCGATCGGCTGCCACCCAACCCGAGCCCACCACACCGACCTTCAACTCAGTCATGGCGCCTCGCCCGCATTTCCTCGAAGAGCTCCAGGTTGGCCGTCGCCGTGGATTCCCAGCTGTACCCGCCCTGGACTCGCTCATGAGCGGCCGCACCCATTTCACGACGTTTCCTTGGATCCATGAGCAGTTCAAGCATGGCATCGGCGACGAGAGCCGTGGAACCTGGAGCCACGACGAAACCGGTCACTCCGTGAGCGACGATCTCCCGAACGCCACCCACGTCGCATGCAACGACTGGAAGACCAGTCGCCATTGCCTCCAGGATGGTCAGGGGCATGCCTTCGATCTGTGACGGTCTGACGAACACGTCGGCCCGACGGAGGACTTCGGCGACGTCATCCCGCATGCCGAGGAATTCGACTGCTCCCTCGAGCCGATGGCCTTGCACATACCGCTGGAGCGTCGGCAGCATCGGGCCGTCGCCGACGATAACGAGGCGCGAATTTCCAGCCCGGCCGTAGACCATCCGGAACGCCTCCAGGGCGATGTCGGGGCCCTTGTTCGCAATGAGTCGCCCGACGAAGACAAATCGGACATCACCTTCTCTCTTGGCACCCCCCGGCCGGAATTGCTCCAGGTCGACACCGTTGGGGATCACCCTGAGGAACTGCTCCGGCCGTGGTTTCGCACCGGCTGCGACCGCCCGGCTCACTGCCACCAGAGCGTCGGCTCGGGCAACGAGTCGTCGTGCCACGGTCGTCTCGTAGATCCGCGAAACCGCGCCCCTCCACCCGGCAAAATCGTCGAGGCCGGCGATGTGGAGCGTCAGCACGCTCGGGATTCCAAGGGCCCTCGCCGCCGACAAGGCCGGAGGAGTGGTGGTGAAGAACTGGTGATGGGCATTGAGCACGTCCGGGTCAAACGCCTCGATTGTCGACTTCATCTTCCGAAACGAATCCAGCGATACGGTGAGCTCGAGACCCGTGACCCCACTGAGCCGGGTGGATGGAAAACGGTGGACCAAGACACCATCGAGCATTTCTCTAGCCGGCCAGCCGTGGCGGCCCAGCGTTACGACCATGACATCGTGGCCGCGACGGGCGAGCCTCGTAGCCACCTCATTCACCACGGCTTCGACTCCGCCGCCGATGTGGGGCGGGTAATAGTCAGTGGTGAACGCGACCCTCACCTACGTCACGGCGGTCGAGCCGTTCAGACGTGGTCGACGCGGTCGGCGTTATTCGCCCCGGCGTCGGATCGGACCGCCATGACGTCGATAGCCGGCAGGTCCGACCCATGCAGCAGGGTCAGGTCAACGATCGTGTCTGTGCCTGTAGCGAGGGCGGCATGCCACTCACGGGGCGCTGTCTGGCGGTGATGGTCGTGACCCTGACCCCTCGAGCGAACCAGCATCAGCCCCAGATGTCTGAGACCGTCACGGAAAGTGCGGAGCTTTGGTTGACCGCCGGATCGCCGCCGGTATCGAAATCGGGACCTGCTCGATCCTCGCCCCGTGCTGCACTGCCTCGATCAGGAACTCGGAGGCGAACTCCATTCCCGGGGAAACCAGGTCCAACTGCTCCAGGTAAGGCTTCCTGATGCTGCGAAGACCGCAGTGGGCGTCACCGATGTCGCTTCTGAAGAGGACATTCATTATTCCGGTCAGAACCGGATTGCCGACGTAGCGGTGAAGCCAGGGCATCGCCCCCTTCTCCATTCCCCGATTGAGGCGGTTTCCGACGACCATGTCCGCGCCATCTTGAAGTGGCTCGACAAACGCGGGGAGGGCGCCGAAGTCGTATGTTCCGTCTGAGTCACCCATGACGAGATAGCGACCCCTCGCCTCGGAGAGCCCACGACGGCAAGCGTTCCCGTATCCGCGATCGGGCTCGTGGATCACCCGAGCGCCGGCCGCACGGGCCATGACGACCGAACGGTCAGACGAGCCATTGTCGACAACCACGACCTCGCCAGAGATGCCCAATTCGACCAGCGCCCGGCTGGCCTCCTCGACACATCGACCGATTGCCTCCTCCTCGTTCAGACATGGCATGACGATCGACACGTCGATGGCGCGGCCGGCGACGGGGACGCCGTTATGGGTTTGCGGAGCCTCGCGAGCTTCCATTCGATTGGACTTGCGGCTCTCGGAATATGTCACGCTGGCTCACCGCCCTCGTCCTCCGCCTCGTTCTCCGGGCCCAAGCTCCACACCCAGCGGAAAACCATCGGGACCACGAAGAACATGCCGGCGACCCCCGCGGACAAAACCGCGGCCTGACCCCAGAGGGGCAGACGTGCCAGCGGCTCGAACATGCGAAGCCAGCCCGGGGTTTCCACTTCCTGAATCTCGGGCGCCTCGTACGGCGTTTCCTGCGCCACGACGATGCCAGTGTCAGCGGCGGCGACCAACGCCGGCGCGAAGACCACCATCGCCACAAATGTCAGACCAACTATCAGGCGCGCCAAACGCAACGCCTTCCGCACCATTACACCCTTCACGAGCCCCAACTCTCTTATCCAGGCGGGTTCCGATAGCCCCTGACCAGGGCCCTTACCCGCTCCTCCATCCTCATCCCCCGCGCCATCTTGCGCGCAAAAAAGAACTGCCGGTCGGACCGCTGGACCGGCACCCTGCCAATCCTAAAGGGGTCCGTACTTTGTGAAACCGGGGATCCTCCCCCCAGCACCGCTGTGTCGTAATTGGCCCGGACCACCTTTTCGGCGGAGTCGTCCCAGAAGCCCTTTGGATATGCAAAGTGCTTCGGAGCCTGACCGGTTCGCATCTCGATGAGGCGATTCGAGTGGCCAATCTCTTCTTCGATCTGATCCACACCCAGGCCGCGCAGATCCGGATGGGTATGAGTATGTGCTCCCAGAGTCACGAGACCGGTTGAGAGCATCTCGTCGACCTGATCCCAACTGAGGGGCCGGTCTCCGGGATGTAACAGCTCTCCGGTCTCGATGTGACCGCTGGTCAGATACAGCGTGAACGGAATCCCCTGCTCGCGCAGAAGCGGAAAGCCGTTCTCGTAGAAATCGGCATAGCCATCGTCGAAGGTCAAGACGAACAGACGCTTTGATTCCGGATCGTCGGCCCCAGAGAGGGCGTCACCGAAGCCGACGATCCGGCCATGGTCCAGTAACCACTTGACGTGGCCCCGGAACATCTCAGGAGAAAGGTCCATCTGGCGCCCGGAGCCCGCCCCCACCTGGTGATAGATCAGGATGCGGGGACCGGGCCAGTCACCCAAGAAGAGGTCGGTCGCTGCGAACGAGCCTTTGGCTGCCGTCCTGAGAACCTCTCGTGTCGCCGAGCGCAACCCCGACGAGGGTGGCACGACACCGCCCTCGACAGAGGTGAACGACGGGCTATCTGTCAGCTCGGACATGGGCACCTTCCCGGCCCCGTCCAACCTCTTCGATGTCGACCTCGGCTCCCTCGGCTGGCTCAGCCCCACCCGGGTCGCCCTTGGAGCGCCCTTCGGCGAAGCCGTCGACGGTCTTCCACATCTTGGAGCGGAAGCCGGTCGATGCCCAGCGAGTGAGCTTGGTCCGTCGACGACGGAGAAGCACCACACCCAGCAGGGTGGCACGGCGGATGGCGAAGTCGCGATCTGCGGCCTCGAGGGAACGGGTCACGGTGTGACCGGCCGAAGCGACCAGGATCACGGAGTCAACCCTTTGGGCCAATACATGAGAAGCAGCTTCGCCCAGATTCGTCCCGGCGATGATGACGATGTCGAAGATCTCTCGCGCGACCTCGAGCAATAGCTCGAACCGATATCCGGAGAGAACATCGGCCGCGTCTCGCTTGCCGTTGCCGGAGCGAAGGGCTCGCAGCCCGTTCACCACCTCAGGGGCGGATAGCAGGACTGTCTTGAACTCGGAGATGAGCTCCTCACGCTCGCCACCGGCTCCGCCGAGCAAGCTGGACAAGTTGGCTCCCGCCGCGGGCCCCCACTCCACCATCTGGTTGGTCTTGTCAAAGGTTGCGTCGAGGAGGAGCACGCTCCGACTCGATACCGCCACTGCGACGGCAATATCGGCAGTCAGCTCACGGATGTCCTCTTTGAAGATCCCGCTCCCCTGGAATGCGACGATGGCATTGTCGTGATCGTCCAGTTGGCTGCGAAGCATCTGGATGGCGGCCTTTCGCCTCCCTCCTGTGCTTTCGAGGTACCAGGGCTGGTTGGTCGGGTGGTGGACGATGCCCAGCGGCCGTGAGGGCAGCTCGACTATGACCGGCGGCCCCTCGTCGAGGTCCTTGGCGGACCACATCATGCCCCGGCCCCGCTCGAGCGCGATGAGCCCGATCAGTACCGCGCCGATGGCTCCAAGTGTCGCCAGCATCTGGTTGCTGGATGTCGAAGCGGCATCGAGGGTGACGGGCCTGCTGTCGACACCACCCGAACGAGCAAGGGCTTCCTGCTCGAGAATTCCGGTGAAGAGGTTGTTCCACCTGGTCTCGAGCTGCTGAAGCTCGAGCTGCATCAGGGTGAGGGCGGGATCCTGCAGTTCCTGAACAGCGGGATCGACCGGCGCCGGGAGCGTGGCCAGCTGCGCCTGCAGCTCGGAGAGACGCGCCATGGTCCGGTCCATCTCGGCCTGGATCGATTCGGGTGTCCGCAGCACCAGCTCCGGGTTCATGAGTTGGGTGGTCAGATTCCCCAGATGGGCCTGCAACGCTGCCACCTGATTCTCCAGGACACTCCGCTCGGTCTGCTGTGCCACCTCATCGGGGGTGGGGGGAGTCGCCGCCTGGAGGGCTGCGATCTCGTCGCGCGTCGCCTTGATGTCAGTGGAAGTCTGCTCCAGGTCGCTTCTCATCCCGTCGAGGCCGGCACCAACGGTCGACACCGCGAGGAAGTTCTTCTGCATGTTCTCAGCCAGCGCGTCCGCCTCGGCCTGAGTGAATCCGCGAGCGATGAACTGAAGCTGGTTGGCTTCGGTCTCGAGATCCACCTCTGCCATGAGCCATGGGACGAAAGGACCCGGAGTCTCGCCGATTACGTCGGAGTTGACGTCAGTAGCCAGAGCGAACTGTGTGTCGAGGAAAGTCTCGAAATCCTCCCGCTCGAGCGCCTGCGGGTCCTCGGTGAATGTCACCGAGGACATCGCCTCGAACGGCGGCAGGTTGGCATTGCGATACTCGGCCAGCTCGCCGGAGACCACGTACGCCAGGATCGCGGCGGCGGCCAGCAGCCACCATCTCGCCTTGGCGATACCTCGAATCGTTGTCATGTCCACTGCTTCACCTCTTCGGTCTCTCTCAAATCGACGGTCACATCATCAGGCCACTCGTGATTGGCGAGGGCCAACAAGAACTCCTTGAGCTCCTGTCTTCCACCTTTGGTGGACATCTGCTTCAGCTGCCGGACGCTCTGCTTGAGCAGGTCCGGGCCGGGAACCTCTGTCTCGGCGATATTGATCTGGGGGTGCGCGCTACTCAAAAGCGGGCCATGGGCCAGTTCCTCGAACAGCTTCTCGCCGGGACGGATGCCGACCACCTTGACCTCGATGTCCCGACCGGGGACCAAGCCGCCGAGCCTGATCATTCGGTGGGCGAGGTCGACGATCCGAACCGGCTGACCCATGTCGAGGACGAAGACCTCACCGCGGTCAGCGAGCGCCGACGCCTGGAGAACTAGCTGGACCGCCTCTCCGATCGTCATGAAGTAGCGAGTCATGGCCTCGTCGGTGATGGTCACCGGCCCTCCCTTGCGGATCTGCTCCATGAAGGTGGGGACCACGCTCCCGCGGCTGCCCAAGCACATTCCCGAATCGAACCGACGAATAGATGCAGCCGTCGGTCTCGGTGGCGGAGGCCGACTGCACCAGCATCTCGGCCATCCGCTTCGAGGCTCCCATGACGCCTTTTGGCTCGACGGTCTTGTCGGTGGAGATCAGGACGAAGCGCTCGACGCCGGTGTCACGAACCACCTTGAGCAGGTTGCTGGTTCCGACGACGTTGGTTTTGACGGCTTCCTCCGGCCAGTCCTCGAGGATGGGGACATGCTTGTGGGCGGCGGCGTGGAAGATGACCTGTGGTCGATACTTCATGATGAGCGCCTTGAGCTTTCTCTTGTCCCGGACGTCGCACAGGACGGGGGTCAGCTCGGTGCCCGCCGGCGCTTCCCACTTGACCATGTTGTCGTGGAGGTGGGTCTCGTCGTTATCCATCGCCACAACTCGGGCCGGCATGAAGGCGAGGACCTGACTCACGATCTCCGACCCGATCGAGCCTCCAGCTCCGGTGACCAAAACAGTCTTGCCGTACAGGAT
Source organism: uncultured Acidobacteriota bacterium (assembly GCA_963720925.1). GTDB lineage: Bacteria > Actinomycetota > Acidimicrobiia > Spongiisociales > ZC4RG35 > JARDZU01. The sequence continues at coordinate 25,087 of CAVRHE010000003.1, forward strand.
CGATTCGACAGCCTCGAGGTCGGTGCTGACCGCAGGGCGAAGGAGGAGGTCTTCGATCTCGAGGTCCCTGATGTCGGGACCGCCGTCATAACCGGTGAGCAGCTCATCGAGATCGGGGACGATCCTCAGCCGGACATCGATGTCGACGCAGAGGTCGACCAGTCGGCGGGCGAGAACGCTGGCACCCTCCGAGGCAACGATCACCTGTTGGACGTTCAGGTTGGTCACCAGCGAAGCGATGTCTTCGAGCTCGCCGACGATGGGCAGGTTGGCGAGACGCTTTCCCTTCGTAGTAGGCCCGGAGCTGACGAACCCGACTACATCGACTTCGTAGGGGCCGGTATAGCGGGCGAGGTCGGCGGCGCGTTTGCTGGTGCCCAGGATGAGGACACGATCGCGGGCGTCGAGACGGAGACCGCGATGGAAGGAGAAGAGACGGGAGCGGAAGCGGACCGCCCCGAGGAACCCAAGTGAGATCATCGAACCGAGGACCAGCACGGACAGGGGAACCGCCCGGTTGCCGGGCCCTTCGATCAGCTCCAGGTCGCCCATGGCGAGGGTGATGAGGATCAGGACTGTTGACGCCCAGAACGTGGCGGCGATGACCCGACGGGCCTCGCTGATGCTTGCGAACTCCCAGACATGGCCATACGCACCCATTGCGACGTTGGCCACGAGATGGACTCCGATGATGACCGGCAGCGCCACGGCGACACGCGTCCACCACACGCCGGCGAGCCTGCCGTCCAAAGAGAGGACACCGAGCGCCGACAGGTAGGCAACGGCGATGACCATCGCGTCGACGAATGCGAACGAGATATCGGCACGAAGCTGCGCGAGCAGGGTCGCCACCTGTGCCCCAAACGAACTAGCCCCAAACTTCCCGGTCAACCGCTTCATCACGGCATCCGCCCTCTTTTTGTCCCAGTCGGATGCGCGCGACGGCAGTCAAGCCCCAAGCAGCATCCGTAATGCCTCCCAGAATCCAGTCAGGGAAACGAAACCGAACGAAAGCGATTTCCCCCGACCCAGCCGATGCGTTACGGACGCTTCGACCCGTTGCGTTACCTTAACCACTCAGCGTGCTGGTTACCAGCACGTAATTCGATTTTTTTCAGACTCTCGATTTTGCACGATGGGAAGCGGCCTGGGAGGACATGGAAGAGTGCCTCCCATTGAGCCGTGATCACCCTCCGTGTTATTCTTCCCGATCTCAGTGGGGGTATTCAGAGGGAGGACTCACCATGAAGGCATTGGTGACTGGGTCTGCGGGTTTCATCGGCGCGCACGTCTCCAGAGCATTGTTGGGCGACGGATTCGAGGTCACTGGTTACGACCAGAGGGAATCCGCCGCGGCCGGAGTCGAATCGGTCGTCGGCGATTTCCTGGATCTCGAGGGGCTGACCGCCGCCGTCAAAGGTCATGACGTCATCGTCCATATCGGCGCGATCGGCGACGTGTACCTCGCCGCCACCAACCCGGAGCTAGCTGCTTCGGTCAATGTCACCGGGAGCACCAACATCGCTCTCGCCGCCGAGGCGGCCGGGGCCAGAGTGGTCTACGCCTCGACGTGGGAGGTCTACGGGGAGCCCGTGTACGAGCCGGTCGACGAGAAGCATCCGTGCGAACCCGACCACCCATACAACATCACCAAGCTGGCGGGCGAGCGAATGCTGATCGCCGCAGACCGGCTTCATGACGTGCCGGTAGTCGCGCTCAGGCTGGGCACCGCCTATGGCCTCGGGATGCGACCGAATTCCGTCTTCGAGATCTTCATCGACAAGGCCCGCAAGGGTGAGCCGATCACGATCCAGGGTGACGGCTCACAGGGTCGCCAATTCACTCACGCCAGGGACATCGCCAGGGCGTTCGTCGCCGCCGCCAAGAGCCAACTCAGAGGGATCGCCCTCAACGTGGTGTCACCCGAGATGATCTCGATCAAGCAGTTGGCCGACGTGGTCACCGAGCGATTCCCTACTGATGTGATCTATGGGCAGCCCCGACCCGGCGATGTGGCCCCGTCGTACGTTTCGGCGGCCCGAATCGAGGAGAAGCTCGGCTGGAAGACCGAAGTGAGTTTCGAGGAGGGCATGGCGGAGTTGCTCTCCGTCGATCGAGGCTGAGGTGGGCTCAGAGAAGATCAGCGTTCTGGTCCTGATCAAGGGTCTGGGAATCGGAGGGGCGGAGAAGCTGATCTCGGAGGGATCCCGGTTCTGGGATCGGGATTCTTTTCACTATACGGTCGCCTACGTGCTCCCATGGAAGGACCAGCTCGTCGGCGACCTCGAAGGTCAGGGCATCGAGGTGCTCATGATCGGAGGCGACAGAGGGCTCACTCCACCGACCGTGGGCCGGCTGCGCCGCCTGGTGAAGGATCTCGACATCGACCTCATTCACGCCCATCTCCCCACGATGGGGATCGTGGCTCGCATCGCGTCGCCGGTCCCGGTGGTCTATACCGAGCACAACATGGCCGACTCCTATCGACCCTTGACCCGCGTCATGAACCGCCTCACATATGGGCGGAATGCCGCGACGACCGCAGTCTCCGGAGCCGTGGCCGGCTCGGTCAGCAACTGGCCCGGTGAGCCTCCGATCGTCATCCCCAACGGGGTTGCAGTCCACGTCGAGCCAGAGCAGATCTTGGCCGCTCGACAGGAGCTGAGGATTTCGCCATCCGATCCGCTCGTGGCCCATGTCGGCAACATCCGGCCCGGCAAGGGACACGATGTCCTGATCGACGCCGTCGGCTACCTCCACCAGCGGATGCCGTCAGTCCGGTTCGCATCCATCGGCGGCGAGAAATACCCCGGCGATCTCGACCGGGTCCGCAACCGAGCCATCGACGCCGGTCTCGAGGACCACCTCCGATTCATGGGGCGGCGCGCCGACGCGCTCAGCTTCGTGGCGGCAGCCGACATCTTCGTCAACCCGTCGAGCATCGAAGGTCTGCCGGTCGCCATCCTCGAGGCGATGGCTTTGGGCCGTCCCGTGGTGGCAGCAGCTGCCGGGGGCGTGCCCGGGATCGTCAAGGATGGCGAGACGGGCATCCTGGTCGAGCCGAACGAGCCAAAGGCGCTCGCCGCCGGGATCGAGAAGCTCCTGAACGACCCCTTCCTGGCTGACCGGCTCGGTCAGGCGGCTCAGGACATGGTGGAGAAGGAGTACGGGCTGGAGCCGATGGTCCAGGCCACCGAGGACGTTTACCGACAGGTCGTACATGGCTGACACGATCACCACGAGGCAGCTCGACGAGCGTGACGTCCTTCCGGTCCTCGATCTGTTGCGGGCAGCTCTCGGAGAGCCGCCGCTCCTTCGACGCACCCCGGAGCTCTTCGGCTGGAAGCACTTCGACAACCCCTTCGGCCGTTCCCTCGCGGTAATCGCCGAGATCGATGACCGCATCGTCGGCCTGCGGGCGTTCATGCGTTGGGACCTGATCACGCCCGGGGGTGGCACCCTGCGATGCGTCCGTGCCGTCGACACCGCAACCCACCCCGACTACCAGCGTCGGGGCATCTTCCGGAGGCTCACGGAAGAAACGCTCGAATTAGCGGTGGCGCAAGACATTGATCTGGTGTTCAATACCCCTAACGAGAAATCGGGTGCGGGGTATCTCTCCATGGGGTGGACAGAAATCGGTCAGATAGGTGTAATGGCACGTCCGTCGCCGCGCCTGGCCACCGATCGCCGCCCCGCCGGAAGCGCCGAGCCAGACCAATTCCTGGCCGATCCCGAGCCGGCGATCCCGCTCACCGTGAATGACAGGTCACCACGCGGATTGCGGACTCCGAGGAATGAGGCCTACCTACGCTGGCGGTTCGGCTCTCATCCAACCGCCCGTTACTTTCGCGTGGATTCGGCGGATTCGACCGCGGTGGTCCGGCCCAACATCAGAAGCGGACGACGCGAGTTGATCGTTGCCGACGTCTACGGCCCGCACCCCTCAGCTGCGATGCGTCAGGCCGCCAAGAAGTCCCGATCGGGGTATGTCGCCGCCTGGTTCTCCCCCGGTTCCCCAGAACGCGCCGCCGCGCTCCGGAGCGGACTTCTCCCCGTGCCTGGGGTGACCGCCCTGACCCTCATGGCACGGCCGTTGAAAGATCTGGATGTAGACATCGAGTCGATGGATTCTTGGGACCTCGCCATCAGCGACCTAGAGCTCTTGTGATGACCGCGTTGCTCGCCCTCCACGCACCCTTCCTCGCTCAGGTGGACAACGAGGTCACCACCGATGGCGTCGCCATTTTCGAGGCGCTGCTCATCTCCGCCGCCATCCTCATTGCCATGTCATTCGTGAGCAAGGCGGTCGCCACGAGGCAAGACCGCGACTGGCTGCCGACGATGATCATGTGGGCTTGCGCCGCCAAGCTCCTGGGCGCATTCGGGCGATACTGGATGGTCACCGAGCTCTATCAGACGGGTGACTCCTACAGCTATCACATGTGGGGCGGAATCTTCGCTCAGGTCTGGCGGGGCATGGCCGTTCCGGTGTCGCAGTCCAGCCAGCCCGGGACCGCATTCACCGAAATCGCCACCGGGCTGATCTACGCGCCCTACACCCCGAGCATGCTCGGGGGGTTCATCATCTTCGCCTTCATCGCCTTCGTCGGCTTGCTGCTCTTCTTCTTGGCCGGACGCCACTGGCTGGCCGGATATCAGCTCAAGATGTACGGACTCGCTGTCTTCTTCGCACCCAGCCTCCTCTTCTGGCCGTCGAGCATCGGCAAGGACGCCCTGATGGTCTTCTTCCTCGGTCTCGCTGCCTACGGGGCATCCCGGCTCCTCAAGTTCTATCAGTTCAGTGCGTTGCTACTCATCGCACCCGGGCTCTACATGGCTGCCAGCATCAGATCGCACGTCGCAGCCGTAATGGGTCTGGCCATCGTCCTCGCCGCCATATTCGGCAAGGCTCCCAAGAAGTACCAGGGATCGGCCAAGCGAGGGATCATGATCCTCGTCTGTGCAGGAGGAGCTGCGTTGTCGGTCCTCACGTTCACGAGCACCTTCGGAGTGACAGTGGACGGTGGGGAGGGGACTACCAGCCCGGACCAGTTCCTCGCCGACGTCTCTGAGCGCACGGCGACCGGTGGGTCCGAGGTCGAGGGCGGCGCGGTGGGGAGCCCCGCCCAGCTACCAGGCGCAATCATCAAAGTCCTGTTCCGCCCCCTGATCTACGAAGCAGGCAATGCCCAAGCCCTCCTGAGTGCCCTGGAGGGCACCATCCTGCTCGGCATAACCATCTGGAACCTCCCGGCGATGTGGAGGAACAAGAGACGTCTGCGTGAGAAGCCATTCCTGATGATGGCCTTCTTCTACACGGGCGGCTTCATCGTGGGGTTCAGCGCGATCCTCAACCTCGGCTTGCTCGCCCGACAACGCGTCCAGGTCCTGCCAATGTTCTTCGCCCTCATCGCCGGTCTGGCCTGGGACGAGACCAAGGGCGGGCGGCGGAAGAAGACCGAAGAGGAAGAGACGGCTCCGGAGTCGATCGACGAGGCCGTCGAGAAGGTCGTCCGCACCGGACCTTCGCGGAAGCCCCTGCCGGCGGCCAGCGACCACTAGGAGCTTTTCGACTGCCGCCTGAGGTTCGCGGTGCCAAAGTGGCGCCGACCGACACCAACGGCGGGGACGAAGGAATAACCGCTTGGCGATCGATCTCAACACATTGGACCAGACGACAGTCGCGCCGGTCGTTGTTGACGTCCTCAGCTCCTCTTGGTCGATCGACCGCGTCGAGCCCGTGGACACATGGCGGACCCGCAACTCGGCGTTCTGGCGCTTCCGGGTTCATCCGGCGCATGTGGATGACCCGCCGTTCGAAGTGGTGTTCAAGGTGGAGCGGCGGTGGACCCCGGAGACCGCCAGGGGCACCTATGACGCCCTCCGTCGCCTGTCCGATCTACATGGCCTGATCCCCGGGCCCTCCGCCAACATCTCCTTCCCTGAGCCAATGGGCTGGACCCCGGAGCCGCCAGGAGTGCTGATGCCGAACGTCGAGGGTGTGGAGTTGTTCGACGTGTTGCCGGACACGGGCCATGCCCTTTCGGTCGAACCTGGTCGGCTGCCCGACATCGTGAAGGCATGCGGTGAAGCCTTCGGATGGATCCATCGCCTCGCAGTGATCGACCCCGCGACCGATGCCGACCGACAGGAGGCACTTCAGCGGTTGCCGGCAGTCATGCGATGGATCCTCGAGCGCCGGGGCCCGGTGAAGAAGGGCTCATTGATCCGCAGTCACAACTTCTCGCGCAACGACTTCCTCGTGGCCGCCGATGCCCAACTCTCGGTGGTCGATCCCCCGATCCTGGGCACTCCGGCGCTGTTGCACGACGATGTGGCGTGGTTCACCTACCAACTGCTCACTCGCGCCGTGCCCGAGCAACGGCTACGTCTCCGACGCATGTTCCTCGAGGGGTACGAATCCTCCAGCCTTGGCGGGAAATTCGACCGGGAAAGCCTCAGGGCGGTCGGGATCTGTGAGGCAGCCCGAGCGTTGGGAACGGCCAAGAGGCTCCTCATGAAGGGAAAGCTGGTCGAGTGCCTTCGATCGATTCAGATCGCACTGAGCACACCCGGCCGGATCACTACCTGATCCAAATCCGCCAACGTCAGGTTCGGGGTTGGTCGACCCTGAGGAACCCGAGCCGGGCCAGCGCCCCAAGCAGCAGAGCGAGGATTGCGACGAGGCTGACCAGACCCCACTCGACCCCGAGGAGACGTTCAGCCGCGATGACCAGGGCAAGCAGAACTGCCTGTGTCGTGGCGGCAATCACGGCGATCGACCGCACTCCCAACCCGCGGTCACGCAGCTGGTCGTAGATGTGGCTGCGGTCGCCGATGAACAAGGGGCGATGGTTGAGTCGGCGCCGGAGAAGGGTCACCAGCATGTCGATGGCGAACACTCCCAGAACGCCGGCCGTGAGCACCAACTCCAACGCGGAATCGTTGGTCGAGTCGAGGATCAAGTGGGTCAGATACAGACCGAGGAAGTAGGCGCCGGCGTCGCCCATGAACACACGAGCCGGGTGCCAGTTGAGCACGAGGAAGCCGGCCAATGCTGCCCCCAACTCGAGTGGCGATACGAAATCGAGACCACGGCCCTGGGCGATCACGGCCAAGCCAGCCGCGGTCACCAGTCCCACCGATCCGACGAGGCCGTCGAGGCCGTCGAAGAGGTTGACGCTGTTGATGGCGAAGACCGCGAGGGCGACGCCCAGAACGATGTAAACGACGCCGGGGTTGCCGGCCACATTGAGGACGAGGACGACTGCGGCCAGGAGTTCTACCCCCAGCCGCACCTTTGGATCGACCCCGATGAGGTCGTCGATGAGGCCAAGTATGAGGACCATGGTCGATGCGATGAGAAGGCCGAGTTCCAGGTCGCTCCTCATGAATCCGGCCACGTTGACCCCGAGGAAGACCCCCACCCCGCCCAACGGCACTGCCGGTCGGTCGTGGGCTTTCAACGTCGGGTCGTCGGGCCGATCTACATAGCCGATCGCGGGTCCCAACCAGATAGCCAAGAAACACCAGGCCAGGCTGACGACGCCTGCGACTGTCAGGGCCGCCAAACGAGGACCTCAGAGCTCTCGCCTGCGTGTACCTGGATGCGCTCGGTGTCCATGAAGCCCATCTTCCGATAGGCGCCGATGGCTGTCTCGTTCTCGGAGCCAACGGTCACCTTCACCGCGGGCACTCCCCGGCGCGCCAAATCATCGAGCAGCCTCGCCCCGAGCATCAGCGACAAGCCCTTACCCCGCGCTCTGGGGGCCACCACCATGGAGAGAAGCTCAGCCGGCACGTCCACCTGATCCTGGCCGTACCGGAATGTCTCCCATGCCCGGCGAAGGTTGCGCGGGCGGATCAACCGGGGTAATGCGGCCAGTCCTGCACGCAAGCCGTAATGCCTGGAGAAGTGACTGTAGAACTCGCCGACGTCTTCCACTCCTGCCGTGAATCCGACCGGCCCGCCTCCGTCGTCGACGACCAAGACCACCGCTCCCTTCCAGGCGATGAGCGCCTGATATAGCACCTTCATGAACCCACGACCGAGGAGCGGCAGGAACCCGGTCGCGATCTGGGAAGCGTGAAGCTCGGCCAGGGCTCGGGCATCACGGGACGTTGCGAGCCGCATCTGTGGTCGCGTCGCCGGAGGGATCATCGTCGGCGGCATCAGGTGACCGAGGCCTTTGGCGACAAGCCCATCGCGGTAGGAGTTCATGACTATGTCGACAACTTTTTGCTCGTCGAAGCGCTCACGAGCGATCCGTGCGCTGGCCTCCGACATCTTCTCTCTCGAAGTCGGGTCGCCACCCACCCTCTTGATCGCCTCGCCCAGTCTGACCGGGTCGAGCACAGGGACAAGAAGCCCGTTGACGCCGTCGTCGACGACTTGACGACATCCCCTGATGTCGGTGGCGATGATCGGCAAACCCATGGCGGCCGCCTCCATCGCTGCCCTCGGGAAGCCCTCCCGGTGGGAGGGCAGGACGAAGAGATCCATCGCCGAGTAGAGATCCTCCATGTCGGTGCGCATGCCGAGGAAGCGCACTCCCGCCGCCCTGGCGTTGGCCACGGCATCGGGCGGTAGGGCGTCTGACTTCTCGGGGTCGTCGGGTCCCACCACCACGACCACATACCCCTCGCCCAGCTTGGTGGCGGCCTCGAACAACTCCGGATAGCCCTTCTCGGCGACGAGACGGCCCACCATCCCCACCACGACGTCGCCGTCCCCGGCGCCGAACTCAGCCCGAAGTCGGGAGCGAGCCCCGGGGTCGACCTCGTCCCGGTCGAATCTCACCAGGTCGACACCATTGCCGAGGAGCTGGCCTTTGCCGGCGGGGAGGATTCGGGTGCGCCGGCAGAACTCGAGATCCTCCACGTTCTGATAAAGCTCCACGTCGGAGAACCGGGCCGCGACCGCCTCGAGTAAGTAGACGACGCCGCGCTTGACCGGGGTGTCATCCTCGGTCGCATAGAGCCCGTGCAACGTGTTGACCACCAGTGGCACCCCGGCGAGACGACCGAGGATCCGCCCGTACACACCCGGCTTCGGATTGTGAGTGTGGAGCACGGCGAACTCCTCCTTTCGAAGGACTTTCCTGAGCTGGATGATCGCCCTGAGGTCGTTGCCCACGCTCATCCCCCTCGTCGAAGCTGAGAGAGATACATGCCGGATGCCATCCCGCTCGAGTTCCTCGACCCAGGGACCCGGGGCACTCACACCGACCGCTTCGCCCCCTGCCTCGTTGACCGCCAATAGCTGGGGCCGGACGAGAAAACGCAGACTTAGATCGACAGTGGTGAGGTGTGCAACCCGGAATGCCCGGTCTTCTGAGATCTCAGGCATCTCGGCCGACAGCCCGGCTTGTCACGTCTTCAATCGCCGGCATGGATGCCAGAATACGGCCCGTGCATTTCCCGTCCGGCATTGAGCGAACAGACGCGTGAGCACGGGTGGTGTGCTGTTCCTGAACCCAAACCGGGCTGAGGGTCAGAGTGCCCCGGTCGCTTCCTGGATCAGCGTTGCCAGCTGGGCAGCGGCGGCGAGGAGGCTTTGGGGACAGTCCTGGATCGTCACCCCCGAAGGCATTCTGGAGCCCGAGGAGATCATGCGAAGGGCATCCGATCCGGTGGCCCTCAAAGGCCCACCGGGCTCACCCTCGCTTAGGCGCAAGGTGCCCACCACCGTGAAGACCGGGATCAAGGACGCACGCAAGGCCCTGGAGGCTCGCCAATTCCGAACGGCCGGGTTAGAGGGTCCCTGGCGGTCGGAGGACGTCCGATTCGTCTGGCAGCGCCACGACTTGTTTCACGACGCCGGGGTGACCGCGGCCAGGGCATTGGAACGCCCACTCGTCGTATTCACACCCTCGCTCATAGTTCAGGAGGCTGCTGGCTGGGGGGTCAGGAGACCTGGTTGGCAGGGCATCCTCGAGCGCTCCGCTGAGGCGCCTTTGCTCAGGGCCGCCGATGTAGTGGCCTGCGGCTCGGTCGAGATCGCCGAGCAGGTGGGCCGGCTCGGGGTACCCGAGGAGCGATTACTGGTGACACCGAACGGGGTCGATCCCGAGATGTTCTCCCCGGAGCGGCGCGGTGACGAGGTGAGGCGTCGGCTGGGGCTGGTAGGACGGTTCGTGGTCGGCTGGGTGGGCAGCTTTCGCAAGTTTCACGGGCTGGACATGGCGCTGGAGGCCATGAAGCGGATCGAATCGGAGATTCCCGAGGCGACTCTGCTCCTGGTCGGCGATGGTCTCGAGCGAGCACATGTCGAAGACACCGTGCGCGACTTCGGGCTCCGCAATGTGGTCATGACGGGAACAGTTGGCTATCTCGAGATCCCCGAATACGTGGCGGCCATGGATGTGGCCGTCATCACTGACCGGGGAGCCGGACCATTTCATTACTCACCGCTCAAGCTGAGGGAGTACATGGCAGCGGGCAAGGCCGTCATCGCTCCTCGAATCGGCGAGATGGCCCGGTGGCTCGCGGACGGAGAAGACGCGGTCCTCGTCGAGAGCGGCGACACCGAAGGTCTGGCGGATGCTGTCCAGGATCTCCATGGGCGGCCCGATCTCAGGGCGCGGCTCGGCGCGGCCGCCCGCCGCAAGATAATCGAGCAAGCGACCTGGGATATTCAGCTCCTCCGCATCGACGACGCGCTTCAGAGCGCCGCGCCGAGGGCCCGGTCTTCGGAATGAGCGAGGCACCGCTCGAGGAGTCTCTCAACCCGATCTGGGTTCTTCTCTCCAGAGGGGAAAGCCCAAATCTCTGGATGCCGCCCCCGGGAGGAAAGGACTGGGCGGGCTCGCTGCAATCGGCATCGGCCTCCCTCGGCGACGACGAGCTCATCGTGTCAGTGGGCCGTCCCTTGGCCCGTTCGGCCCTGGCCCGGCTTTCGGGCCGGGGAGCCTCGTCTGGCAAGGGCCCCGGCCCGGCCGAGATGAGAGAAGCCTTCGGGAAGGAGAACTTGGAGGTAGTCGCCAGGTATGGCCTCTGGCCGTCGGCCCGGTCTCCTCGCATTGCCTTCCCCTGGGGCCACATCCACATGCTCTATTGGCTCCAGACCTCCGGCGTGCTCGGCGGCGGGGGCAAGAGGCTCTGGGCCCGGATATTGGCCAGGTCGATCTTGTTCACTCCGGTGGCCGCCGCCCTTGCCCCGGGTATCGCCTTCGTCGTCCGCCGGTCAAGCGGCGGAGAAACGACATGATCGACGGGCTGACGGAGTACGCCCGGGAGAACTGGCCGTTCTGGTTCGGGCACTTCCCCGAATCGGTGGGGATTGCGATCGGGAGCGGGGGACCGGCCCACAGGACGAGGGCAGCGGTGTTCGTGTTCGAGGGCAGACGGAGCCGGCCTACCGCGGTGATGAAGATTGCCTTCAGCGAACTCGAGGCTGGGTTTCTCAGACATGAGCACGATGCCCTCACCGAGATTCGGCCGCTTCTACCGGGGCCGATGCGCCGCAGCGTGCCTCGGGCCCTGGGCTTGGCCGAGATCGGAGGGAACACGGTGCTCACGATGGAGGCGCTGGCAGGGCGACGCCTCCTCGTGCCCGATCTCAACGGTTCCGGAGGGTCACTGCCCAGATCGTTGATGGGCGACTTCTACCGCAAGTCGTTTGCGTGGAGCAACGATCTCGCTGTCGCTACCAGCAGCAGCGAGCGACTCAATGGGTCACATCTCGCCGAAATGGTCGATCGGTACATCGTTTTGGCCCCTCGATCCGCTGAAGCTGGGGGGCGCCTGCGGAGTTTCCGAGATGCAGTGGCTGAGAGCGGAGTGACCTGGTCCACGTCCTGGCAGCACGCCGATCTGGCGGTCGGCAATGTGCTCATGCATCGAGGCGATCTCCGTCTACTCGACTGGGAACACGCATCCGATCGGTCCCAGCCATGGTTCGATCTCGCCCAGTCCGTGGGGGCAACGTCGAGGCTGGCCAAGCGCCAATCGGGCGCTGCGTCGTCACGGTCCGCGGCCATGTCCGTCCTGGGAAGGTCGGGCTGGGCGGGTCCCGTGCTCCGGGAGGAGTTGGAGCGCTCCTGGGACAACCGGATGCCGCTGGGCTGGGTCATCGCTCTGAGCTCGATGGCCACCGCGATCCGACAGGCGGACGACGCCCGAATGGGTGCCGAGGACTGGACCGAGTTCGCCGCTGCACTCGTCGTCGACGACGAATTGAGATTTGAGCTTCCGTGGATGGTCCCGGATTGGTAGCTGCCGCCATCCGTCGCTCAGCCAGGCGGAAATGCCGCCTTCTTTCGCCAATTCACCGCCAGACGGAGGTACGCGGGCACTTCGCTTATCTCACGTTGGCGCAGCCGCCGGCGCGCCGTCCACAGACTTCGATGGGACCGGTACAAGGCGAGCAAAGCAAGATCTGCCGGCGTGTCGAGTGCGACCACGCCGGTCCGGCGGTAACCGTTGTGGAATGACTCGGCCAACCTACCTCTCGCCTCCTCGAAGGCATCACCCCGGTCCGGTGTGTCCCAGCCCAGACGTCGCTCGAGATTGAAGAGAAACCAGGCGACATCTCGATGCACCGGCTCGAGGGCAGGCGGCGATGGCTGGTCGATGATCCAAGCTCTCCCGCCCGAATCGAGCCTGATGTTGTAGGGGGCGAAGTCGCCATACCGTCTCGCAGTGGAGCCGACGAGATCGACGCCCTCGAGAAACCACGGCTGAAGCATCACTGCCTTCGCCATCGATTCGATGTCGGCACGCATCGACGCCGGGTCGGGCACCAGGTCCGCCACGGGGCTCTTGCTGTGGAAAGCTCCCAGGGCGCTACCACAAGCCTCGATCACAGGGCCGAACTCCAGCGCTGAATCGCGATTGGCTCCCCGAAGGAGGTGGCCAAGGTCGTCACCGACCACATACTCGATGCAAATCAAAGGCGGCGCGGCATGCCAGCCCATGGGTGATGCGACGCCGAGAGGTGACCCGTTTTCAGCCAACAGTGCAGACATGGCCGCGAGATCGTGATAGATCCGCCGCGCTTCGCTCTGGTCCCAGCCTCCCCCGATCTTGATCAGGGCGGTGGGCGCATCGTCCCCGGGCGCGCTCAGCTCATAGAAGGTGGAGGTGTGACTCTCGAATTTCCCCGTCGGGATCAGCGTCCCCAGATCGCGAGCGGTCTCGAAGCTCTGAGCGAGGTCTGCGGCGACAGCCCTCAACTCGGGCTCGGTCAAGGGATCGGCTCGCACCGCGCTCGCTCAGTCCCGGTCGCGGGCCGTGAAGGGCCCCAGCACCTCATGCCACTGTTCGACCGAGGCCTGGAGCGTGAACATGTCCATGCAACGGGTACGCGCCTTATGCGCCATCCCCTCGCGAAGTGCCCGGTCCGAAAGCAGCCTTCTGGCCCCATCGATCAACCCTGATTTGTCTTCGGTGCCCACGAGGAGCCCGGTGACCCCATCCGCGATGACGTCGCGGGCGCCGGGGACCCTCGTCGCCACCGTGGCCAGGCCGGCCAGCCCTGCTTCGATCAGCACTCCCGGCATTCCTTCCCCCGGGGGAAGACTGGTGAACACGAAGATGTCACTTTCGGAGAGGAGCTGGGGCACGTCGCTCCGTCTCCCCAGCATCTCGACGCCGGCTTCGTCGGCGTGGGGTCTGAGCGATTGCTCCAGCGGAGCCATCCCCGACCATCGCCGCGCCGAAGTCGAGACCCTCGTCCCTCAGCGTCGAAACCAGATCGATGAACCAATCGGGTCTCTTACCGGGATCGAGATGGCCCACGAATATCAACCGCGGCCGCCCGGCTTTGCCGCCCACATGAGGTGGAAAATCGACCGGGTCACGGGCGTTGGGGATGACCACCAGACGATCCCTGGGCACGTCGAAGAGCCGGTTGGCCTCTTCAGCGACATCAGTCGAGACCGCAGCCACAACGTTGGCACGCCGGGTATAGAAGCCGTGCAGGGACCGGCTCACCTTGCGCTGAAGAGCCTGATGGGCGGTGCCAATCTTGAGATAGACCAGGGGAAGGTCGCGGGGCAGGGCGATCGCGGCGTACTTTGCCGATTCGCCACCGTGAGCAACGACGACTGCGGGCGCCATGTGCTTCACCTCGCCGCGAAGGCGCCAGACGGCTCTCGGGTCAAGGCCGAGACGGCGAAACAAGCCTCGTGGGACGTCGAGCTCGACATCGGGTCTGAGCAGCACGGCGTCGGCCCGGAACAGGGTCAGGATCTGGTGGGACTCGCCTTCGGCGGCAAGGGCATCGACCAGGGTGCGGGCATAACGCTGTGCCCCTCTCGCCAGGTCATATGGGAGTACGTGAAGGACAATGGGTGGAGTCGGCGGGCCCGGCATCCTGTTCAGTGACATGCGCCGACGCCGACGTCGACAAAGGTCGAACCGGCTTCAGGGATGAACTCCCATTCATAGCCGTCCGGATACAGGGCAAGTTTGAGGATCCCGAACGAGTCGGTGTACCGGACTTCGCTGTTCGGCGCGATCTGGTCGAAGCTGCGATTTCCCGTACCTCCGGTTCCGGCGACGAACTGTCTGATCCCGTCGACCGGATCATGGGTCCCGTCGGGGTCTTGAGGTGCAAAGCGCTCGTAATTGTGATCGTGCCCGTTTATCACGACTTCGGCATCACCCTCGTAGAGAGCGGCGTACAACGCATGCACTCCCTGATCGCCACCGTGGTCCCCGGAGCTGAACAAGGGGTGATGCCAGTAGGCGACAGTGCACGCGGCATCGGATGATTCGAGCTCCCGACGAAGCCACTGCTCCTGTGGCGACCCCGCGTCACACGAGACATCCCCGCAGTTCGAGTTCAACACGATCACCTGCCACTCACCCGCTTGGTAGCTGTAGTAGCCCTGACCGGGATCGCCGGCGGCCTCGCCAAAGTATCCAAAATACCCGGTCGCATCGGAGGTGTTGTAGTCGTGGTTGCCTGGCGCAGGCCGGGTCCGGTCTTTGTGCCGACCCCATGTCGGGTCGTAACACTGCGCAAATTCCTCAGGCGCGCCGTCGGAGTACACGTTGTCCCCCGCAGTGAAGACGATGGTCGACGGGTCCCTGCTGATCACGCCGTCGATGAGCGCGGCCGTCACGGTGTCGCCGTCGCTCCCGCAATCGGAGATATCGCCCGCGCCGGCGAGGACTACCGGGGTGCCGGAGAGCTGGCCAACCGGGGTGCCCGGGAGTTGGGCGACTGGCTCCTCGGCTGCAGGCGAGGCGGCTTCGCCCGACCCCCAATCGAGCACCAGCATCGGGGCGTTGGCACCGCTTTCCAGAGATGCATACTCGGCGCTGTCGTCACCCGCCATCGTGAGATAGAAGTCGTAGGTCCCGGGCCCGAGCACGACGCCGGTGAGATCGACGTCGACGACCGACCCTTCCGGCGTGCCGGGGGGGACGGCCCCTACCTGGGCGCCGACCGCTGGGGCATTGGCGCCGTTCGCTTCGGCTTGTGTCCAGGGCCCGCCAACCTCATGAACCGTCACTGCTTCATCGGTGTCGGCCAGGACGAACAAGCGCATGGTGACGCTCTGGAGCGTCTCCCCTTCGGGAATCGCGCCCACGACGAACCGAATAAGCGCTTGTTTGTTCTCGGGAGGGTCGTTCTCGATCTCGAGCACGTCCTCCAGCCCGCTGATCTCGTCGGGCTGACCGACGTTGACATAGGTGTCCTCACTGGCGGTGACGGCTAGCTGTCCCGGGATCTGCGTCACCGACGGCACGGTCGATGGCGGCGTGGTGCTCGCCGTGGTCGAGGCAGGTCCCGCGGAGGGGGTAGTCGTCGACGCCGCTACGGGGTCGTTGGAGAGACCGCCCGAGGCGAGGAAGCCAATGATCAGACCCACGAGGATGGTGAGGATCACGGCGAGGACGATGATGATTATCGGCCTGTTATCCCGCGGCGTGGTGTCGCCGCCGTTTGTGTTGTTGCCGCTCATCTGCCCTCCGAATACTCCAGACGAAGCGCAGGAGCCTCCGTGGCATCGGCATCGAACGAGACCGCAGCTCGCCGTCCGACACCCTCCGCTCGCACCACCAACGTCAAGCTCCCTCCGGGCTCCCATTCTGGCGAACTGACCATCTGGCTGATGACCCCGGACAGGTCCGGAGTCTGCTGGAACACACCCCGCTCTCCGACGCTGCCCCATGCTGCCGGTGCCCAGGTCACGACCTCGGTCTCCTCATCGCTCCCATCTAGGACACCGTGTAAGGACAGGACCACGTCGGAATCGTCGACCTCGGCGGCAGTGAACTGGACGTGGGTGCTCCTGATCACCGAACCGGCGGGCACACTCAATCCAGAGAACTCGACGGCGACCGCGCCGGCCGAGTCGAACACGAGGCTGGTGCCGCTTTCCACCGTCCCATCGGCTGCCAGCAGCCCATCACCTTCCGCGCCCGACACCGCGGCATGCCCCACCGACCAGTTGACAGGTGTCGTGGAGATGTCGGAGGGAAGAGGCCCATGTGGCAGGTCGACCGGGCTGTCGCCTCGGGGGTTCCAACCGGGCTCGATGGCGAGAGCCGCATTCGGGGACCCGGCGACCACGTCCCACGGCACGAGCTTGAAGTTCTGATTCCCCGAATCGTTGTCGCCATCCTGGGCCACGAATAGCCCATTGGGAAATCCCGCACCCAAAGGGGCACTCATCACATCGATGCCATCGGTGCTGCTGGTGCCGTCGACCGCAGCGGAGTCGACGATCTGGAAATTCGTGATGTGCTGGTTGTTCCCCATGCGTTCATAGGCGACGTACTCCCCAGAGCCCTGGCTGGAGGCGATCAGATAGCCGGCTCCTTCGGGCCCGTAATAGATCGTCAGTCCCTCGACGTCGGCCTCCAAAGTCGAGCCGACCTGATCGACCGGGACGCGCGAAGAGCCTCCGTTGGGCTCTGCCTCATACTTCCAAATTCCCACGTCCTCCTCGGCCACGTACAAGTAGGCGAGGTCGTCATCGGCGACACAACCCTCGGAAGTGCTATCCGTGGCGATGTCACGGACCTGGGTCGCAGTCACTCCGCCCCCACCCCCGTCCGAGAGCTGCCATTGGCGCACCGGCCCGGACCCGTCCGAGGTGACGAAGACATAGAAACTCCCTGTCTCAGGGCTTCGATAGAGGCAGACCCCGAGAACGTCCAGCCCGGTAGGGATGGGCGGTGCTACCTCGACGAGTTCCCGGCTTTGGGGATCGACGCGGTGGATGGTGATGGCATCATCGCCCCGTTCGCTGGTGACCACGAGGTCGACGGACTGCCCGGCCAGGGGAAAGCCATGGCGGATATCGACGTTGTTGGGACGGATCCCGGCCAGATACTGGATCTGACGACCACTGAGGTCGTAGACGGCGAGACCACCCTCTTTGTCGGTGCCGATGACGGTGGAACTCGACGGATCCGTGGGATGAAGCCAGATGGCCGCGTCGTCGGCGGCATCACCGCCGCTTGGGACGGGATCAGTCTCGACGGTGGCGGTCACCTCGGTCGTCTGCGCTCCCGCTGGCAGCGACGATTCGCCCACCATCAGCGACGCCACGATGACACCGACGACGAGCGCGCTCAGAACCCGCGGGCTCCTCCTCCACATGAACGGGGATGGTAATAGCGCCCGGATTCAACCAATTCAGAAGGGGCTAGGCGCCGGCTCGCTGGCCTCCGGGGTCCTGGACCCGAGATAGACCATGAACCACAGGGTGAGGAGATACCCGACCAGGATGATTGCGAGGGCGGGAAGCATGACGCTGAACCGGGCGGCGATCCGCGAGCAGATGAGGACCAGTGCGAGCTGAGGGAGGGATGCCACGATGGCGCCCAGCCAGTTCTGTCTCACCCGATTGACCAGAGCAGACAAGCCGGGGCGGATCCGGAAGATGAGCGGCTCGAGCAGGAGCAGGCCCAGACATGCGGCGGACCCCGCGATAGATGGCGGACGACCGCCTCCGCCCGCGGCGGCTACCCAGAGGAGGACCGCCACGGCGACGAAGGACCCCTCCGCGCCCAGGCTGACTGCCACTTTGGGCCATGCGAGAAGCGTGATCGGCAGGGCCGCTGCTATGAGGACGAGGGCCTGCTCGGTATCGGGGACGGCGGCGAATGTCCCCAGGGCAGCGAGGGTATAGAAGACCACGCCGAGACCGAGACGTTCGTACCGTGTCTCGAAGTCGTTGATGAGAAAGCCACCGACCGGGATCAGAACGGCCATCAGGACTCGAACCCACGTGAGCTCGGTCACCGGGTTCCCAAACGCCAACCAGACAGCCCCAGGGACCGCGGCCAGGATCTGAACCCACGGGGGAGCATGCGTCAACCGGACGATCAAGACCCCGAGCACAATCGTGGCGAGGGCGGGGACGGCCAGGCCCAGGGGCTCTCCCATCACGTAGAGACCGCCAACTGTGGCTGTCGCGATGAGCAGACCTGCGATTGGCATCGGAGGCCGAAAGCGGCCTGTTGCAAAACGGAGCGCCCATCCCAGTGCCAGTGCGAGGACCCCGAAACGCAATCCGGTCGTGAAGTAGCCCGACTCGAAGAGAGCTAGGACATCGGCCACGGAATCGAGTCTAGAGGTGGAGCCTCACCTGCAGCCGTTGGGGTATCGGAGACGCTGGTCGGCGCCGACATTCGCCAAAACCACCGGATCCGGGTCGCCGGGTGGCACAAGGCGTACGTCGACGGATTCGGTCTCGCCGAGGCCGAAATGCGCCACAGCGGCGACCCCCGACGAGTAACCCTGAGTGGTGGTGATCTCACGAGCGCCGAGCAGAGCTGCCGGGTCACCCGCTGCTCCCGCCTCATAGACCTCGACCCGCCAGCCGATGCCGGATCCCGACTCGTGGGCGACCGAGACCTCCAACCAATGACCGGACGCGGTCTCGTTCCGCAACATGAGCGAGGGGAGAGACGGGTCGAACTCCACCAGGAACATGTCGAGTCGCCCGTCACGATCGATGTCCGCGGTCGGGCCGGCCACCCAGTACTGCGGGCTCCCCAGCCCGTCGGGAGAGCTGAACGTAGGTATGTCGCCGTTCAGCCCGGTGTGGCGGAACACGGCGGGACGGGTCCCGTCTCCGGCGGAGGCAGTGGCGACGAGATCGGGCCATCCGTCGTTGTCCATGTCGTTCAACTCGACGTGGGGCCCTTTGGTCGGAAGGCCGACGAGGCCGGCTGCCTCGGTCACCTCCTCGAACTGCGCCTCACCCCTGTTCAGGAACAGACGCACCGGAACCCTGGCCCCATCGTCGACCGTGCTGTTGAAATGATGTCCGACGGCAATGTCGAGCATCCCGTCCCGGTTGACGTCGGCGATCGAAGCCCCGGTCACCAGGTCCTCTTCGCCGATCGGCGGCCAGGCGAACACCGAGCTGTCAGTCGGGAGAAACGACTCGCCGTCGGCGATGAACAGCTGGTTGGAACCCGCCACGAATATGTCCTGCCGTCGGTCACCCGTGACGTCGCCCACAGCCACGCCGAGGCCGACGAGATCCTGAGGAAGGCCCGCGGCCGCGGTGACGTCCGTGAAGACCAGGTCCCCTTCGTTGTGCAACAGGACGCTGCCGCCCTCGTCGGCGGTCAGGAACAGATCGAGTTGGCCATCGAGGTCGTAATCGATGACCGCAACAGAGCGCCCTCCCAGCTGCGTCGGAAGCCCGGTGCCGGCCGGCACCAGCGAGCCGTCGTCGTTGCGCAACACTTGCGTGCCCGGGGCCGACGGCAGGTCGTCGTCCCAGTTTCGGGAGACGATCAGGTCGAAGTCGCCGTCGCCGTCCAGGTCAGCCGTCGTTCCACCGCTGGTCCGGGCGAACATATCGGGAAGGCTGTCGTCGGCAGTGAAGCTGGCTTCAGATGAGAGGAGCAGTTGGTCGGGGGCGGGTCCGTCGGCCCCACGAGCTTGATAGATCTCGGTGTCCCGATCGGCGAAGGTGCCCATGAAGAGGTCGGGCCGCTCGTCGTCGTTGAAGTCGCCCCACACCCCGGCATGCCCGTACATGCCAATCAAAGGTGTGACCATTCCCAGTGCCTCCGTCTGATCAGAGAAGCCGATCGTGTCCTCGCCCCCTCCAGGCGTCGCCGTCCAGCAGGACAGGTCTCCAGCCTCGGTGACCGTTCCCGTCGTTCCCGATGAAGTCCCGCCCGGTTCTGTCTCCGTGGCACTCGTGCCGGTGGATCCCGGCCCGCTGCCCGATGTGCAGGCCGCTAGCGCGACCAGCGCCGCCGCAGCGATGAACCGGCGAATCACTGAATATGCACGACGAGGAGGACAACCTCACCGAAGCCGTCGTCCGCCCCCAGGGGACCCGCGTTAGCCCCGATGTAAACAGTGTCGCCCGCCGGGGACACCGCCATGCTGAAGGTTCCGCCAAGCCGCAACCCGAGACCTTCCTCGGCCAGCGGGTTCAACTCGGCGATCACTGTCTGCTCACCCGTGTCGGTGTCGACACTGGTCAAGGCGCCACCGAATTGCCATGCGTCACCGTGGGCATCGGGCATGAAGAAGAACCGGGACCCATCAGGGTGGAGAGCCATGGTCGCCGTGTACTCGGCCGGGTTGCCGAGGCCCTCGATGGAACCATCGGGCTGGAGGACGAAGAAGACGTCAGGATCCCTCGTGACGGCGAACACCCGCCCATCACCGGCCGGGATCGTAGAAGCGCGCAACCAGTCGCCCGGCATTCGGTGAGGGTGGGTGGTGATGTCGTTCGTCGCCGGGTCGTATACGGAAAGCTCGCCACCGCCGATCGAGTAATAGGCACGGCCCTCGGCGTCGACCATCACATTCCGGAAACCCGAGTGTGGCGAGGCGGGGCCTTCGAAGACCATCTCGTCGTTGACCACGTCGTAGACGAAGAGCGGGCCGGCGTCGAGATTTTGGCTCTCGGCGATGGGATCGATGGCCTCTCCGTACACCAACCCCAGGTCGGATGCCCCGGCGAGTGATGGGATGCCGTGCTCCTGGACTGGCACTCCCAGCGCGGCGATTGTCCGCTGATCCGGGTCGAGGCGGAAGAGATAGTCCCCGGTGTAGGAGGACCCGTATTGAAGATCGCGGTTGGTGCCCCAATAGGAGGCGAAATAGACCTCGCCGCACGGGCCAGGGACCATCTGGCCGTGAACCTTCCCATATCCCCACGCCCCAGGCGTGTGCTCGACATAGGAAAGTAGGTCGCCGAGCGTCGCCAGAGACCCGGTCGCCGGGTCGTACTCGTACACGAACGAGTTCCCATCCGGGCCGAGATGATCGCCGATCGCCGAGACAAACCGGCCATCGGCCAGGGCGATGCCCTGTCCCCACATGGTCCACGGATTGCCCTCGTAGTCGGGCCGGGGATACACCACTCCTTCGACCTGCACGCCGTTCACCTCGCCGAGATCGACGAGCTCGGCGCTGGGGCCGCCCACGAA
Organism: uncultured Acidobacteriota bacterium; assembly: GCA_963720925.1. Classification (GTDB taxonomy): domain Bacteria; phylum Actinomycetota; class Acidimicrobiia; order Spongiisociales; family ZC4RG35; genus JARDZU01. The sequence continues at coordinate 46,465 of CAVRHE010000003.1, forward strand.
TGGCTGACCGGGAGGGAGATCACAAGATGGGTCCACCACCCTGGTGGCCGGGGTCGTCTCACCTGTGCCTGTCTGGGTGGTCGCAGTCGATTGCTGGGTCGTGGGCGATGCGGTCTCGGCAGAGCCAGGATCTGCGCTCTCTCCCCCTGCCAATGTGCTCCCGAGAACCCATCCACCGGCCAGGGCGACAGTCAACCCGCCGGCGACCAAAAGCCATTTCCACGCCCCCACGGCATGCCCTCCGATCCCGTCCGTGAAACGGAACGATAGTGGGTGCTGCATATTGTTTGACCACGGAGGGCGGTTAGACTCCCCTGGTCGAGGGGGGCCACACGTAAACCGTGGTTTACTTGGTTCGACGCCGACTTCATTTCGATGCAGCGTCTTGGGGCACTGAGGGATTTCACCGGCAAATGAGCGAACGCGATCCGAGCATCTCGGTCAAGGACCTGACCAAGGTCTACGAACCCTCGCCCACCTGGATGAAGCTCCTTGTCAAGAGCAACATCAAGAACGCGGTAATAGCTCTCGACGGCATCACCTTCGAGGTGGGGCCGGGCGAGATCTGCGCCGTGGTTGGCCCCAACGGCGCCGGCAAGACCACGACCTTCCGCATCCTCCTCGGTCTCACCACTCCGTCGACCGGGACAGCAACAGTGGGCGGATACGACGCTCAACACGAGTCGGTCGCGGTGCGACGAATGGTCGGCTGGATGCCCGGCCAGGATGTCAGCCTGCTCGGCCGCCTGACCTGTGTCGAGAACCTCCGCTTCCACGGCCGATTGCAGGGACTCAAGGGTGAGGACCTCAAAGGGCGGATATATGACTCCCTGGCCAAGGTTGGCCTGTCCCACGCCGCCGAGCATTCCGTGTTCGCCCTCTCCTCCGGGATGCGGGCACGGCTACAGCTGGCCCGGGCCCTCCTGCACAGCCCCAGCGTCCTGATCCTCGATGAGCCCACCGGCGCCATAGACCCGGTGGCTGCCCACGAGCTTCTCGGCCTGATCATCTCCATCGTCGAGGAAGAGCGGCTCGCCTGCATGATCAGCTCGCACCGCCTGGAGGAAATCGAAGCCCTCCACTCTCATGTCGTGCTCCTCGACAAGGGTCGGATCCGGTACGACGGAGACCTCGATGAGTTGAGAGCTCTCGTTGACCGGGAGCAATTGGAGATCGAGTTCAGATCCGACGAGAGTGCCCGTCAGGCACGGAAGCTCATCGACGCCGCCGGTCTCGGTGAGTCGATCACCGTCGAGGGGTCCCAGCTGACAACGGTGCTGACCTCATCCGAGACAACGACCGGCGACGTCCTCGCAGTCCTCGAGACGGTGATACCCGACGTGGTGCACCTTCAGGAGGCGCAGCGACCGCTCCGCGACATCCTCGCCGACATGTATCGGGAGAACCAGGCGAAATGAGTGTGGGGACCAAGACCCCCGACGCGGCGGAGCACGGGCGTCGCAAGAAGCGGCGCTCACCGAACAGGCCCACCCCGTCGATCGCCGTTGCGTTCCTCCGCATGGACGCCATCGAGGAATTCAGCTACCCGATGTCGCTCATTCTCAGCGAGCTGGGGACCGTCCTCCCGGTGCTGGTCTCGTTCTTCATCGGCGGCCTGGTCGGTGAGTCGGCCGAGGTGGGTGACGACTATTTCACGTTCGCCGTACTCGGGCTGGCAGTGTCAGCGATTCTCCAGGGCGCGCTGAGCGGGTTCGGGGGCAACCTGCAGCGAGCACTGAACCGGGGTTCGCTGGAGACCCTGTTGGTAGAGCCGGTGCCGTGGACGTTCCTCCCCTTTGCCATGAATCTCTGGCACACCATGATGGGAGGGTTCGAGGGAGCCATCATCCTCGGCATGGGTCTCCTGCTCGGGGCGGAGTACCTGGCCTCGGGGTGGTGGCAATTCCTCGTCCTGCTCGTGCTGGGGATACTGGCCTGCACGGCGATCGGAATCGTCTCCGCTGCCATCCTCATCATCTCGAAGCGGTCCAAGCCGTTCCTGACCCTCTACGGGATGGCCGCCTCGTTGCTCGCCGGTGCCGTGTTCTCAGTCGACCAGCTGCCCTCCTGGATGCAGACGCTGGCCTGGGCCATCCCCCACACCTATGTCATCAACGCCAGCCGCGCCGTGCTCATGGAGAATCCGGGCACGTTCGTCGTCCCGTTCGAACTGGCCGTCATCGCCCTCCTCGCCTTCAACGTAGTAGTGCTCCCCGGTGGTCTCTGGCTGTTCTCCCGATCGCTCGAATTCGGGCGAAAGATGGGCATGCTGAGCGGCTACTAGGCCCGCCGTGCCCTTCGACCATCGACCCGAGACCCCGAGCCCCGATCTGCTCGAGGAGGCCCGCCTCAACCTGGCCAACCGGCTCGGCCTCGATCACGACGCACTTCGCTGGAAGGTGGGTCAACGTCTCGACCGGAAGCGCTCCACACTGTTCCAATTGACCCTGGCTCGGCCGTCGGGCCCGGTCGCCACAGCCTGGTACAAGACCCCCTATTTCCCGGCCAACAACCAGGACTCGAGACATCTGGACAGGATGCGGGAGGCCTTGATTCGAAGCGACGAATTGGGCAGTCAGTTGATGGAGCGAGTCGGGAGTGTGCCGGTATCGGTCAACGTGACGCTGGCCATTGACGACGACTCGCTGGAGGTAGTGACGCTCGGGCTCGATGGTGAGCCAATGGGGAATCCCTTACGACTTTACGTCAGCTCCCGGGGGCGCGAACGCGCCCTCGCCGCTTGCGCTTCGGTGGGCGGGGCGATTCGGATCGTCGAGACCCTTCCCCACGACGACCTGACCTCCGAGTTAGGGCGTATATGGCAGGACACCGAGCGAAAGCTGGAATCGGTTGGCCCATTGCTCGCCGACGCGGATCGGAGGAGCCTGGAGAGCGCGGTAGGCGAGCTGTTCGAGTCGGCTTCGAGCGAGCCGAATGGAGTGACGCTGGCTCACGGCGATCTCAGCCCAGGCAACGTGATCTTGATGAAGGATGGCGTCACCGGGCTGATCGACTTCACCTGGATCCCACAGTTCCGGGGATTCGACCTGTCCCGATTCATCCACCGTCTCCGTTACACGACAGCGTCATACCGACCGTGGATCTCGGCCCTGAACGAAGCAGTGGTCGAGGGCTACGGAGATCGTGACGCCGCCACCAGACCCGGATGGCGCTTCTCTGAGATCCAGCGCCTGCTCGCGACCATCCAGCGTCTCGAGCGCAAGGGCGAGGGCGGCAGGAGGTCGGCAGGGCGCGCCCTGGCCGAGATCAGGGCGGGACTCTGACTATGAGACCAATCCCCTTCTTCGTCGGGACCAATGGCTCGGGCACGACGCTGCACCGGGCCATTTTCGACTCCCACCCGGACCTCGCCATCCCGGGTGAGGCCCGGTTCGTGGCGAAGCTGGCCGATCGATACCGGGACAAGGGATACGACACCCAACTCCTCCTGAAGGACCTTCACGAAGACGATCGGTTCGAGAACTGGGGACTCGGCTACGGAGACATCGAGAAGGCCTTGACCGACCCACCGGTAGACCGATATCCGGAAGCGGTCAGACGGCTCTACGGCCTGTACGCCGCCGGACGCGGCAAGACCCGCTTCGGCGACAAGACGCAGAGCAACATCCACCATCTGCCGCTGCTGGCGGATCTCTTCCCCGAGGCCCGATTCGTCCATGCCGTGCGTGACGGCCGGGACGTGGCCTTGGCCCACACCGACGGGACCAAGATCGAACAGGTGGCCGTCTCGTGGAAGCGCCGGGTCGGCGCCGGCCGCGCCGGCGGGCGAGGCGCTGGGCCCCAACCGCTATATCGAGTCTCGGTTCGAGGAGTTGATCGACGACACCGAAGGATCGGTGAGGCGGTTGTGCGACTTCCTCGAGCTGCCCTTCGACCCCAAGATGCTCACCTATTACGAGCGGGCGGATGACATCGTGTCGACCACCTCCGTGCCCGACCGGCACAAGGACATCTTCCTCCCCCCGACCAAGGGTCTCCGGGACTGGCGACGTGAGCTATCCGACGACCAGATCGCCCGATTCGAGGCATTGGCCGGCGACCTGCTCGAAGACCTGGGCTACGAGCGGAGGTACGAGAAGGTGCCTCTGTCCGCCCGGGCCGCCGCCCTGCGTCAGGTGGCCGCCGACGGGGCGCGATACGCCACCAAGAGGGTGCGCAGGCGGATCCGCTGACCAAATTGAAGAGAGCCCCCGAAGGGGCTCTTTCTAGATCAAGTGCTCAGCCGGTCACGGCGCCGGTGGGGGTGCCGGAATTCCACAGTTCTCCCAGCCCTGGATCCTCGGCGATGACGTAGTTGTAGATCAGCCAGCACGGCTGGTCCCGAGACACTGATTGTTGTTCAATAGCAACTCCTCCACCACGGCATGCGTCCCGAGATCCTGAAGTCGGGGATGGCGGTATCGTTCAACTGAGTTGTTCGAGACGTCCAGCGCCACAAGAGGCCAGAGCAACGATCCCGTCGGGAATCTGGCCGTTCATGACGTTGAACGACAGATCGAGCTCGGTCAGAGAACCGAAGATGAGGTGAACTCATGGCTGAACCCACCCAGGGTTGTTCTCGGACAGATCGATGTCGTCCAGCTCCGGGGCGTTCCCGAATCCGGCCTGGATCCCGGTGAAGTTGTTCACCTGAGAGATCGAGTCGATTGAGGAACTGGCAGGCTTCCGATAACGCCGGGCACCCCGCCGCCGAAGCCGTTATCCCTGAGATCGATCTGACGCAAGGAGGGCATCTGGCCCACCACGGCGATCGAGCCGGACAGGGTGTTTCCCCCAGGTCGAGGATCCTCAGACCGTTGAGGTTGGTCAACTGGGGTGGCAACGCTCCTGACAATTGATTGCTGTGCAGGTCCAGCTCGACGGTCAAGTTGGTCAGGCCACCGATACGAGCCGGGATGGCGCCGGTCAGCGAAGTTCCCCGACAGGTCGAGTGCCGTGCAGATTGCTTCAGCTTGCCGATGGTGGTCGGGATGGTCCCGGCGAGCTCGCCGGAGGCGAGGTCGAGCGTCCTCAAGCCGGTCAGGTTCCCAAGAGCAGCCGGCAGTGACCCAACGAGATTGTTCCCGGGATCCTCGGAGTCTGCTCCAAGATGATGGAGACTCACGCGGTTCCCCGGGCAGCCGACACCGAACCAACTGCATGGGTTCGTGTTGACCCCCATCCGGTGTTGGTGGTCCAGTTGGGCCCACCGGTCGCGTTGAGTACAGGGTTAGCAGGGCCTGGCAGTCGCCCTTGACGATCGTGGTGACGTCGTCACAAAAGGCGCCACTCGGCGGTGGTGGGGTCACGCCTCCGACCCAGAGCCCGGATGATGAAGGCCGCCATCTGGCCACGTGTGACATTGTCAGTTGGGGCAGAAGTTGGTGTTCGCCGGCGGGTTGCAGCCGAGGGTGATCCCGGCCTGGGCCACCCGGTTGATCCCGTTCTCGAAGATCGAGCTGTTGTCGTCGACGAAGAAGTCCCGCGACGCGGCGGGCAGCCTCAGGGTGCGGGTGAGGAAGGCGGCCATCTCGCCTCGGCTGATGTCGTTGTCACCGCAATAACGCCGTGGGCCACACCCCTGGGTCAGGCCGGCCTCAGCCAGGCGGTTGGCCGCATCCTCGTAGACCTTGCCGGCGTCATCGTCGAAGTAGTCGAACGTGGCCGGCCCGAGGTCGAAGCCGCGGACGATGAATATCGCCATCTGGCCCCTGGTCACCGGGTCGTCGGGACAAAACAGGGTGTTCGCGGGAGGGTTACACCCCTGGGTGATGCCGCGAGCCTGCAGCTCATCGATGGCATTGCGGAAAACACTGTCCGCCGTGTCGGCGAACGCCTGCAGGTCGACAGACTCACCGGAGTCGTCGGCGACCTGAGCGCCGGCGACCGGCATAATCGAGAGGAGGAGGGCCACCACGAGCCCGAGCATCCCCAATCTTCCACCACGCATGTGAAACCCCCTGGTGCTTCCCCGCACCGGTCGACCAGGAAGAGCGAAAGCCCTCCACCCAACGCGGCGGAGCATACATGCCCTCTAATTGCTGTGCCACGTCGCGTGGTCGACGAACGTGATGAGTGAGCAAAGGGACTAGACCGCGACTCCTCGAAACCTGCGACGTTCTTGACCAGAGGCAAAGAGATCCTCTATCCTGACTTCTGCATTAAATAGACCTGCATAGTCAACTTTATCCGATAAGGAACTCCCCAAATGCCATCACTCATCGTTTTCGTCCTCGTCGGCTTCGCTGCACAGATGGTCGACGGCTCGCTGGGCATGGCCTATGGGGTCACGTCCTCGACCCTTCTCGTGGCGACTGGCATCGCGCCGGCGATGGCCTCGGCCTCGGTGCACTTCGCCGAGGTGGGCACCACCCTGGTCTCGGGAGCCTCTCACTGGCGGTTTGGAAACGTCGACTGGCGGACTGTGTTCCTGCTCGGGGTACCTGGTGCCATCGGCGCGTTCGCCGGGGCCACCGTCCTCTCCAATCTCTCCACCGAGACGGCGCGACCCTGGATGTCGGCCATCCTGCTCGTCCTCGGGGTCTCTCTCCTGATCCGATTTGCCGTCAAGGGCACCAGGACCGACCGCCACCACCTCGGCTTCAAGTCCAGGTTCCTTGCGCCACTGGGATTGTTCGCCGGCTTTGTCGATGCGAGCGGCGGTGGCGGATGGGGACCGGTCGCCACGCCAACCATGCTCGTCTCGGGTCGCACCGAGCCGCGGAAAGTGATCGGCTCGGTGTCCGCCAGCGAGTTCCTCGTATCTGTCGCCGCGAGCCTCGGGTTCTTGATCAGTCTTGGATCACAAGGGATCGACTGGCCGATCGCCGGCGCCCTCCTGGTTGGCGGAGCCATTGCGGCGCCATTCGCCGCCTGGCTGGTGAGTCAGGGTGGCGCCAAGAGTGCTCGGCACAGTGGTCGGGGCCGTGATCGTGATCACCAACTCGAGGACACTGTTCAACCAGTTCGGGATCGAGGGTTCGACCAGGACCTTGGGCTATCTGGCCATCTTGGCCGGCTCTGCCATTGCGATCGTTCTCGCGGTGAGGGGAAGCAAGCGGGAACGCGAGCAGTCGGAGCTGATCTCTCAGTCCGTCTAAGGCTTGGTGATCAGCCCCACCGACACCCAGGGCCCTCCGGCCTGGGCGGCGAGAGTGGCGAAGTCGGTCCGCTCCAGAATGGCGATGGTGGCGTCGCGCACCTCGGCCCACACAGTCCGCAGGCTGCACCCGATCTCCATGGAGCATGGCTGCGGCTCATGGCGTGTGGCGCACTCGATCGGCGCCAGCTGACCTTGAAATATGCGCACGATGCGCTCCAGGGTGATGTCGGCAGGATCGTGATTCAGCCGGTAGCCGCCCGATGGGCCCCGCTCCGATCGAACAACCCCGGCGTCGCGCAACTGCATGAGGATCTGCTTCATGAATGGCTCGGGGACTCCCACCCTCCGCGAGAGATCTTGGGCGTTCAGACGCTCGCCTTCGGAGATGGCCAAGGCGAGAACGGCCCGCGTGGCGTAGTCGGTCTTCCGCGAGATCCACATAGTTGACCATTCTAGTCAACATTGCGTTTCCTTCCAGGCGGGGAATGAGATTGAAGATTTGAATGTTGACAGTTCAACAATCGCTCTGAACGAAGGAGAAATGTCATGTCAGCCGTTCGCAACGTCGATGGCAGAAAAGTTCCTCTAGCGGGAACCTGGCGCATCGATCCGCTGCATAGTGATCTCACGATCACAGCTCGCCACTTGATGGTGGCCAAAGTACGAGGCACGTTCGAGGACCTCGATGCCACGATCGTCGTCGCCGAGGATCCCAGTCAATCAACCGTCGAGATCGAGGCCAAGGCGGCGTCGGTGACGACCGGGACCCGGGATCGTGACGCGCACCTGCGCTCCGCCGACTTCCTCGACGCCGAGCAACATCCCCTGATCACGTTCAGGTCGACCGATCTAGCCCCGGCCGGGAGGAAGTGGAAGCTGACAGGTGACCTCACCATCAGGGGCGTCACCCGGCCGGTTCAATTCGACCTCACATTCGAGGGCGCCACCACCGACCCCTATGGGACCATCAAGGCGGGTTTCACCGCCGTCGGTGAGATCGAGCGACGAGACTGGGGGCTGACCTGGAACGTCCCGCTCGAGAATGGCGGCATGCTGGTGTCAGAGAAGTTCAAGATCGAGTTCGACATCGAGGCTGATCTCCAGTCCTGACGCCGTTCTCCGTACAGGGATGAGCCCGGCCACCGGTCGGGCTCATCTCGTATCCGGAACAGATCAGTCGACCCCTCGCACCTCATCGGCGGCATCCGAGCCCGCGACCGCCGCATCACGCAGGAAGTCGCGGACCACCTGGAGCTGCTCGGGGGTCAGGGCGGCGCAGATCTCTGATAGTGAGCGGTTCATCGGGCCGTAAAGCCGAACCAGCTCCGGACCTCGTTCCCGTCGTGCCTCGAGGCGCACCCGCCGGCGGTCGTCAGGGTCGGGCACCCGGGTCAGCCAGCCGCGCTGTTCCAATCGATCAACGATTCCGGTGAGGGTGGCAGGGTGGACGCCGGTCGAGGCCGCAACCTCACTCGGGGACATGGGCCCGTGACGAGCCACCAGATCGAGGATCTCGAGGTCGGGACCCTTCAACTCGACTCTGGCCCCTACAGCATCGTTCAACTGATGGAGGCCTGCGATGAGATCGCGGAGATAGAGCTGGATCTCCTGTGTCAGCGCGGCCGGGCTGGTTCTTCTGTTTGTCATATAGTATGGTAGTCGTAATATATGGGAAACGTACTAGAGGCTAACAGGAGGCACTTGTGAAGTACGCCCGGTTCTACAACCCCATCGTTTCGTTCCTGCTTCGACTCGGGCTCCCTCTTGGGCCCCAGGCTCTGCTCACAGTCCGTGGGCGGAACTCCGGCCTCCCCCGCACCACACCGGTGGCCCTCAACCCGCACGGAGCCGGCTGGCTGCTGGTGTCCGTCTACGGCCGTGTGGACTGGGTGAAAAACCTTCGAGCAGCAGGAGAAGCCGTCGTCACCATGAGAAGGCGCACATTTCCGGTCACCTCACAGGAACTGGCCGCGGACCAGGCGGCCCCGATCGTGCGGGATCTACTCGCGTCGCTCAGCCCGATCGTGCGCCCGGTCATTGGCTCCTACTTCGTCACCGAGCCGTCGGCGCCGCTCTCCGCCTGGCAGGAGGAAGCCCGTAACCACCCAGTGTTCATCCTGACCCCCGCCTGATCACGCCCCTGGTCATCGTCCGATACCCGCGTACCGCTCGACTGAGTTCTCGTCGAGCATGCGACGGCCGTCGAACACGAACGGCGCTCGATCGAGCTTGCGCAGCAGCTCCGGTAGGCGTTCGAACTCGTGCCAGCGGGTGACGATCACGATGATGTCGGCGGAGGTGACTGCGTCCTCGAGGGATGCGGCGTACTTCACGGGTGTCTCACCGAGTACGAGTCGGGCCGTGTCCATCGCGACCGGGTCGTATGCCGTCACGTCCGCTCCCGCCGTGACAAGTCGCTCGATGATCGGAAATGCCGGAGATTCGCGAACGTCGTCCGTATCGGGCTTGAACGCCAGGCCGAGCACGGAGACGCGTGCGTCGTGCAGGTCGCGGACCTCGCGGCGAATCCCCTCGAGCACGCGATCCGGTCGGTCCCTGTTGGTGTCGAGAACGGCCTGGAGCACCCTCATTTCCACTCCTTTCAGGGCTCCGTGCGCGATGAGGGCACTGACGTCCTTGGGGAGGCAACTTCCCCCGAATCCGCACCCCGCCTCGAGGAAGCTCACGATCGGCGCGCGGTTCGACTCGCCATCGGATCCAGGAACGGTGAGATATCCGGACGTGTGCAGGCCGGCCATGACGTCACGGGCGTCGACACCACCGAGTGCGGTGCACAAGTCGGCGAACTCGTTGGAGAAGGAGATCATGGTCGCAAGCAGCGCGTTGGACGCGTACTTGATCATCTCGGCCGCCTTGTTGTTGGTGCGGATGATCGGGACGTCCGTGAAGGCGGCGTACACGTCGGACAGCGTGTCGAGCGTCCGCTCGTCGACCCCGCCGACCACGATTCGGTCAGGGATCCATGAAGTCGGCGACGGCCTGGCCCTCGGTCAGGAACTCCGGGTTGACCCCGAGACCGAAGCCCTCACCGGCGCGCCGGCCCGAGGTCTCCTCCAGAGCTTCCCGCACCACGCCGTCCGTCGTGCCGGGCACGACCGTGCTCTTGACGACGACGACGTGATGCTCGGACTTCTCGGCCAGGGCGGCACCCACCTGGCGAGCCGCATTCACGACATATGTCAGGTCGATCGCGGCGCCGTCGAACGGCGTTCCGACGGCTATGAAGGTCACCTCGGAGTCCCGGACCGCGTCGGCGAGGTTGGTCGTTGCCGAGAATCGCTTGCCGGCGTGGCGCTCGAGCAAGTCGACGAGACCGACCTCATGGATCGGCGCCTCAGCGCGATTGAGCCGGTCGACCTTCGAACGATCCACGTCGACGCAGACGACTTGGTGGCCCTTGTCGGCCAAGCACACCCCGGTGACGAGCCCGACATAGCCGGCGCCGATGATGGAGACTCGCATCAGGCGTCTTCGGCATGGCGGTGGTAGTGGTACCACACGAGGGTTCGCCGTAGGCCCTCGTCCACGAGTATCGACGGCTCGTAGCCCAATTCAGTCCGAGACTTCGTCATGTCCGGGCACCTGCGGTTCGGGTTGTCGACCAGGTAGTCAGCCTCGGTCGACTGGCCGGTCACCACGGTCCCGGAGTATCCGAAGAGGCCGTGCGCCGTCGCGGTCAGCCGTCTCCCGAGGTCCGCCATCGAGATCTCTGGACGATCGATCCCGATGTTGTAGGCCTCGCCGGCCCGTCCGCGCACGAGCGCCCGGTAGTAGCCGACGACGGCGTCGGCCACATAGCAGAAGGTTCGCTTCGGGCTTCCATCTGAGAACAGGACGATGTCACGACCGCTGAGGATGTCGCGTGCGAAGTCGGGAATCACGCGTCGATCGCTGATCTTCAGGCCCGGTCCGTAGTTGTTGAAAGGGCGGACCATCCGCACCGGCACGCCATAGTGCTGGGCGAACACCGAGCACAAGGTCTCGCCGTAGCGCTTCGACTCGTCGTAACACGCGCGCGGACCGGTGCACGAGACGTTGCCGCGGTAATCCTCCGATGTGGGGATGCGGTCGGGAGGCGGGTCGCCGTAGATCTCGCTGCTCGAGTAGAAGATGAAGCCGCCGACCTCGAGGCCTCGCTCGACCCGGTCTCGTGCGTACTCCAGCAACATTCGCAGCCCGTCGATGTTGGCATCCATCGTCTCCAACGGGTGGGCTCGGTAGTACGTCGGGGACGCGATCCCGGCGGCGTGGACGATGAACTCGAAGTCTGGCATCGGGTCCGGCAGTGGCTGTCGCATGTCGTGTCGGACCATCGTGAGATCGCTACGCCGGCCGAGTTCATCCAGCCACGGCGGGACGCCCCGCACGTAGTTGTCGAACACGGTCGTGTTGATCCGCTGATCCTCGACGACGCGGTCGTTCCAGTGGAGCACGCTCTGCACGAGGTAGTAGCCGAGGAATCCGGCTCCTCCGGTGATGAGGAGACGCTTCCCAGCCATCGCCGTGAAGTCGTCGACGAGCTGGTCGACGATGTAGTCGAGGTCGCGCGCAAGGAGATCGGCAAGGGGCTCGATCCCTTCCTGCAGGTCTGTCATTGCTTCGGGTCTCCGATCCCCTGGGACGGCTTGTGACCGTTCGGCGCGGTGAATGTAGCGCCGCTCTCAGACTTCGCCGCCGATCCGCCGGCGCCCCTCGTGGCGTGGCGGGAGGAAGCCCTGAAGCGCCCGGTTTTCATCCTGGCCCCGGCATGGCTGACACCACCCGAGCCGTTCCAGCCCGCGGACTCTGAGTAACATCAGCGCACTCTGAGTCATATCTTCGTGAGGGGGTCACCTGCACGGTAACCCTCCGTTCGAAGTTGGCGATTACAGATATGACCACTGGTGAGCCAACCCTCCCCGGATAGAATCCGGAGTGAGGTGCGGTGCACCTTGGGAACCGATGGGGATGTGAGCCGCGGCTGGGGCCGCATTAGGGAGGCACACGATGAGGGTGGGGGTATACGCGCACGCGTGGATGCGCCGAAAGCGTGTCAGGGGATATCGCGGGGTAGTCACTTCTGTGGCCATCTAGAGACATCGCCGGCGCGTTCGAGCTCTGACGACTCGTTCACGAAGTGAAGCTGGCAGTTTTCGGACTCGGGTATGTGGGGTCGGTCACGGCTGCCTGCCTCGCCGAGGACGGCCATGACGTCGTCGGTGTCGACTCCAACCGGGAAAAGGTCGAGATCTTCAACGCCGGCCGGGGCCCCGATCCGCGAGCCTGGACTCGACGAACTGATCGCCTCTGGCGTCTCCTCGGGAAGGCTGCTGGCCACAGACGACTCTGTCATGGCAGTGGAGCAGTCGGATGCCGCTCTGATCTGTGTGGGAACACCCAGCCGTGACGACGGAAGCATCGAGCTCGACCACGTCCGCGCGGTGGTGGCCGATATCGGACGCGCGTTGAGGGGCAGGGCCGCGCCGTTCACGGTCATCCTTCGGTCCACCGTGCTCCCGGGAACCACGAGAGATGTCGTCCTCCCGATACTCGAGTCGGCTTCGGGTCTCACCGTCGGCGAACAGGTAGATCTCTGTTTCAACCCGGAATTTCTCCGCGAAGGCTCGTCGATACAGGATTACCGGGAGCCTCCCAAGATCGTGGTCGGCACCGAGCACGGGAAGCACAATGCGATCACAGACCAGCTGTATGCCCATTTCGAATGCCCTCGGTCCGACACGGTCTTCGAGATCGCCGAGCTGGCCAAGTACGTAGACAACAGCTGGCACGCCCTCAAGGTGAGTTTTGCCAACGAGATGGGTCGGCTCGCGCGGGACATGGGAGTCGACGGCAGAGATGTCATGACGATCATGACCGGCGACACCAAGCTGAACATCTCGTCTCGGTACCTGCGACCTGGGTTCGCCTACGGCGGGTCGTGTCTGCCCAAAGACATCGCCGCTCTCCAGTCACTCGCCCACAGCCGCCAGCTCGACCTGCCGCTCATCTCGGCGATCCCCGAGAGCAACGAAGAGCACATCCGGTCCGCCATGGATCTCATCGAGGATCTGGGCGGCCACAAAGTCGGATTGCTCGGCGTCACGTTCAAGTCGAACACCGACGATCTGCGGAATAGCCCCTTCCTCGAGCTGGCCCGTCGCATGCTCGATCGCGGCTTGGAGGTTCGGGTCTTCGATCCCGATTTCAACCCGAACGACCTAATCGGGGCGAACCTGGCGTTCCTCAGTGAGCAGCTTCCCTCATTCGAGCAAGTCCTCGTGTCCTCCCCCGACGAGGTGATGGCTTTCGGGGACATAATCGTCCTCGCGAAGACCGACGAGCCGCTGGTCGATGCTGCGCTGAAGCTGGGGCCCGCCCAACACCTGGTCGACCTCGCCGGGATGTCGGTCAGGCCCGTGGACGGGAGTTACGTTGGCATCGGCTGGTAGGCGTGTCCTGATCATCGTCCAGAACCTGCCGGTGCCTTTCGACCGGCGGGTCTGGCTCGAGGCCACCACCTTGCAGGCCCACGGCTACGAGGTGTCGGTGATTTGTCCCAAGCTGAAGGGATTCAACGAATCCCGCGAGACGATCGAGGACGTCGAGGTGTTTCGCTATCCGATGCCGTTCGACCCGAGATCCAAGGTTGGCTTCCTGGCCGAGTTCTCGTGGGCCTGGCTCGCCACCTTCTTCCTCTCCTTCAAAGTAGCGAGGCAGGGTCGTGGCTTCGACGTGATCCACGCCTGTAACCCACCGGAGACATACTGGGCCCTCGCCCTCATTTGGCGGCTGGCAGGGAAGAAGTTCATCTTCGACCATCACGACCTCTCCCCTGAGATGTTCGAAGCCAAGTTCGGCGTCAAAAGCGGCCTCGTACATCGACTCCTGCTCTTCATGGAGCGCCGATCCTTCCGGACAGCCGACGTGGTTCTCGCAACCAATGAGAGTCACCGGACCGTTGCCATCGAGCGGGGCGGCGTGAACTCAGACCGGGTTGCGATTGTGAGGTCCGGGCCAGATCTGAAGAGGTTGAACGTCTATCCCCCCGACCCGGCGTGGGCAAAGTCGAAGAAGCATGTCATCGCCTATCTCGGCGACATCTCGGCCCAAGACGGGGTCGATGGTCTCGTCAGGGTGGTGGCTCGGTTGAGCGAGCAACGGGACGACTTCCACACCGTCGTCATCGGTGGCGGGTCGGCTTGGGAGGAAGTGAAACGGTACGCACAAGACCAGCATGTGGACCATCTCTTCACCTTCACCGGTGTCGTGTCAGACGATGTTCTTTGCCGGGCGCTGTCGTCGGCAACAGTGGCGGTGGACACAGTCCCGAAGAACAGCTGGTCGGACCGTTCCACCATGAACAAGATCATGGAGTACATGTACTTCGGGCTGCCGATTGTGGCGTTCGACCTCACCGAGACGATGAGGTCCGCCGAAGACGCCGTGGCTACGGCGCGATCCGGCGACGAGTCGGAGTTCGCCGAGATCCTCGACCAGCTCCTGGACGACCCCGAGCGGCGGAGGCGGATGTCCACCGCGGGCAGGAGTCGACTGGAGAGCACTTTGAGCTGGGAGCACTCGGTCCCTCATCTGTTGAGGGCCTATCAACGCGCCTTTGCCAATCGACCCCGCGGCCGTGTCGCGGCGAAGTCTCGCCCCGCCTGACCCTCATTGGGATCCAGCAGCCTCAGCGCTTTCCCCGTCGCCCACGTGAAGCCGTGTCGTCACAGCCTCGCCGGGATCCAGTTCGCCTTCACCTTCGAGGGTGAACGAGGGAATACGCACGTCGAAGCCCGGCGAATACCAGCCGAGTGGTGCCCTCTCATCGCCACGCACGGCCCGCCATGACATTGTCCCGCTGAGCTCGATCCTGGCCGACCGTGCCGAGCCATCAGCAGCCCCCCACGACAGCTGAGCCACGGTCCCGTCGAGCACGCATTCGACGAGTGGGCCGAAATGAAAGCGCAGGATGGCCGGGGTAGACCGGTCAACCATGTCTTCGATCGTCACGCGGGCGTCGTCGACGACCACCTTCCTCCGATGCTCGATCTCCCCTCCGTCCACATGAGCTCGAATGCAATAGCCAGTCCAACTCGTCACCGAGCCCTCCGACACCTCCGCCACACCAGATCGCTCGGATGAGGACCAGATGAATGGCCCCGTCTGCTGGGGGTGCCGGGCCTTGGCGAGTTCGAGGGTGTTGTGAGCGCGGTTCGAGCGGAAGTACGAGCGCCAGAATGGCTCCAACTGGTAGCAGTAGGTGCCGGGATCGGCCAGGACGTCCACCCCGCCGTGTCTCAGCTCGACAGACAGGGCGTCGTCATGGCCGTGGGCCGCGGTCGTCATGAAGCCGAGCGGGCCACCGTCACATCGACACCAGATCTCCGACGGCCGGCCGGGCCGGGCCCTCAGGATCGTCATTCCGGATTCCGGGAAGGAGGCCGGCCGGCTCGAGGGTCGACCACCAGGCAAGGCGCCGACCGAAGCGAATGAGGCAAGGACCGAGCTTCGGACGTCGCCTGCGACTCGAGGCGTCGGCCACCAGTCGAGCCGCCCGAACAGCGACGAACCTGTGACGAGCAACGAGGCCCAGCGGTCAAAGCCCGGTCCATCGACAAGGAGGGCGTTCGCATCATCTGAGTCCCCCTGGCGGGGCGGTCTACCCGAGACGTCGAGGACTGCGGCCACGACGTCGACCATCGAGCGAACACGGATCCAGAACTCGTCTCCAAGCCCTGACCCGGCCGCCTCGCCCTCGAGGCCGGCGAGCATGAGGAGTTCCGCCACGAAGCCGTGATAGTCCGCGGCCAACTCGCGGTCCACGCCATCGGCGTCGATTTGGCGCCGCGCTTCGGCGATGAGGCCCCGGCCCGCCTTGTCCCGCCACCGAGAAGACTCGGGGAAGCTCGGAAAGGCACAAGCTGCGCTGAACAGGCCCGCCCACTCAGCCACGGCATGGTTGTTGGCGGAGGTGCCATGGCTTGGCAATCGGTCGAGCCACAACTGGTGCGCATAGAGCTGGTCGAGAAAGCTCGGATTCTCCTCGAACCAGGCTGGTGCCCGGTCGTCGTAGTCGAGCAGACGCCGTATCCAGACCCAGGAGATCAGCCGCATTCCGATCTCGATGCCGCTCGTCCAATGGATGCCACGAATCGGGGGGTTCGCCTTCCACCAGCTGTCCAGCTGGGCCATGACCAATCGGCTGGACTCCTCATCACCACTCAAACGGGCGGCGCTTGCCAACACCGTCAGATGCTGATGACGAGAGGGTTCCCAGACGTGCTTCAGGCTGCCCGGCCACCCCCGCTGGTCTATGCGGAAAGCCGACTCCGTCGCCGAGGCGCGCAACCCGGTCTTCGGGTCCATGAACCAGTCAGGGCTCTCCCCCATGTCGGTTCGAACGACGCCGAACACCTGGACCCGACCTTGCAGAACCGACTCGACGGCGGCCGACAGATCGCCGAGAGCAGCCGGCGAGGGCGTCTCAGGCGGCCGGCGAAGTGGAGTGGCAAACCCACCCTCGGCCCGTTTCGCCCCGGCTCCCCTCAGCCTCTTCTCCTCCAGGCCGGTGATCACCTTGACCCCGGCATCCTTGGCTCGGCGGACGATCTCGCCGGGGCCCATGGCCGCGAGGCGGTGGATGTACCAGCTGAGAGTCAATCGCCCGACAGACGGCGGAGCGGCTCAGATCGCCCCGATCCGGCACTCGTCTGCGCCAGCAGGGTGGCCTCGGTCGTGCTCACCAACGATTCGATCGCGATCGGCATATCCGAACCGGTCCGGACTGACTCCACGAACGCTCCGATCTGGGCCGCCTGACCCTTGTCCACCTTCCCCCTCGAACGACGAACTGTCTTACCCCGATCCGACCAAATCGTCGCCTCCTTGAAATTGTCGAGGCGGGCCGTCCGGGATGAACCCGAGACGAGGAACGTCTCTTTCGGGTAGGTACGGCTCCCCCTGGTGAGATACGAGATGAGCCCTATCGAGCCGCCGGGATAGCGCAGAATCACTTCGAGGTCGTCCACCTCTCCAGGGGACGGATGGCCCGCCACCTCAAGCGGGTCTTCGCCCAGCCACCATGACAAGGCGTCGATGAAGTGGCCGCCCTCGCCATCGAAACGGGAACCGTATCGAGAGACGTCCCGGTACCAGCTGTCGTTGTCGAGAGGCCCGGCGTTCACGATGTAATGCAGGTGCTGCTCGCCATGCCCTACGCCCCAAGATTCCTTCAGCTGGCGCAGGAGGGGCGCGAACCTGCGATTGAACCCGACCATCAGCCGTTGATTCCCTGACGATCGGATCGACTCGATGACCTGATCGAGCTCCCCCCTGTTCGTGGCCAGCGGCTTCTCCACGAACACCGCCTTTCCGGCGGCGATCAACTCGGAGACCATCCGCGCATGCAGATCGTGGCGTGTGGCGATCACGACGGCATCGATCGCGTCGTCGTCGATCAGGGTCTGGTAGTCAGACGTGATGCGGTCGAATCCGAACCTCTGCTGCGCCGTGGCACCGGAGAGGGCAGTGGCTGTAGCAACCACCGAGAGATGCACGTCGGGGTTCGACGCCAGATGTGGCAACAACATGGTGCTGGCGTAGTTGCCACTGCCGATCACTCCGAGGCCGACCTTGCCGGATCTGGTCCCCATGTCTGCCCGTTTGCCCAGGTGAAGGATCCGCTCTATCGATGTCTCCTGCGTGTACGCGAACAGGCTCCCGATTGCGCGCGACTCCCCGGAGAGAAGCCGTTCATAGGCTTCGACCGAGCCGTCGAAAGGGATGATCTCGTCGATCAGGCTCTCCAACCGGATCTTGTCGGCAGCAACCAGGTCGAGGAAGGACCTCATATTCCGCTGCTCGGTCCATCTCACATACCCGATCGGATAGTCGACACCCTCTTCTTCATATCTCGGGTCATACCTTCCCGGGCCGTAAGACCTCGAGAAGCGCACATCGATCTCTTTTTCGTAATAGGGCTTCCACGGGAGATCGAGCGGCAGCTTGCCGACATCGACGATTCGAGCCTTGTCTCTTGCGATTTCCACCGCCATGCTCACGGGCTGGTCGGAGTCGGTGGCGGCGGCGAGGAAAACGACATCGGCACCGTGACCATCGGTGAGCTCGAGAAGCCTTTCTCTCACCCGAGACGCAGATTGTCCATCAGGCGCTCCGGCAGCGCGGGCGCCCGATCGCTCGGCCAAGCCGCAACGCTCCT
The DNA here is from genome assembly GCA_963720925.1 of uncultured Acidobacteriota bacterium. Classification (GTDB taxonomy): domain Bacteria; phylum Actinomycetota; class Acidimicrobiia; order Spongiisociales; family ZC4RG35; genus JARDZU01. The sequence goes on from CAVRHE010000003.1 coordinate 64,785, forward strand.
CCGACGGGTCCACTCCGACGACGTTGACCCCGGCCGCATCGGCGATCTGCACCAGCAGCTGGCCGATGAGACCCAGCCCGATCACACAGACCGTCTCGCCGATCGTGGCCTCGGAGCGCCGGAACGCCTGCATGGCGATCGCGCCCACGGTGGCAAAGGCGGCGTGCTCGGCTTTGACCCCATCGGGAACGAGCGCGCACAAGTTCCGGGGTACATAGTTGAACTCGGCATGCAGGGCGTACTCGTTTCCGCCACAGGCGACCCGACTGCCGACCGGCAGTTCTGGGACCGTGGACTCGACGACCGTGCCCGACAGTGAGTAGCCGAGCGGGGTGTAAGAGTCGAGTCGGTTCATGACCTTGCGATAGGTGGCACCTACACCCTGCTGGGACACGGAATCGAGCACTTTCCGAACCTGATCGGGCCTGGCCCGGGCCTTGCCGAGGAGAGACATCTTGCTCTCGGCGATCTTCATCAACTCGGTCCCAGCGGAGACCAGGGAGTATTCGCTGCGAACCACCACTCCTCCCGGCCGACACGCCGGAACCGGCACCTCGACCAGCTTCACCTCACCGGTCTTGTAGTTCTGGGCTATCTGTCTCAAGCGGGGTCCTCTCGAACCCAGGTCGAGACAGACCTCATCGTCGGACCCATCGGACACCCCCACAAACGAAGTAACTCCCCATGCTGGACAACCCCCAATTCCCGCAACTAGATCCAGCCTCGCAGGCGTTCATTCTGACCGAGATGATCAGGTCACGCCAGAAGGAATTGTCCCGGGTGATCAGCAACACCAAGCCGCAATTGTTGCGCACCGCTGTTCATATCGGCATTCGGGCCTGAAGACCTGAAAGAGACCTCTTCCAACCACTCTCGGTGGTGGTAGAGTCGTCCCTGGATCGAAAGATCCATGGGGCTATCCAGACAACTTAGGGGAGACGAGACGATGTGGGCTCGTAAGGGTGAGGCGCTTGCGCCCGTATTACCGGTGGGCGGCGAATCTTGGGGCGATCGGAGAACATCAGCACCTACGGGTGCCTATGCCCTCGTGATCAAACCGGTGTTCGACCGAGCGATCGGCCTTCTCCTGCTCATCGTGTTCAGCCCTGTGATCGGCGTTTCGGCACTCGCGGTACTCGTGACGATGGGCCGCCCGATCTTTTACAGCCAGGAGCGAATCGGGCTCGGTGGGACGTCTCTTTCGGCTCTACAAGATCAGGACCATGATCCCCGACCGACGCGTTGGCGAGGCTGTCTTCATCGGCGCCGAGCGCAGGATCGTCCATAAATCGGTGGACGACCCCAGGGTGACGTTGGTAGGGAAGGTGCTCCGGGCCACACGCTTCGACGAGCTGCCTCAGTTCCTGAATGTGGTCAAGGGCGACATGAGCATGGTGGGACCTCGGCCCGAGCTCCCCGAGATCGTCCGCCGCTATGAGCCCTGGCAGCACGACCGTCATCTGGTCAAGCCCGGTGTGACCGGCCCGTGGCAGGTCTCCAACCACAACGGCGACTTGATGTATCAGCACACCGAGATCGACCTCGAGTATCTCGAGCAGATCAGCTTCACCCATGACCTCGGGATTCTCGTGAGGACCCCAAGGGCAATGGTCGGCCGGAAGGGGCACTGATGCGCATAGGGGGTGGGCCGCGAGCCGCGTCCGGGATGTCGCATGCATCCGGGTCAGTGCCCGGTTACGGGGACTATCCGCTCGAGATTCCGGTGCGACCACATAGAGTAGTCGGACCGACGGATGCCGAGAGCATCTTCGCCGGTCCCGATCAGGTGCCCTGTTCGGAGGCGGAAGGGGAGGAGCACATGGTGAGGGGAGAGGATCTCTGATGATCTTCACCGAGACCAATCTGGCCGGCGCGTTTGTCATCGACCTCGAGAAGTTGGAGGACGATCGGGGTTTCTTCGCTCGTGCCTTCGACCAGAACGAATTCGAGGAGCACGGTCTCAACCCCGTTATCGCACAGGCAAACATCGCCTTCAACCTGGTCGAGGGCACGTTGCGCGGGATGCATTTCCAGTACCCCCCCGCCGCCGAGTCGAAGCTCGTCCGCTGCACCCGTGGGGCGATAGTGGACATCATCGTCGACCTCAGACCGGAGAGCCCCACCTACCTGGACCATTTCGAGGTCGAACTGAACGAGGACAACTACCGGGCGCTGTACGTGCCGGAGAGGTTCGCCCATGGTTATCAAACTCTCCGGGACGAAACCGAGACCAGCTACCAGGCCGGGGAGTTCTACACGCCGGGGACCGAAGGCGGCCTCCCATACGACGACCCTCAGCTTGGTCTCGTGTGGCCGCTTCCGGTAGCGGTCATCTCGCAGAAAGACGGGGCTTGGCCCAAATTCGAAGAAATTCGGGGTGACCTAGAGGAGAGGATGAAGTTAGGCTGATGAAGGGACAGGAAGAAGGGGGTGGGGGACGATGATTCTCGTTGATGAGGCGCTGAAGGCACGCGAGCGCGCCTCAAAACCGATTCGAGTGGGTCTGATAGGTGCCGGGTTCATGGCCCAAGGGCTGACCAACCAGGTCACCAACAGCGTGCCGGGGATGGAGATCTCCGCCATCTTCAACCGGACCCCCGATCGCGCGGCCCGGGTCTACCAGTACGCCGGACGACCGGATGTCGTCGAAGCCAGCGGTCCGGGCGCGCTGGAAGATGCGATCCTCTCCGGCCGCCCAGTCGTAACCGACGACGCATTCTCCATCACCCGATCCGAGAACATCGATGTGATCGTCGACGTGACCGGTTCGGTCGAGTTCGGAGCACGAATCGCCCTCGACGCTTTCGAGAATGCCAAAGACGTCGTCCTGATGAACGCCGAACTGGACGGCACTATTGGCCCCGTCCTACGAAAGTACTCGGCTCGAGCCGGGCGTCTCCTATCCGCCTGCAACGGTGATGAGCCGGGGGTTCAGATGGATCTCGTGCGGTGGGTGGTCGGGCTGGGCTTGATCCCGAGGGTGGTCGGCAACATCAAGGGCCTGCAAGACCCTTATCGGAACCCGACTACTCAGCAGGGCTTCGCCGAGCAATGGGGCCAGAACCCGACGATGGTGACCAGCTTCGCCGACGGGACAAAGTGCAGCTTCGAGCAATCGATCGTTGCCAATGCCACCGGCTTCCAGGTGCGCTCGCGCGGGATGTCGAGGGGTCTGGAGTATCACGGTGACATCATGACAATCGGGGAGCTGTACGACATCGACGAGTTGAGGGAGCTCGGGGGCATCGTCGACTACGTGGTCGGCACCCCCCACACCAAGGTCTACGTCCTCGCCGAGCACCCGGATCCGAAGCAACAGCACTATTTGAAGCTGTACAAGATGGGAGACGGGCCGCTCTACTCGTTCTTCACTCCGTACCATTTGGTGCAACTCGAGGTCCACAACTCGATTGCGCGAGTCGTGCTGTTCCGGGATGAGGTCGCTCCCCCGATCGGAGGGCCGGTCGTCGAGGTCTGCGCCGTGGCCAAGAGGGACTTGAAGGCCGGTGAAGTTCTCGACGACTACGGCATGTACATGACCTATGGAGAGGCGGTCAATGCCGATGAGATGTCAGCTGGCCGCTACCTGCCGGAAGGGTTGGTCGAGGGCTGTCGCCTCGTCAACGACGTCGGCAAGGATCAGGTTCTCAGCTACCACGACGTCATCCTCCCCGAAGGCCGACTGGCCGACCGGCTGAGGTCCGAGCAGTACGAAGACTTCCGCGGTGAGACCTGGCTCGCCGACCTATTGGCCGCGCCGGTGAGATGACATGCTCCCCCGCCCTACCTGCCCGCGACTGACATGAAGGTGGTCCTCTTCTGCGGCGGTCTCGGCATGAGACTCAAGGAACACGAGGACAGTGTGCCCAAGCCCCTGGTGAGGATCGGCCAGAGGCCGATCATTTGGCACGTCATGAAGTACTACGCCCACTACGGGCACAAAGACTTCATCCTGGCCCTCGGCAACCAGGCGAACGCGATCAAGAGCTATTTCCTCAACTACAGCGAGTACGAGTCCAATGACTTCGTCCTGAGCAACGGGGGACGCGACGTCACTCTTCTCAACTCCGACATCTCTGATTGGCGGATCACCTTCGTCGACACCGGCCTGAAGTCCTCGGTTGGAGAGCGTTTGAAGGCGGTCCAGCCTCTCCTCGAGAACGAAGAGTGGTTTCTGGCGAACTACACCGATGGTCTGACCGACCTGAACCTCGACGAGATGATCGAGTTCGGGCAGACCCACAACCACGTCGCCACCTTCGTCGCCGTCAAACCCAATGTCAGCTTTCACACGGTTGACATCGAGGAGGACGGCCGGGTCAGCTCCATCCGCAACGCCCAGACCGAAGCGACACGGATCAACGGCGGGTTCTTCGTGATGCAGAACAAGGTCTTCGAATACATGCGGAACGGAGAGGAGCTCGTCGAGGAGCCTTTCGGGCGCATGATCGAGGAGTCACGGCTCGGTGCCTATGTGCACGACGGGTTCTGGGCCTGCATGGACACGTTCAAGGAAAAGCAGATGCTCGACGAGATCCATGAATCCGGCCTGGCACCATGGCAGGTGTGGCGACAGGACGCGAATCCGCAGCCCCATGAGCCAAGCTGGATGTAGGCGGTCAGCCCCCCACACACGTTGCAGTTGAGCCGCCTCCTCTCGCGGGCGAGTTAGTCGCCCCTGGCTCTTGTCTCCAGAGCAAGCTTGCGTGCGACGAACCCTTCTGCGTTTCTGCTCGAGCCGTGCTGCACACCCCGAACCCGGAGTGTCGAGCTGAAGAGGCTGATGTCGTACCAGGGCTTCCCCTGCTGACTGGGGAACGACTTGGCGAGATGGTCGAGTTTGGCTCGGGCCGTCTCCTCACCCAGCGGTACCAGCAGATTCGGGACAAAGGGCTCGCTCTCCCATTTCGGGATCTCGTACTCCAAGATGGTCGATCCCCGAAAGATCTGCCATGCCAGTTGACCCATCAGCCGGTGATCCTGGTGCTCGTCACCGGCCCACGGTGAGAGCACGAGGGCGGGTCGAATCGACTCGACCACCGAGCGCAGCCAACGCTTGACTCCTTGCGGGTCGGTGAAAGGCAGATAGCCGTCCTCGAACCCTCCCACCTGTACCTCTGCTCTGTCACCCAGCAGGTCGCGCGCGCTGGCGAGAGCCTCGCTGGATCGTTCCGTGTCAGATGCAGCTACCGCGAAGAGAAACCGGCTCTCCGGATGGTCGTGGGACAGCTGCAGAAGCGTGCCGCCGGCACCGATCTCGATGTCGTCCGCATGCGCGCCCAATGCCACCACCGGGCGGTCCTCCTCCAGCTCCATGCCTAGCTTCACCGGCCTTCTCCTTCCCGCATCCCTCGGAACCTCGTCCCGCTATTCAACGG
>CAVRHE010000004.1:0-201756 GCA_963720925.1 uncultured Acidobacteriota bacterium
CCTGTGTGCTCAGGACACCTCCCGCCGCTCGATTCATCTTGCCTCGCCAGGGTGAGGTGTCCAGAGGGCCGGTGAGCCCACTGGAATGGACCACGCTCCCGATCAAATGATCTCCCAGCGCCCCATTCGTCATGGCGTGCTTGGTGCGGATGTTGTCCAGGGCATAGCGGTGGTTCATGATCAGTCCGAGATTCACACCCGCAGCTTCGCAAGCCGCGATCATCTCGTCGGCCTGTAGGGGGCTCATGGCCAGTGGCTTCTCACACAGCACGTGCTTGCCCGCCGCGGCGGCCTCGATGACGACCTGATGGTGGAGGAAGTCCGGAAGGCATACAGACACCGCGGTGATATCGCCCCGTGCCAAGACCTCTCGATAGTCCTGATGGACCGTCCCGGCGTCGAAGCGATCGGCGATTTCCGTCGCCCTGTCGAGGTCGAGGTCGGACACGGCGACCAATCGAACGCCCTCTCCGGCGCCTGCCGCGACACCCCAAGCGTGGGCCGATGCCACCCAGCCGCAACCTATGAGCCCGTATCCGAACGTGTTGTCATCCATGGTCGCCCAAAATTCCCCAAGAATGATGAGAACGACTGGACATTCGACCGGGATCATAACTTGCTACCACCTGCTGTCCCGGCGTCGAGAAGGTCGTTTCAGACACTCCCGAAGCGCTCATCGAGTCGCGGCGCCTTGTCGAGAAGGGCACGATTGAGCCCGAGATCTTCGGCGACTGCTGCTCGATGCTGGCGGTGCTCATGATTGCCTGGGTGGCCGGCTGCGGGTCATCCGACGGGTGGGCGGATGTATGTCCCGGTGCGCAGGTCGTGGCAGCCCCCGTCTTTGGCGATCTCCACTCCACGGAGGTATGTGGCAACTATCCGGCCTCGAAATGTCCGTCCGGAATACGGTGACCACCCCGCTTTGGAGATGATTTCCTCGTTTTGCACCGTCCAACTGGATTCCGGATCGACCAGGACCAGGTCGGCGTCGCCTCCGATCGCGATCACGCCTTTCGGCACTCGGTACCGAGCGGCTGGAGCGGTGGCGTAGAGGCGGACGATATCGCTCAGGCTCAAGTGGCCGGCGAGGGCGGCGTCGATGAGAAAGGGCAGCGTCGTGTCGAGCCCGGGAAGACCGAACGGTGCGCCCCAGAAGTCGGTCTCGGTCTTCTGGTGGAGAGTCGAGGGCGCATGGTCGGTCGAGAAGTGGGAGAAGCGGCCGAGGCGTACCGCATCCCACATCGCCGATCGGTCGGCCTCGTCTCGGATTCGGGCTGGCGGCGTGAATTTGCGAAGGGCGCCAGCTTCGGCAACTTCGTTCTCGTCGATTGCGAAGTACTGAGGGCAGGCCTCGGCCGCGATGTCGCCCCCGAGCTGGCGAAAGGCGTCGATCACGTCGAGAACTGCTGGATTGGAGACGTGGGCGAAGGTGGCGACAGCCCCAGTGCCCAGCAGGATGGTGGCAGTCGAAGCGACCGCGACGAGCTCCGCCTCTCGACTCCGCCATTCGATCAGGAGCTCGGGGTCGACCCGGCCCATTTCCTTTAGGCGTGCCTCGGCGTCGGCGGTCAGCGCCTCGTCTTCGTTGTGGACGAGGCAGCGGCTACCTGCGGCTGATATGGATCGGAGCGCCCTGGCAAGCCGTGCGGTATCGAGCCCAGGCACCCCGTGTGTATGACACGTGAAGATCTTGAAGAAGGCGACACCTGCCTCGACCAGAGCACCGATTTCACCGACCATGTCGGGCCAGACGTGTGCTGCCAGCCCGAAGTCGACATTGGCCCGTCCAGCGAGGTGACCGATCTTGTCATCGAGGTCCCTCACGGAACGGATGGGGTGGGAATGGGTGTGTTCGATGATCGTGGTGACTCCGCGCGCCGCGGCGGCGGAGGTGCCGTGAATGAAGTCTTCGCGCTCTGTATCTCCCGGGTCCATGAGATGCACGTGGGTGTCGACCATCCCGGGCATTATCAGCAGACCCCCTGCATCGATCTCGTCGCCAGAAGCGGGAACATCTCCGATGGCGACGACATGACCGTCCTCGACCCTCAGATCCGCTCTGCGCTGATCATTTGCGGATACGAGAGTCCCTCCCCTGATGGTGATTGCTGTCACCTGTTTCCCTTAGTCACCGGAACGTCCCTGTCCCCTTTCCCGGGAACGTCCCCTTCGGTACATCTCCATTTTCCTGGGTCAGCCGTTTCTCGTACTGAATCAGCGTGATGTCCGGGAACACCGTCTCGCCCACCCTTTCAAACCCAAGTCTCTCGTAGAAGTGCTGATTCCGAGTTGCAAACGTCGGTGTGTCCAGCGTCCAGACGGTGGCAGGGAAGTTCCGCTCGATGAACCCCATCGCCTGGGTGCCGAAGCCCTTGTTGTGGTGGGCGGGATCGATGGCGAGAACGTCGAGATGGAAGTGCCCCGCTCCCTGATCAATGACAGTGATCCCACCGATGATCTCGCCATCCAGAGAGACTTTGTGGATCTCACCCCGGGCGATTTTGGCCAGCGTCGCCTCGACCGAGTCGTAGCCGGGAGGGCCGCCGATTTCCACCCCTGGATAGAGGCGGGCATCATCGTGAAAAGCTGCGATCTGAACCGTTACCAGGTCCTCGGCGTCGGCGGGAGTGGCCCGCTCGAAGTCGATTTTCATGCCCGGCTATGCGTCGCTCTGGGTGGAGAGAGCCTTCGCCGTCAGGGCGAAGACCTTGACCGGCCGTTGCACCCCCTTCATCACCAGGTCCTCGACCGGAACCCAATCGACCCGGTCCTGGACCGCTGCCATCGTCCGCTCCGTGACCAGGATCTGGCGCGGCTCGGCAGCCGTGGCCAGTCGGGCGGCCAGGTTCACATGGTTGCCCACCACGGTGTAGTCGGTCCTCGTCGATGAGCCGATATTGCCCACGGTGACATAGCCGGTGCTGATCCCGACGCCGACAGAGAGCTCCTCGTCAGAACGCATCCACGTCCCTCGCAGCTCTTCCACCTTGGCCAGCATCTCGAACGCGGTGGCCACGGCCCGTTCGGCGTGGTCCTCGAAGGGAATCGGGTCTCCGAAGAAGGCCAGGACACCGTCACCCAGGTACTTGTCCAGCGTGCCGCCGTTGGAGAAGACCAGGTCGGTCATGGCGCTGAAGTACTCATTCAGGGCATCGACGAGCTCCTCGGGCTCCATCCGCTCGGCGATCTGGGTGAAACCCCGGATGTCCGAGTAGAGGATGGTCAGATTGCGCCGGACGGAGGCGAAGGCCACCGGTTGCTCCCCGGCGAGAATCGCGTCGGCCACCTGCGGGGAGAGGTATCGCCTCAGCTGTTCTGTGCGCTGGAGTTGGGTGACCTGTTCTTCGATGGTTTGCTCCAGATTGGAATTGAGCTCGCTCAACCCCTCGTACAGGGAGGAGAGCTGCTTGCTCGTCCGGTTCAGATTGACCGTCAGCCTCCCGAACTCGTCACGGTTGGGAACCTCTACCTCCTGGTCGAAGTCGCCGTCGGCGATCCTGCCCAGCGCCAGATCGATCTTGCGCACCGGGCTCACCAGCGACCAAGACAGGATGGCTCCCATCGCCAGGGCGGTGAACAGGCTGACCCCGGAGAACGCGGCGACGGTCACTGTCAGGAAGCTCCGGTTTCCACGGAAATTCTCGAGCTCTGAGGCAATCCTTGCCTCCAGCGAGCCGATCATCAGGTTCAGGTCGTCTTCCAGCTCATGTGAGATCTCGTGCTCGGCCGAGATGTGCACGTCGGAGGCGCGGGCCATGTCACCAGCCTGATAGAGGGCCAACACTTCTTCACTCGCCTCGGCGTACCGGAGATCAGTCGCTTCGATTCGATCGACGATGACCAGCAACTCTTCGTCCGCGACGTCCCTGATCGCCTCCATGTCGTTCGTGAAGTTCTCTTTTGCCTGGACGATCTTGTCGTTCCACGAGTCGACCTGGGTGATCAGAGCCATCGCCCGGTAGTGGCTCTGCGCTGTTACCGCATAAATGCCTTGCTGGGCAAGCTCCAATTGCTCTTGGAGCTCGATCACCTGGTCCATCTGCCGGTTCATCCCGTTGATCACGACGATGCTGAAGACCCCCATCGCAAGAAGCAGCAGCGCGCTCAAGAGAAAGCCGGCAAGCAGCTTGGTGTGAATGGTCGCGGGCGCACGCGCCACCATGTCGATGAGCGGACGAACCCAACGGACGGGGAGTGGATCTGGATTCGCTTCCGGCGCGCCCTGATTGACCGCGTCTGTCATGTGCCTCCCCGCTTCGCGGTCCCTGGCCCTAGTAGAGGAAGCCTATTCACCCGAGGCGTTCGGCGTAGGGGTGTTTGTCCCCATGCCAGCGACGCTTCGAGATCTGCCAACCCACAGGCATGAGGACTTTGGGCCCAGGATCACGAGACCGCTGGGCGTAGTGTCCGACTGCAATGAGCAGCAATGCAGGCACTGTTGGCGGTGGAGCGATCTACGGCCTAGGGATCTTCGGGGCTCTCGTTTACTACTGGCAGCAGGCCGATGTCTTCTGGGAGTACCTCCTGTCAATCGTGCAGGGGTTCTTCTGGCCGGCCTGGATGGTGTACGAGATCTTTTCGACCCTCGGGGGTTGACCCGCCAATACCTCAGGGCATCACGTCCACGCGGTCGGTCAACGGGGGTGACAGACCCGGAGGCGTCTTCGCGGTGAGGTACGCCTCGAAGGCGTCGGTGTCGACCGCGCCGCCGAGACGGTCCGTCCCTGCCAGCAGACCGCTGAACCCGTCGCCGCCGTCAGCTAAGAAGCTGTTCACGGTTACCCGGTAGGAGGTACCTGCCACCAATGGCTGTCCGTTCAGCGTGATCCCGGAAACCACGTCAGCGGTGCAGCCCGGGTCGACCAAGGCGGCCTCGGATGCATCCCAGGTGTAGTGGAAGCCGGCGGAGGGGAGGAGCACCCGGAACGCGGTGTCGTTGACCGCGGAGAATTGCTGCTCGAGGACCGTCTCGATCTGCGCGCCGGTCAGCGTCATCGTGACCAGCGAGTTGCCGAACGGCTGAACGGTGAATGCCTCGCCGAACGTGACCACTCCGTCGCCCTCACCGACCGGGCTGCTGAGGAACGTCAGGTCGGCACGGACACCACCCGAGTTCATGAAGGCCAGCACGGCCGCGCCGACATCGGCGCCGGCAGTCGCAGCAAGCTGCGCGTCGGCGATTGCGTTGCCCATGGGCTGTTCCAGCGAGGCGTCGTTGGCCCGCACGATGTCGGCGGTGATGTTGCCGATCGGACGGTCGCGGATAGGGGCGACGACCTCGAGGTAGCGCGCGATTAGCTCCGTGAGACCCTGATTCTTCGGCACGTCGCGTGTGATGATCCGGTTGTTGACCGTGATCCCGTTTGGCGCGACATCACCGGTGTCACGATCGACCTGCATGTCGATGTCGGTCACCAGCCGGCCGAAGGAGAAGGCGCTGGTGACCGGCTTGCCGTCGATCACGCAGGTGTAGGGCTGGTGGGTATGGCCGGAGACGATGAGGTCGACCTCGTCGTCGAGCCGGTTCGTGATGTCGACGATCGGCCCGGTGACACCAGGGCACTGGTTGATCGTGGTCTCAGTCGCAGGCGTGTTCGGCTGACCGCCCTCGTGGATGAGGACGACGATTGCCTCGACGCCGCGGCGCTTCAACTCGGGAACGAGAGCATTCACGGTGTCGGCCTCGTCGAGGAAGGTCAGACCGGCGACACCGGAGGGGCTGACGATCGTCGGGGTGCCCTCGAGCGTCATCCCGATGAACGCCACCCTGGCCCCATTGAAATTCTGGATCGAGTATGCCGGGAACAGCGTCTCACCGTTGCTCTCCCGTACCACGTTGGCCGACAGGTACTGGAAGTCGGCTCCGGCGAAACCGGTGCCGTCGCCGCAGCCGTCGACGGGGTGGCAACCTCCGTTCTGCATGCGCAGCAGCTCGGTCGCGCCTTCGTCGAACTCGTGGTTACCCACCGAGCTGAGGTCGAGCCCGATCTGGTTCATCGCCTCGATCGTTGGCTCGTCGTGGAACGCGGCAGAAAGGAGCGGAGTGGCCCCGATCAGGTCGCCAGCCGCGACCACGATCGTGTTCCGGTTGGCTTGCTCGAGGTTCTTGACGTGGGTGGCGAGGTATTCGGCGCCACCCGCGAGTGTCGCACCTACCCGGCCGCTGGAGCCTGCCGGGGCCTCGAGGTTCCCGTGGAAGTCGTTGAGCGAGAGGATCTGCACTTCGACCACAGAATCATCCTGGATGACCGGCGGCTTTGGCGCCTTGGGCGCCGCTATGGCCAGGCCGACCCCTGTGGTCACCGAAACCAATGCCACCAGTCCCATCAGAGCTATTACACGAGATCGCATCGACACGTCTCCTCTTCCGCATGTCTAGGCGGGCACTCTCCGCTGTCCGCCAGCAGCCGACCCTACCCCACAGGCATTGACTCCTAAACCCCTCCTCACGGTCACTACGGTCGTCCCGTGAGCGAGCACTCGCGCCAGGAGGTGGCCCGTAAGGCCGGGGTTGATCCTGGCTACCTCGACCATCTGGTCGAACTCGGGATCCTGAAGCCGGGCAAGGGAGACGTCTTCTCGGCGGGAGATGTGCGCAGGGCGCGCTGGATCCAGAGCCTGGAACGTGCCGGCGTGCCCCTGGACGAGATGGCCGCGGCCGTGCAGAGAGGCGCTCTCTCGTTCTCCTTCCTCGAGATGAGTGCCTTCGATCGTTTCGCCGGGCTCGCCGGCGTCACATTCCAGGAAGTGAGCGAATCGACTGGCATACCGATCGAACTCCTGCTCGTGGTCCGCGAGGCGTTCGGCCTGTCCGAGCCCAGCCCACACGACCACGTCCGGGAGGGCGAGCTATCGGTGATATCGACGGTCGAGCATCAGGTCAGCCAAGGGTTCCGCCCTGTCGTCATCGAAAGATGGCTTCGGGTCTACGCCGACAGCCTGCGTCGTATCGCCGAGACGGAGGCGGACTGGTATCGCACCGAGGTCGTCGAGCCGTTGCTCGAGGCGGGCCTGACCGAGGCGGAGATGTTGGAGGCACAGGGCGAATTCGGATCCCAGATGGCGCCGCTGACCGAGCAAGCGCTGCTCGCGATCTACCGGGGACAGCAGGAATATGTCTGGACGAAGGAAGCCGTCGAGAGCGTCGAAGCGGCCCTGGAGAGGGCGGGGCTGTACGAAAGGCTGCGTCGACCGCCGGCTGTCAGCTTCCTCGACCTCTCCGGTTTCACCCGGCTCACCGAGGAAGGGGGCGACGAGGTCGCAGCGACCCTGGCGGCGAGGCTAAAGACCCTGGTCCGTCGATCGTCACAGGAGAATGGTGGGGAGTCGGTCAAGTGGCTTGGGGACGGAGTGATGTTGTACTTCCCCGATCCGGCCAGAGGTGTGCTGGCCTCTCTCGACATGGTGGAGCATGCCGAAGGCGAGGGTCTTCCTCCAGCACGCGCCGGGATACACGCGGGCCCGGTGGTCTTCCAGGAAGGCGACTATTTCGGCCGGACAGTGAACGTCGCGGCGAGGATCGCGGACTACGCCCGACCTGGCGAGGTGTTGGTGACTCAGGAGGTGGTCGAGGCAGCATCGGAGAGCCCGCTCTCGTTCGACGAGATCGGGCCCGTCACATTGAAGGGTGTGATCGGTGAGCCACGCCTTCATACCGCTCATCGACTCGCCTGACAGACCTTGCGCGTAGCCTCGCCGGCATGAGCTACGGCTGGTGGAAGTTCATCCATCTCGCCGGCGTCGTGGGCTTCGTTGCCGCTCATGGCACCTCGATGGCGGCGACCGTCTTGATGAGGCGGATCCGTGAACCGCAACAGGTGGCGGGCGTCCTCCAGCTCAGCGCGGCCACGGTGAGCGCTTTCTATGTCTCGACCTTGGTTCTGCTTCTCGGAGGCATCGGCGCCGGGGTGGTGGGTCAATGGTTCGATCAGGGGTGGATCTGGTTGTCGCTCGGCCTGCTGATCGGGGTCGGGATCCTCATGTTCCCCATGGCCCGTCGCCACTTCCGCCGGATCCGGATGATTCTCGAGCTGATGGAGACCGGCACTGCCGTTTCCCAAGACGATTTCGCCCGGGTGGTCAACTCGGGCAACCCGGTCCTCACCGCAGGCACCGGGTTCGTGGCCATTCTGTTCATCCTCTATCTGATGGTCCTGAAACCGTTTTGAGCGCCTACCGCAAGATCATCGTCGGGGCCCATGGCTCATCCACCTCGGCAGTGGCCGAGGTGGTCGCAGCCCGGCTCGCCAAACAGCTCGGATCAGAACTGGTTCTCATCAATGTCGACGACACGGGGAGCGGCGAGGAGGTTCTGCGGGCCGCGGCCGACCGTTCCCTCGCCCTCGGCGTCGAGGCGGAGACCCTGCATCGTGAAGGTGAGATCGCCGAGTCGATAGTCGCCGCAGCCGCGGAGCTCCGTGCCGACCTGTTGGTCATCGGTGACCACGGGATGGGACCGGACACCCGGTTCAGCCTCGGTGGCATCCCCAGCCAGGTGGCACATCACTCACCGGTCGACATCCTGGTGGTGAGGACCACCGACCCCGCCCGAGAGCACACCTACCGCAGGGCGCTTATCGCCACGGATGGCTCCCTCACCGCCCACCAGGCGACCCGCCACGGGGATGCCCTGGCTCAGGCGCTCGGCGCCGAGGTCGCCTTGATCTACGTCGGTGACGAGCTCATCGGTGACATCGTGCTTCGCGACACCGCCGCCCGACTCGATCGTGACGGGATCGAGCGGATCGTGACCAAGGGCAACCCGTCCGTGCAGATCTCGAGGCACGCCGGCGACTTTGACCTGGTGGTGGTGGGGAACAAGGGGATGACCGGATCCCGTCGATACATCCAGCGGGCGGTTCCCAGTCGGGTGGCGCACGAAGCCGGGTCGGATGTCCTTATCGTACGGACCGTGAGCCGGTCGTTCTTCGATCTCCGCACCGGGGAGGGCGCCGTCGTCGAGGTCGACGGTGAGAAGGTCGCGGCCTACCTCCACGATGACGGGACGACCTACGCACTCTCCGCCCGGTGCCAGCACATGGGTTGCATCGTCGACTGGAACAGCCGGGCCCGGACCTGGGATTGTCCCTGCCACGGCTCCCGCTACGAGTACAACGGGGCGATCATCACCGGGCCTACCACCAAACCGCTGCCCCCCATCCAGGCCTGAGAGACAACTTTGGTGAATGCGGCCCTCCAGCCGAAAACGCTGCCTCGGGTCTCGTCACCTTCGTCCTCACCGACATCGAGGGTTCGACACGACTCTTCCGCGAGCTAGGCGATGCGTACCCCAGTTTGCTGGCAGACCATTACGAGCTGCTCCGGGCCGCGGTGGCCGATCACCGAGGTGTCGAGGTGGGAACCGAGGGCGACTCACTGCTCATCGCCTTCCCGGATGCGGCCGAGGCGATCGCCGCATGTCTCGAAGGTCAACAGGCACTGTCTGCCCACCGCTGGCCTCCCGGAGCCGAAATTCAGGTGCGGATGGGGGTGCACACTGGAGAGGCGACACCGATTGATGGCAATTACGTAGCCCTTCCGATCCATCAGGTCGCCCGGATCGCGGCCGGAGCCCATGGCGGGCAGATCCTGGTCTCTCAAGCCACCGCTACCGCTGTCGAAGGAAGGCTTCCGGCGGAGGTCCGCCTGGCCGCCCTCGGGTCGTTCCAACTGCGGGGTTTCCCTGCCCCGGAGCCCTTGTATCAGCTACGGCACCCTGATCTGCGGGAGGATTTCCCGCCGCTGCGCGCCATCGGGATCCTTGCCCACAACCTGCCCTTTCGCCGCGCCAGCTTCGTCGGACGGGCACAAGACCGCGAGACCCTTGCCAGGATGCTTGGCACGACCGGCCTTGTCACGGTCGTTGGACCTGGTGGTGTTGGGAAGTCACGGCTCGCCGTCCAGGTCGCCTTCGACGTGCTCGACGAGTTCGCCGACGGAGTCTGGCTGGTCGAGCTGGCACCGTTGACCGACCCAGCCTCGGTGCCTAGGGCCGTCGCCTATGCCATGGGCATCGCCGAGGTCCCCGGCCAGAGCACTGAAGAGGTGCTGGCTTCGGCGCTTGGGAGCAAGGCTGCCCTGCTCATCCTGGACAACTGCGAGCACCTACTCGATGCCGTCGCCGGCCTCGCCCAGATGCTCTCCGAGCGCTGCCCCCACCTGGTGATTCTCTCCACGAGCAGAGAGCCGCTGGACATCGACGGGGAGGTTGTCTGGCGGGTGGAGCCACTTCTCACCCTCGACCCCGACCAGACGGTCGGCGTCGCCGAGCTGAAGGCGTCGGACGCCGTGCAGCTGTTCACCGAAAGAGCCGCCTCGGTTCGACCCGGGTTCGAGCTCACCGAGGACAACGCCGGCGATGTCGCTCGGATCGTCTTTCACCTCAGCGGCATGCCGCTGGCGATCGAGCTGGCCGCAGCCGCCCTGGCCGAGCGGTCATTGAGCGGCGTGCTCAGCGGGCTCGAGGACCGGTTTTCGCTGCTGGTCCGGGGACGGCGCGACCGCCCCCACCCGTCATCAGACTCTTCGCGCCGCGATCGAGTGGAGCCTCGACCTGCTTGGAACCATCCGAGCGGCTCCTGTTCGACCGGCTCTCGGTCTTCGCCGGCAGCGGGACCAACGCTGCCGCCGCTGAGGTCTGCGGCGATGGCGCAGTGGAGAGCAGCGAAGTCCCCGATCTCATGGGTCGTCTGGTCAGGGCATCGCTGGTCTCGATCGAGCCGGAATCACCCGATCGTTGGACCATGCTCGAGTCGATTCGCGAATTGGGTGTGTTGGAGCTGGCCGAGGTAGGCGGAACCGAAGAATTCTCCCGACGACACCGGACCTGGGCTGTAGGGCGCGTCGAGGCGGTCGAGGATCGAATCGGACGCAAAGGGCAGGCGGCCGTCATCGCCGAGCTGGCCGACGAACGCGACAACATCCGGCGGGCCATCGAAAGCGCGGTATCGGCCCAAGACGCGGAGATCGGGTTGCGGATATGCGTCGCCATGACCCGTTACTGGACGTCGAACGGAGACTGGACCGAGGGATCAGAGCAGCTCGGCAATGTGCTAGGTCTGAGCGGGGGCGACCAGTGGCTTCGTGGTCGTGCGATCGTCGCCCTGGGCAGCCTCCTGCTACTCAGGGGCGAGCTCGAGGAGGCCGACAAATGCTTTGGGGAGGCAAGAGAGTTGGCCGCAGCTGCGGGCGACGACGTCAACGCG
Organism: uncultured Acidobacteriota bacterium; assembly: GCA_963720925.1. GTDB lineage: Bacteria > Actinomycetota > Acidimicrobiia > Spongiisociales > ZC4RG35 > JARDZU01. The sequence continues at coordinate 11,205 of CAVRHE010000004.1, forward strand.
GCTCGTGCACTTTTGTATGCGGGATATGTCGCATTCCGACACTCGCACCTAGCTGAGGCCAAGGCTTCTTGGGAGGAGGCCCTGACCCGCGCCGAAAGCGCCGGAGACCAGCGTGTGGCGGCCAGTGTTCTCAGAAGTCTCGCCATCGTCGCCGGCACCGAAGGGCGCCAGGACCGCGCCGGCGAGTTGTTGGACCAGGCCATCGGTTTGGCTCAGGAGTCTGGGGACGACCAGCTGCTCCGTCTCCTCCTCGGCTCCTCGGCGGAAATGAACATCTGGCTCGGCCGCTACCAGGTGGCAGAAAAGGCCTACGGAGACGCTCTCTCGCTTGCCGCCGAGATCGGCGATTTCTCGGCCCGACCGCTTCTGCTCGCTGAGTTGGGGTGGGTGGCGATCCTGCGAGGGGATCCACTCACAGCTCAGCGCCTCTCTATCGAAGCGGCCGAGCTCGCCGAAGACCTGGGCACGCCCAGGGTGCTCGCCCATGCGCTTCGTCTGGGAGGTGAGGCCCTGATGCGTCTCGGAGACCTGGCCGGTGCGTCCGAGACCCTCGACCGAGCCCTCACCGTCACCGAAAGCATGAATGCTCCTGCCGAGGTAGCCGGGGTGCGCTGTTCACAGGCGTGCCTGGCGTTGGAGCTCCAGGAATGGGACCGGGCCCGAGTCAACGCCGGAGAGGCGATCGATACTTCGGGCTTGGCCCATGCGATGCGGCGGACCACTCCGCAGTGGGTGCTGGGGATGGTCAGCCTGCTCGAAGGCGACCTCGGTTCCGCTGGAGGACAGTTCCTCGAGGGCCTTTCCGCGGCAGAAGAGCGGGGCGCACCGCGTCACGAGGCGACCTTCACCTTGGGTCTGGCCGCGGTGAGGGCTGCCGAGGGACGAACTGGCGAGGCGGCGAGCCTTGGCAAGCGCGCCCTCGACCTGTGGCGGAACCTCGGCGACCGGCTGGGCGTGGTCGATTGCCTCGTCGTGTTGGCAGAGCTCGCAGCGGGAACAGAGCCGGAAGGAACTGCGGAGTTGCTGGGTGCGGCTGGGTCGCTCCGGGATCGTGCCGGCGCCGAGGCCACGCCTCGTGAAGCGGCGCAGGTGGCCGCGATATCAGGCTCGCTCGGTCAGGCTCTCGCAACGGTGGGCCTCGAGGCGGGAGCGAGGATGGATGAAACCGACGCGATCGCCGCAGCCGAGCGGATCATTTCGAGGATCGAGGCGGTCGGTCCGGGTGACGAGGATCCAAACCAGGTCGCAGAGACCGGAAATCAATAGGAAAGGAAGACATCATGGGATGGCTCGATGGTGATGTGGCAGTGATCACCGGCGCCGGGTCGGGGCTGGGACGGGCCCTGGTGAATCGCTTCGTCGAAGAAGGGGCGCGGGTCGTCGCCGTCGACCGCGCCGAGGACCGAGTCGCCGAGGTCGAGAAAGCTCACGGCGAAGAGGTTGCAGGTGTCGTTGCCGACGTAACCAGCGCGGAGGACAACGAACGAGCCGTGGCCGAGGGCATGGCCCGTTTTGGCCAGATCGATGTCTTCATCGGGAACGCCGGGATCTTCGACTTTGGTGCCAGCTTCGTCGACACACCCATCGATCGACTGGAGAAGGGATTCGATGAGCTATTTGCTCTCAACGTCAAGGGATACCTGCTCGGAGTCAAAGCAGCGGTCAATGCCCTGATGGACGAGCGGTGGCTCGGTCCTGCTCACCGCCTCGATGTCCTCATGGCACGCCGGAGTGGGAGGTGTGGTCTACACGGCCTCGAAGCATGCGGTCGTCGGACTGGTTCGCCAACTGGCCCATGAGCTGGCGCCCAAGGTGCGGGTCAACGGTGTGGCGCCCGGCTTCATGCGCACCGACATCCGAGGCCCGAAGGCGCTGGGCCTCGAAGATGTGACCCCCTCATCCCTGCCCGACCTGGAGCAGATCGCCGTCGCCACGACACCTCTCCGATTCCTGCCCCGGCCGGAGGACTACACCGGTCACTTCGTTCAACTCGCTTCGCGCAGCAACGCCCCCGCCACCACTGGGACCGTTGTCGCATGCGACGGTGGGCTCGACGTGCGAGGAATCGGGCTGCCCCAACCTGGTTGACCCGGCCCGCGGCGTGATAGGTGAGCGCACCTACGCTTCGGGCATGATGGCCACCTGGGCCGACCCGATGAAGTGACGAGATGAATCACCCGACGACATTGGGCCGCAGCAGCCTGAGGGTTCCGCGCCTTGGAGTCGGGGCCATGACCTGGGGGGAGCCGCGAGGGCTGGCCCGGTTCCACCCAGCGCAAATGGCCTACGGGGGCGCCCACGGGTACGAGGAGGAGAAGCGCGCCCTCGAGGCTTGTCTGGAGGCAGGTATCGACTTGGTCGACACCGCTGCCTTTTACAGCGGGGGAGCTTCGGAACGGCGCGTGGGTGAGCTGTCGAAAGGCAGAGACGTCTTGGTCGCCAGCAAATTCCCGTCCGGGCTGCGTTTTGGGGCCGACGATTTCCCGCGCGAGTTGGATGCGAGCCTGAACCGGCTGGGACGCCCCAATCTCGACCTATACCAGCACCACTTCCCGGGACGAGTGTCGATACCGGATTTGATGAATCACATGGCGGACGCGGTTGAAGCAGGGAAGGTGACGGCGGTAGGGGTCAGCAACTACTCGTCGGAACAGATGCGGCAAGCACACGCCGCGCTCGCCGCCCGCGGATTGCCGCTCGCAGCCAATCAGGTCGAGTATTCGCTTCTGCACCGACAACCCGAGACCAACGGCATTCTCGACGCCTGCCGTGAGCTCGGAGTCACCCTCATCGCATACACCCCGCTCGCCGGGGGAATGCTGACGGGGAAGTACTCGGCCGAGCATCGCCCCACCGGGTTCTACCGACGTGTCCTGCCTCGGTATCGCCGCAAGGCCCTGGACGCCATACAACCGGTGATCGGGCTTCTCCGCGAGATCGGCGATCGATACTCGAAGACGCCGAGTCAGGTAGCCCTGCGGTGGCTGATCGATAACCCGATCGTGCTCCCAATCCCTGGCGCCAAGAACGGCACGCAGGCCACGAGCAACGCAGGCGCCCTGAGCTTCTCGTTGGCCGCCGAAGAAGTCGCCGCGTTGAGCGATGCGACTCGAGCCTGGAGGGTCTGAGTCATCTCAAACAAATCGAAAGATGCCGGACACTTCACCGACAGATGGATGCATTGAGCACTGCCATATACCGGAGGGCGACGTGAGCGGGGAAGCGAGGCGTCGACAGCGGTTCGATTCGCTGTTCGAGGCCCACAGACTCGATATCGCTTCGTATTGCAACTGGCGAACCTCGTCGATGGCCGACGCGGAGGATGCGGTGGCCGAGGTGTTCCTGGTGGCCTGGCGAAAGATCGACCTGGTCCCACCGGGCGACGCGGCCCGGGCGTGGCTGTACGCCACCGCCCGCCGGGTCACGGCCAACGCGAGGCGGTCGCTGCATCGCCGCGATGCTCTGGCGGATCGCATCTCACAGGAGCGTCAGCCGGATGGGGTGTCTGCGGAGGAGACGGTGGTTCACGAGGCGCTGGCGATGCTCAGCGAGCGTGATCGAGAAGTCCTGCTTCTCGTCGAGTGGGAGGGCCTTCGCCCCGTCGAGCTAGCCGAGGTACTCGAGTGCCAGGAGGTGACTGCTCGGGGGCGGCTTCACCGTGCCCGTCTCCGATTCCGCGACGCCTTCGAAGCGGTGCTCGGCGAACAGGCGAATCCGGTGGCCGGCCGCCCCGGAATCACGCCCGGAAGCTTTACGAGTACGACAAGAAAGGCACAAGCGTGACTCCCACCGACAGTCTCGACGCACTCCGGCGCGCCAACCCGCGTCACAGGCCGGAATTTGCCGGAGAATATCGGCGATCTCACCCGCAAGGCTGCGACCCTGACCAGCCTCGAGACGTCAGAAACAACCGAGAGTCGCGGTCGGTCGCCGAAGCCGGCGTTCCGGAGGTGGCCCGCGATTGGGATACCTGCGGTCGCCACCGTGGTCGCTCTGGTAGTGACCTTCATCGCAGTCGGATCCCCGGTCGGGCCGCTGGCGGTGTCACCCGCCGAGGCCATGCAACAAGCTGTCATCGCGAGCGCCTCGGCCGCCGAGAGCTCGGGCACGGTCGTACTCGAGATCACCCAGAACGGTGACCTGTGGGTGGGCAGGACGCTTCGCTGGAACGGAACGGATCTGTCGATATCTCCAAACGAGACCTCACCGGCAGGGAAAGGCGGACTTCTGGTCGTGGACGGAATCATGTACGGCCCCAACCCCGAGGTGGCCGATGGCTGGATCGAGATGGGCTCGCCGGACAGCGTCGACCCGGACTCCGGTACGACGCCAGGCGAATACCTGGCGGCGATTGGCGAGGACGTCGGCGGGGCCACCATGCAGCGGATCACCGGTGAGATGACTGACGTCACGACGAGTCAGACCGAGGCCGGTTCCACCGTCTATACCGGGAAGGTGCCGGCTGGCGCCGTGGCCCGGGAGACCGGCGTCAAGGAAGGTGAGACGCTCCGGGTGCTGCCATTCGGGAACGTCGCCCATGACGACGCCGCCAACCCGAACGCGTTGATCGACATCAGCATCAGCGTGACTCCCGACGGGACCATCGGCGAGATCCACGCCGACTTGGGGCGGCGAATCCTCCTGGAGCTACCGCCTCACCTACAGCGATCTCGGTTCGACTGCGCCACTGGAAAAGCCGACGAACGTTCTGCCCTGCCCCCGTTGCTCTTTGGGCGAATAGGGCAACGGTCTCATCGGAGCTGTGATCGCCCCGAGGGTGGAGTAAGCGGGGCATCAAACAGAGATGTAAGTTCTTTCGGTGTCGAGGACTCGTCTGTGGGAGCGTCTCAGCGGTGTCGGCGACGAGATGGTCTCATCCATCCGTCACCTTGTCGAGGCGCTCCGTGTCAGGGACATGCGGCGGGTGCTCGCTGCGTACCTGGGCTTCAGCGTGGCCGAGATGGCGAACTTCGTCGCCATCCTCATCTACGCCTACGAAGTGGGTGGCTCCCCGGCTCTAGGCCTGGTCGCATTTCTCCAACTCGCCCCGGCGACCGTGTTCGCCCCCGTCGGCGCCACCCTCGGAGATCGCTACCGCCGCGAGCTCATGCTCACCGTGGCATACGCCGCCTTTGCCGCCTCCTCGGCCTCGATGGCGATCGCCCTCTACGCCGATTGGCCGGTGGGCGTGATCTACTTCCTCGCCGCGGTCAACGGCACGGTTCTGACCCTGGTGCGACCGTTTCACGAGTCCCTCCTCCCCGCCCTCGCCCGGAGCACCGAGCAACTGACGGCGGGGTATGTCGCCGGCGGAACAATCGAAAACCTGGGTTGGATCGCCGGGCCACTTCTGGCCGGCGTCACCGCCGCTGCCTGGGGGATCGGCACCACCTTCGTCATCACATCGGCCCTTCTCCTCCTCGGCACGATCTTGGTCTGGAGTGTCCAGACCACCACGGCGGCCGACCGTGGCACCGGCCAGAGCGCAATTCAGATGACATTGGAGGGGTTCGGCTCCTTCCGCGGCCCCCGCCCCAGGGTCATCCTCCTCTCCTCGACCAGCGTCTTCTTCCTGGCCGGTGTTCTCGAGGTCGCCACCATCGTCCTCGCCTTCGAGGTGTTCGCCACGGAAGATTCCGGGGCTGCCTGGCTCAATGCCGCTATCGGTATTGGTGCCGCGGCAGGCTCGGTCCTTGCGATCGTTCTGATCGGACGGAGACATCTCGCTCCATCGATGCGGCGTGGACTGCTACTCATCGCCGTATCCGTGTCTTTGATCCCGATCTTTGGATCGCAGACAGTCGCGCTTGTCGCTCTGGCGGTCATGGGCGCCGGCTGGACCTTCGTCGATGTGTCAGGTCGGATCATGCTGCAACGGGTCATCCCGCTCGGCGGTCTCTCCCGGGCGTTTGGAGTCGTGGAAGGAGCTTCCACCGCCGCCGAGGCGCTCGGCTCGGTAGCGGGGGCGGTCCTCATCGGCTGGTTGGGCGTCGGGTGGACGCTGGTCGTCGCCAGTGTGCTCATCATCTTTGTCGTCCTGGTCAACCGCGGGGCGCTCCAGGAGGCGGATGTCGGGGTCATAGTCCCGATCGAGCACCTCCACCTGTTGAGGTCGACGCCCATGTTCGCCGCATTGGGCCCGGCCGAGTTGGAGCGCCTGGCATTGACTATCGATGAAGAATCGGTCGGCCCTGGCTCTGCTATCTGTGTGCAGGGGGAGCCGGGGGAACACTTCTATTTCGTCGAGCGGGGGACGGCCCGGGTGGTGCGTGACGGAATGGATGTCGCAACCTTGGGAAGCGGCGATTTCTTCGGGGAGATTGCATTGTTGAGGGACATCCCCCGCACCGCCACGGTCGAGGCGGTGGGCGACCTGGATCTGTTGGTCCTCGAGAGAGGGCCGTTCCTCGACGCCATCAAGTCGTCGGCGTGCCAGATCGAAGCCGCCGAAGCGGTTTCCCAGACCCGCATGGACGAGTTGGGGATGTGAGAGCCCATCAAGCCAGGACCGACGGCGCCATGAGCACGTGGGCTTGCGCTTAGCTATGTTTTGGCCCGAACCCGGAGCGAGGAGAGGATCACGTGCCCACATACATGGATGTGCACAACATGGACGGGGGAGTATCCGCGGCAGATGTGGCTGGGGCCCACCAGGCGGATCTGGCCCACCAGGATCAGTACGGCGTCAATTACAAGAGTTACTGGGTGGACGAGTCGAACGGCAAGATCTTCTGCCTCGTCGACGCCCCGGACGCCGATACTGCGGTAAAGGTGCACCGGGAAGCGCATGGTCTGGTTGCCGACGAGATCTACGAGGTCGTCGAAGGGACTTGATGTCGGGCTTGTAAGAACACAGGCCCTTCTGAATCCAGTTCCCACGTAGGGTCGTGCGATGGCGGATACCGCCATTCCAGACTCGAGCCGGGTTCGCACCGCAGAGATCATCGCTGCGATCTCGATGGCGACCGATCTGGCTGTGGGTTTTCCACTGGAGCACGGTTTACGAAGCTCCGTGATCGCAGCGCGCCTGTGCGATCGTCTCGACGTCGATCGGGACACCGCGTCACAGGCTTACTTCCTCAGCCTCCTCTTCTACGTTGGCTGCAATGCCCCAGCCGATGTGGGCTGGGACGTGTTTGCCGACGACGACTCGCTCATCAGCTACGGCACTCCGTTCCGGTTCGGTAGCCGGGTGGAGATGGCCAGGGGAATGATGCGGGCCTTGGCGCCGCCAACCGCACCTGCTCATATCCGTGCCTGGCGTCTCAGCTCGCCGCCTGCCAGAGCTGGCGATCGGGTTTCCGGGCGTGGTCGATGCCACCTGCGAGGTGGCCCGTATGTTGACCGACGAGTTGGGCCTCGGCCCTTCTGTCTCCAACCTCGTCGCTTTTGAGTCGACACGTTGGGATGGCAAGGGATTTCCCGGTGGAGTTGGCGGAGAGGAGATCCCAATGGGGGTACGGATTGCCCACATCGCTCGGGACGCCGCCTTTCAACTCATGCTGGGAGACCCCGATTTCGTCACCGATGTGATCAACCAGCGAGCCGCCCACGCGTTCGACCCGATAGTCGCCAGGACTTTCACACAGGACGCGGCCGAGATCCTCGACTTCGAATCAGAAGTCCCACTCTGGGACCTGACACTCGGCTGCGAGCCCAAACCATGGCTGATGCTCGACGGAGAGGCGATCGACCGAGCGCTGGCGGCGATGGGTCACTTCACCGATATGGCCATTCCCGAGTTCGTCGGGCACTCCTCTGGAGTGGCGACAACGTGCCTGGCCGCAGCCCGGGTGCTCTCGTTCGACTCATCGGACACCTCGATGGTTCATCGGGCGGCGCTTCGTGCACGACCTGGGACGGGCCGCGGTCCCGGTTCGCATCTGGAGCAAGAAAGAATCCTTGACACTGGACGACTGGGAGCGAATACGGCTGCACGCCTACCAAACCGAGCGAATACTGACCCAGTCCCCCTTCCTCTCAGGTCTCGTCCCGGCTGCCGGTTTCCATCATGAGCGTGTCGATGGGACGGGTTACCACCGTGGTGCCGGGGCGTCGTCGTTGCAAAGACCGGCCCGTCTCCTTGCTGTTGCCGACGCCTATCACGCCATGACCGAGCCACGCCCACACCGCCCCGCCCTTTCCCCAGGCACAGCGGCCGAGGTACTCGCTGATGAGGCCAAAGAGGGTCGTCTCGACCCGGAAGCGGTCGCCGCCGTGCTGGAGGGCGGCGGACATAGCGCTCCTTCAGTGCCGTGGCCCGCGGGTTTGACCGAGCGCGAGATCCAGGTGGTAAGGCTCCTCGCACGCGGCCTGCAGACCAAGCAGATCGCTCGGGCCCTCGAGATCTCGCACAAGACCGTCGACTTTCACATTCAAAGCGCCTATCGCAAGATGGGCGTATCGACCCGGGCCGGGGCCACCTTGTTCGCCATGCAGCACGGTCTCACCACCTGGGAGAACTCCCGATAGGCGACGATCGCCGATTCTCATACCGTGGTCTCGAGACCAAGATGAGCGAACACATCGAAACAGTCGTCATCGGCGGCGGGCAGGCGGGTCTGGCCGTCGGCTATCACCTGCATCGCAATGGCCTGCCCTTTCTGATCCTGGATCAGAACACCCGGATAGGAGACGTCTGGCGCAACAGGTGGGACTCCCTCCGGCTATTCACTCCCGCTGCATACAGCGGACTGCCTGGCATGCCCTTTCCGGGCCCCCGAGCTGCCTACCCCACCAAGGATGAGACCGCCGATTACTTCGAGGCGTACGCTGCGAGGTTCGAGCTTCCGATTCGAACCGGGGTCAAGGTGGACCGGCTATCCGACACGCGGGGACGGATTTGTGGTGACCGCGGGCGATGAGCATCTCGATGCCGAAAACGTCGTGGTGGCCACCGGTGCCTATCAGAACCCGCGCATCCCGCCCTTCTCGACCCAGCTCGACAACACCATCGTCCAGCTCCATTCGACCGAGTACCGCAATCGCGACCAGCTGCGTGCAGGCGGAGTCCTCGTTGTCGGGGCCGGCAACTCGGGTGCCGAGATTGCCCTCGATATTGCCGATGACCATCCGGTTTGGCTCTCCGGACCGGACACCGGGCAGGAGCCCACCCGCGCCGGGACCATCCCCGACCGGCTGTTGACACCGATCATGTGGCTGGGAGCGACCCGGCTGACGGTTAAGACCGCACCCGGGCGAAAGCTCCGCGACCGCTTCATCGATCCTCCCCGTGGCATCCCATTGGGACGGGTGCGGCGGAAGGACATCGTCGCCGCCGGCATTGAACGGGTGCCCCGGACGATCGGAGTGAGCGATAGCCACCCCGTGCTCGAGGATGGAAGAGTGCTCGACGTGTCAAACGTCATCTGGTGCACCGGATTCACCGATGACTACGACTGGATCGACCCTCCAATCGCGATTGACAAGGGTCTCCCGGTCCACGATCGGGGAATCGTCGAATCACCTCCCGGTCTGTACTTCATCGGGCTTCGGTTTCTCTACTCACTGAGCTCGGCTCTCTTGGGTGGTGTGGGACGGGACGCCGAATACATCGTCGATCACATCGTTGCCACGCGGCAGGGGGTGACAAGGGAATTGCGTGGCCAGGGAGCGCAGTAACACGGCGGGCATATCTGAAGTAGGAGATTGAATGGAGGGCCTACCGCAGGCGGGAGGCCCTCCACCAGCCGGAAGTCAGTTGAGGGTCAGCTGCAGTCGACGTCGGGGTTCCAGTCGGCGAAGACTCCCGACGGATTGTCCATCCACACCCAAGCGTGGGCCACGTACCAGCCAAGGGCGGGGTTCAGGACGTGCATTTCGTGTCCGTGCACGGTGGGAGGGGCGGCGCCGACCCCGTGTTCTGCCTCCCACAGCCCCTTGGGCACGACCCATTCCACCGCGGCGAGCTTGAGCTCACCGTCGGCATCCGGCGCATAGACCATCGCCTCGGGGCTGAGCTCGTCGATCTCGGTGTCGTGGATCTTGTCGTGGTTGAACCAGTGGAACCCCATGGCTCCCAGGGTGGGGTGGGCGATGCAGGTATTGAGCAGAAAGGGTGGGATGTATCCGAGCTGATAGCCGGCCTGTTCGGCTGCTGTCCTCGAATGGAAGCGAGCGCTCGCAGCCTTCAACTCCTGCAGATCGTCATGATTGCCTTCGTGGCCGCCCCACCTTGGGCGATCACCGGGATGGCCAAGGCCGCAAGCAGCCCCATCGTCATCAGCACAGTCAGTATTCGTCGCATGACACCTCCTCTGGTTCTCTGCGACTTCTCGACCGGCATCCGGCCGAGTGGTGGGGAACTGAGCTCCCCTGGGAACGAGGGCCTGTCCCTATTCCGCGCTGAGCTGGGGGCGGCAGCGACGTGACCCGGGCGGGCCCCAGTGGGAACGGGCCCGCCCGGCGTCAGGTCACTATCGGGGCTCGAGGAAGTGTTCGCTCAGCAAGTGAGCGACGTCCTCGCCGAGCTCTGCTCCTTGAACGTCGGGAGTCCGGAAGTGGATGCCAAGCCAGATCCGGGCATCGATGGTGTCCTTGATCACATCGGTAAAGCGCGTGTAGTCCCGGGTGACATCCGGCTGCCCGGGCGTGATCTTGACCAGGGTGAACGCAACCCCGTTACGGCCGAAGAAGCTCTTCGCGGCGTGCATGAACGCCCCGGTGATGCAGTTGTATCCTGAGGGATGGTCCGGATAGGGCGGTGATGGAATCAGCGAATTCCAATCGCCATCGCCGGCGGTCCGTGGGTTGCCGTCGTTGTCTCCCTCATGGATCGCCGTGATGGGTCGCCAGAAGGTCGTGGCTGCCTTGTCGTCCCAGCATCCGATCAGCGCGTCGGCACCCGCCAGGTTCAACGTAGCGAACAGTCGCGCCTGCCTGACCAGGCTGAGGTCTCGGTCCTCAGCGATGGTGCGGAACGTTCGGTTGTACATCTCCGCCGGGTTGGCAGTGAAGAACATGGCGGTCGCGGTCTGCTCCGTTGTGCGCAGGGTTGCGGTCGTGGTTCCGTTTCCCCCGTAGTCCTTGACCTCCTTGTACTCCCGGGCATAGGCGCGGCTGTCCAGGTCGAGCGGGCCGTCGGTCCGGAACTGTGACGTTTTCTTCATGAGAAACGGCTCGACGTTGGCGACCCAGGCGAATGGATCATTGACCCCGCTGGTCGGGACGCCACTCCCCGGCACCGTCGCCGACGTCGAAGGAGAACGGCACGAAGCGGCCGTCCCCGGTTCGCTCCTCGAGCATGGCTGCGGCTGCCACCGCTCCAGCGGCGATCCCCGCCGTCTTGGCCGCGCCGTTGGCGATTCCGGCCAAAGTGTCGGCGTAGAGACCGTCGAGTCTTGTGATCACCGCAGGAGCAAGCGGGGGCACCGGTGCGATCCCGAGACCGACGAGGACATGGTGGGCTGCGGTGGCGACCGCCGCTTGCTTCGATGCCCATCTCGGTGCCCTGGGCAGATCGTCGAGGTACGGACTCGTAGCCGCGGTGGATCATGTTCACCGCGTCGTAAACCGCGCCCTGGACCATCGCCAATTGAAGCATGGACACTGGGGGCGACTGGCCAGCACCCGGGACCGGGGCGGCGGGCGCATTGATCAGCGCCTCCACTGCGTGACGGTTCCAGTCGAGAACCGTTGTGTCCTGGGATCCGCTCGAGCTGGAACTGGCGCCGGAGGTGCCGGTGGCAGCGAGCAACAGGATCAGACTGAGCCCGATGATTGCTAGACGGCGAGACATGATGCTCCTATCGGTCGATGACTCCACCCACAACTCACTGGTATATGTCCGAGATCGGCACCTCTCTGACAAGGTTCCGTCTCCTACTGGTCTGATCCCCTCCGCCTTTGTCTCTATAAAGCGGCTTCGACGTGTTTCGTACGACGCGCTTCATGAACTGTTCCGCCGCTATCCGTCGGCCTCGTCGAAACCTTCTCGTTGGGGACCCGCGGCGTGAATAACCTGCACGTGTGGTCAACGCTCCGACAAACCGCTCAGCTGATGAGCCAGGCCTCTTGTCGGAGCATCCGGAGGCGATGACGGAACGATGAGCTCGCCAGAAACCCGTCCCTCTGGTCAACGGAGCCTCGCGTTTCCTCAATGGCTGCCGGAGTACGAGCGGCCCTGGTTGAGATACGACCTGATCGCCGGGGCATCGGTGGCGGCACTGGTCGTCCCCAAAGCCCTTGGATACGCCGGGATCGTGGGCGTCCCCATCGAGTACGGGCTCTACGCCGCGGCCGCCGGTGCCTTGATCTATGCCCTGTTCGGCACGTCGCGACAGATTTCGACCGGGCCCAGCTCTTCTTTGGCTGCGGTGGCCGGTGGTGCCGCCGTGCTCCTGGGCCTGACCGGCGGCGAGGCTCTACCACTGGTGAGTTGGGTGACCTTGCTCGCCGGGCTGCTCTTCGTTCTTCTGGCGGTGCTGAGGATGGGTTGGATGTCCCAGTTCCTGTCCAAAGCGGTCGTCAAAGGCTTCCTGTTCGGGGCAGCTCTGGAAGTGATCGTGGGAGAGCTTCCCAAGCTGACCGGGACTTCGGCCGAAGGCACCAATACCTGGCGCGAGTTCGGGAGCTGGGTCAGGTCCCTCGGTGCAACCGACTTGACCACACTCCTCGTGGGACTCGTTTCGCTCGGGGTCATTCTGGGGCTTCGCTTCTGGGCTCGCCGTGTTCCCGGAGCCTTGGTGCTCGTCGTGCTGGGGATTCTTGCGACACGTCTCCTCGACCTCGACATTGCCTTGGTCGGTGACGTGCCGAGCGGCCTGCCGGCCGTCGTGCTGCCTGACCTCGCCTATCTCACGGCAAATCTCTCGGTCATTGGCCCGGCTGCAATCGGCGTCGTTCTCATCGGATTCTCCCAGTCGGCTGGTGACGCCCGTGAGTTCGCCTCGAGACACTCCTATCGGGTCGACATCAATCGGGAGTCCGTCGCTCAGGGGCTGGCGAATATCGGATCCGGCATGGTCCAGGGGATACCGGTATCGACCAGCCTCTCGGCGAGCTCGCTCAACGACCAGTCCGGTGCCAAGACCCAGATGTCGTCGTTGGTCACTGGCCTCTTGGTCGTGTTGACGATGCTGTTCCTTGCCCCGCTGTTCTCTGACTTGCCCAAGGCGGTGTTGGCCGCGGTGATCATCGACGCCGTCGTATTCGGCATGATCGACCTGCCGGCCATGCGTCGTCTGTATCGGGTGAAGCGATTCGACTTCTGGATCGCCATGGCTGCTATCGCCGGCGTGTTGACCTTTGGAGTGCTGGCAGGAGTGGTCATCGGAATCGTGCTCTCCCTGGTCTGGCTGGTCTACGTCTCGACCCGTCCAAACATCGTCGAGCTGGGGAACCAGCCCGGCACCCAGGTGTTCGGAGATCTGGCGAGCTATCCCGAGGGCATCACCCACCCCGGACTGTCGGTTATTCGCCTCGATGGCGGCCTCTTCTTCGCCAGTGCCGACGCTCTGCATGACCATCTGCGAGACATGTTGCTCGATCGGGAACCTCCGGTCCGTACCGTCGTGCTCGATTGCGGCAGCGTGAATTTCATCGACTCGCAGGGCGCGGAGAAGCTACGGGAGCTCCACGAGCTCGCCGCCAAGCAGGGATTGACCCTTCACCTGTCCAATCTGAAGGCTGACGTGCGAGATGTGTTGGCTGCCGACGGCGTGTTGGAGCTCTACGGGGACGGGCGGGTGCACGCCAAGACATACCTGGCCGTCGAGGCCCATCTGGAAGAAGAAGCTCCGGCCGAGCCCGTCGAACCGGGTTCCTAGCTGCCGAACCGTTCCCGGAGCAGCCCGTGGCGCAGCCCTCGATCGCTGACCGTGACCGTTTCCTGACCGAGCTTTCCCATCACCGTACGGACGATGCAGGATCCGGCCAGGATCACGTCGGCGCGTTTGGGTTGGAGACCGACGATCGCACGCCGACTCTCCGTGTCCTGAGTCCGGTACATCTCGATCTGGCGGTCGATCTCAGTACGGTCCAGGACCGTCCCCTGGACCACGTCGGGATCGTAGGTCGCCAACCGGTGATAGACCGCAGTGATGTTGGTCACGGCCCCTCCCATGGCCACCAGCGCGTCAGGCGGGTTGCGGCCGTCGAGAGTGGAGAGGTCGTTGGCGATCGCCTCGAGAGCCGAAGTGAGGACATCCGGCTCCACGACACCGTCCAGACCGAAAGTCTCGGTGTACCGCACCGCGCCGACGGGAACGCTGAAACGCTCGACAGCTTCCTCACCTTCGCCGAAGGTGAACTGCGAGCTTCCTCCACCCGTGTCGAACACCACCAGTGAGCCATGATCGAGTCCGAGCTCGGCTTTGACCGCCTGATAGGCGAGGCGAGCTTCCTCTTCGCCGGAGATGGCCTCAACGGTGAACCCGCTTCGTTTCCTGATGTGCTCGATCACTTCGTCTCTATTGGAGGCGGTGCGCAGTGCCGCGGTCCCCACCAAGGCGATGGCCTTGACCCTGATCTGTCTGGCCTCGTCGACCATCCCCGCGATCGCTTTTTCGGTGCGCTCCATTGCCGCGTCGGAGATCGCGCCGTTTGGCGACTGGCCTTCGCCGAGCCGGGTCAGTTCGGCGCGGTCGACGACGGCTCTCCATTTCCCGTCGGCGGTCTGCTCTGCGACATGGAACTTGACCGAGTTCGTGCCGACGTCGATGACCGCGTAACGCACCGCTCGGTCGACGAGGATGTTGGTCATGGCCCTGACGAAGTTGTGGTTGACCAGGTTCTGCATCCCTGTGCCTCGACGGCCGCGATCACCTTGTCGGGATCCTCCGACTCGATGGCGATAGTCCTCATGGGGACGCCGTCGACCAACAGGTCGGTCACCTCGGCCATGCAGCCGTCCAATGCGTAACGCACACGTCGCTTATGGATCGGCACCGCGCTCACCTGAGGGTGTGACTCCAACACCTCGGAGAGGAATTGTTCGAGGGTGTATGAGTCGCGGTTCAGTGGCGGTGTTGCGATCTCCAGCATCGCAAAGACCTTCGCCACATCCGTCGCTGCCAGTGGGAAGCCCTCCTTCATCACCGGAATCCACTGTTCGAGACCCTCGGGGCTCACCTCCTGGAGGACCTTGACGTCCATCAGCCCGTCGCGGATCTTGACGATCGGGCCCGACCCCGTGCGCAGGTACACCTCGTTCGACTCCTGGATCGCCGTTGGCTCGAGGGCGGCGAACACCTCTTCGGCGGAGCCGAAATCCGAGCCAAAGGTGCGCCATTCCCAACGGGGGACGATCGTCGTCATGCGCAGGTCGGTCCGATCTGGTTGGATGCGGGACCCACCCGACCCTAGACGACCCCGAGGAGAGAATGACCACCCAAGTGAGCGAGCGCGCCGAGTGGTACGCCATGGAGGCCACCGACGCGGCCGTCGCGCTCGAGGTGGACCCAGCGCGGGGCCTCGAGGGCGCCGAGATCCACGAACGTGTGACGAGGTACGGGAAGAACCGTCTCGCCGAGGGGGAGAAGGAGTCGGGGTTCAAGGCCTTTGTCCGCCAGTACGAGGACTTCATGCAGATCGTGTTGCTGGCGGCAGCGCTGGTCAACCAGCTGGTGACCGGTGACACTCCGACCACGGTCCTTCTCGCCGGTCTCACCGTCTTCAACGCGGTGATCGGGCTTCGGCAGGAGGCGAAAGCGGAGGAGAGCGTCGCCGCGCTGGCTTCGATGATGAGGACCATCGCCCGCGTCCGCCGGGACGGCCAGGTGCTCGAGGTCGACGCCGTCGAGCTGGTGCCTGGGGATGTGGTGCTGGTGGAGGCGGGGAATCTGGTGCCTGCCGATGGTCGGATCACCGTTGCCGCGACGCTGGAGATCGAGGAAGCCGCCCTGACTGGGGAGAGCCTTCCGGTGAGCAAGGACATTGCGCCCGTGACAGGTGCTGAGGTGCCTCTCGGAGACCGCACCTGCATGGCCTACATGAACACCTCTGTGACGCGGGGCCGCGGGGAGATCGTGATCACCGCCACCGGAATGGAAACCGAGATCGGCCACATCGCCGGGATGCTGGCCGCCACCGAGTCGGAGAAAACGCCGCTGCAGAAGCAACTGGATGCCCTGTCCAAGATCATCGCTTCCATCGCCGCGGTGGCCCTGGTCATCGTGGTGATGTTGGGGTTGGCCCAGGGCGAAACCTTCGACACCCTGTTCATCACCGGAGTGGCACTGGCGGTTGCTGCCATCCCGACGGGGCTGCCCGCGGTGGTGACCGCGCTGTTGTCGATCGGCACCCGGGAGATCGCCCGGCGCAACGCGATCGTGAAACGCCTCCCGGCAGTGGAGACCCTGGGCTCGACGTCGGCGATCTGCTCTGACAAGACGGGGACGTTGACCCTGAACAAGATGACCGCCCGGGAGATGGTGATTCCCGGCCAGAACATCTTCCAGGTTTCTGGTGAGGGATATTCGACGGTTGGTGAGATCAAACACGTCGGTGGGGCCAATTTCGATCTCGACCATTGTCTGCTTCCGATGGTCCTCTGCGCCGATGCGGTCCTCGACGGGGAAAGCCTCATCGGTGATCCCACCGAAGGCGCCCTGATCGTGCTCGGAGCCAAGGGCGGGCTGGACATCGATCGCACCCGATCGACTTATCCCAGGGTCGCCGAGGTCCCCTTCGACTCGGACTACAAGTTCATGGCCACCTTCCACGAGATGAAGGCCCGCGACGGCGCTCCGGTCATCCGCTGCTATGTGAAGGGCGCACCCGACGTGCTCATTGCACGAGGTGGCTCCTATTTCGGCCCCGATGGGAAGAAGGTGCCGGTAACCGAGGAGAACAAGCATCTCGCCCTCGAGGCCAACGACCGCATGGCGGCCTCGGGGGAGCGGGTAATGGTCGTAGCCGAGAGGGATTTCGACCCGAGTTCCTTCGACCCCAAAGGAAATCTGATCGATCTCGTCCAGGACCTGACCTTGCTCGCCATGGTGGGGATCGTCGATCCACCCCGGGCCGAGGCCAAGGCTGCCATCGCCACCTGTCACGAAGCAGGGATCCGGGTCCGGATGATCACCGGGGACCATGCCACCACCGCCGCTGCCATCGCCGGGGAGCTCGGGATCGAAGGTAGGGCGATCACCGGCGCCCAGTTCTCCGCGATGAGCGACGACCAACTGATCGAACAGCTGCCTGAGATCGGGGTGATCGCCCGGGTCGCCCCCGAGGACAAGGTGCGTCTGGTCCGAATGCTCCAGCAGTCCCAAAACGTCGTGGCGATGACCGGGGACGGGGTCAACGACGCCCCGGCGCTCAAGGCCGCCGACATCGGTGTGGCAATGGGGATCACCGGCACCGAAGTCTCCAAGGAGGCAGCGGTGATGATCCTCACCGACGACAACTTCGCCACCATCGTCGGCGCGGTCGAGTACGGCCGTGCCCTCTACGACAATCTTCTCAAATACCTCCGTTTCCAGATGTCGACCCTCGTGGCCTATATCGGGGTGTTCATCGGCGCCGGAATCTTCGGCATAGCCGGGGGCATCCCGCTCAACCCGCTCCAGATCCTCTGGTTGAACATGGTGATCGACATCCCCATTGCCGTGGCCCTCGGCTTCGACCAGCCCACCCCTGGTCTGATGCAACGTGCACCACGGCCGGTGGGTGCCCCGGTGCTCTCCTCCCGAGATTGGGTTCGGCTTTGCGTGCAGGGCTTCGTCATGACGCTTGGAACTCTCGTCGTTTACCTGTTGGCCGAGCCGGAGTACGGAGCCGCGGTTGCCTCGACCATGCTGCTGACCACGCTGTCGCTTTTCCACCTGGTCGCCGGTTACATGGCACGGGACCCGGAGACCACCATCTTCGACCGTGCCGCACTGCCCGGCATCACTCAGCTGAAGCGCTACGGGTTCGCCCTCCTGGCCATCATCCTGGTGACCGCGCTGGAGCTCCTCCAACGCATCTTCTCGACGGTCAACCTGGGCTTCACCCAGTGGGCGATATGTGTCGGATTCGCGTTGAGCCTGCTCGTGGTCGAAGAACTGATCAAGTTGTTCCTGCGCGGCAGGGCGGCTGCGCCGGAGAAAAGCCCGGCCCAACCGGCGACGGCGGGGTAAAGCCGGGTTCCGTCACCCGACGCCGGCCGGGAGCCAGCCCGGCTCGGGATCGCCGAACATCTCGAGCAGGTAGTCACGGGATGCCTCGACAGCCCGGCGAGGCGCGTCAAGCGACGCCTTGAGCCTGAAGTCTTCCTTCAGGATCTCGCCGTCGACGAGGACGGTCTTCACGTTGGAGATGTCCGCCGCGCAGACGACCGCCCCGACCGGGTCGATGATCGGCGCCACATTCACCGCCGAACCGTCGATGATCACGACGTCCGCCTTCTTCCCGGGGGTGAGCGAACCGGTCCGATCGGAGATTCCTGCTACCTCAGCTCCGCCCAGCGTGGCCCACGAGAGCGCTTCACGCGCGGTGATGAGACCGGGTGACGCCTCCAGGCCATCCAGGTCGTCGTCCCAGGCCTCCTGGTGCTTGCGCCCGCGTTCGGACCCGAAGACCGCGTGCATCTGGGTGAACTGGTCGGCCGACGCGGTGGTCGCGACATCCGATGAGAGCCCGATCGGGACGTTGTATTCGATTGCAGTGACCGCCGGCGCCCACCCGTGTCCCATCTGGATCTCGATCTGCGGGGCGAAGCTGACGTTCCCCCCTGAATCGCGGACGAGTTGCCACTCCTCGTCAGAGAAATGGGAAGCGTGGACGTAGGTCGTGCCTGGATAGAGGAGGTCCATGTCACGCAGCGCGGTGATCTGGCCTTTCGTGTAGCCGAAACGGTCCATGGCGACGTGCACCGTGATGTTGATCCCGAGCTCCTTGGCCAGCTCCCAGTCATGACGCACGACGTCGGGCTTGCAGAAGCCGGGTCCTCGGGTGGCGAGGCCCATGGTGATCCGCTCATCGTCGGAGTTGAAGTACTGCGATCGCAGACGGCGCGCCTCGTCTCCGTCCGAAGACAGCACACTGCCGGTGTAATCGGGGCCGAACCACCAGTCCACGAGCGAGGTGTTGGGGAAGCCGTACGCGAAGACCGACCTGATGCCCGTCGTCGTTCGAGCGCCGTGACCGAGGCGTCGGCGTGGTCGGGCGTGTTCATGATGTGAGCCCAGTCGACGAGGGTTGTGATGCCGGCGTTGATGCACTCGAGCGCGCCCCACTGCGTCGCCGAATGGACGTCTTCCGGCCGATAGTGCGGGGCGAATTTGTCGAGGATCGCGCTGAAATAGGTAATGAGTGCGAAGTCGGGGGCACAGGTCCGGATGCAGGTCTCCCAGGTGTGCCGATGGGTGTCGATGAAACCGGGGATGACGATGTCACCCTCCGCATCGATGACCCGAGCATCGTCGGCCGGGAGGTCGTTGCCGATCGCGGCGATCTTGTCGTCCTCGATCAGCACGTCAGCTTTCGGCAGCTCACCGAGATCAGGGTCCTGGCTCAGGACGATCCCACCGCTTATCAGGATTCGATCAGTCACAGCTTTTGCCTTTCTCATGGCGGATCGGCCCCGCCGGCTGGCGAAGCCGTGTCATGGACTTGCTGGGCGCTGATGTGTCTACACAAACACTCGCGTTCGCACCTCCGTCAGGATCGTAATTCCAATAGTCCAGATGGTTTTCGAGCAGGTGCATACGCTGTCCTCATGGCGGTCGATCGAAGTCGCAAGGCGAGGAGTGCCCGCAAACGCAAGCGCCGCATGGGTCGCGTCGAGCACGACTTGAGCGAAGAGCAGTGGGCGATGCTCAAGGCGGCGTGGGGTGGCTGCGCATACTGCGGCGCTGCCGACCGGCCGCTGCAGCGTGATTGCGTGTTGGCGATCTCCCGCGGCGGGCGATACACCCTCGACAACATCGCTCCGGCCTGCGGCTCATGCAACGCCAGCAAAGGGAACAACGAGGTGACCGGTTGGCTGAGGCGAAGACGGTTCGATGAGAGCACCTTCCTGCTTCGCCATCTCGAGATCAAGGGTGCGGTAGCACTGCGGTTTCCCGACGACTTGGACCCGCTCGTCCCGGGAGAATCCTCATCAGCGGGCCCCACACGCCGGTGATGGTCCCTGCTCGCCTCGACCTCGTAGGGACCAACACGATCCAGAAAGAGGTCGCCCCACTCGATCGAGCGGGGCGACAATGTTGAGGCGAGCCTCTTGTCAGCGGTTGTCGCTGAAGGCGTAGATCGTGGTGGTCTCGTACACCTCCCCGGGGGAGAGCACCGTTGAGGGGAAGTTCGGGTGGTTGGGTGAGTCCGGGTAGTGCTGGGTCTCCAGGGCAAACCCATAGCTCTGCCGGTACATCTTCCCGCTGGTCCCGATAAGGGTTCCGTCGAGGAAGTTTCCTGCATAGAACTGTATCCCGGGCTCGGTGGTCAACACCTTCAGGGTGCGGCCACTTCCGGATCACGGGCCTTGGCAGCCAACTCCAGCCGATCGTCGGTGTTGCGGTCGAGCACCCAGTTGTGGTCGTAGCCACGACCGATCACCAACTGTTCGAATGTGCCGTCGTCGATCCGATCTCCAATGGCGGTGGACTTGTTGAAGTCCATCGGCGTTCCTGCGACTGGATCGATGGTCCCGGTCGGAATCAAGGTCTCGTTGACCGGGGTGTACTCATCGGCATTTATGTAGAGCTCGTGGTCGTAGATGTCACCGTTCCCCTCGCCGGCCAGGTTGAAGTACGCATGGTTGGTGAGGTTGACGATGGTGTCCAGACCCTCGCCCGGTTCCAGCTCTGCCCGGTAGTCCATCCTGATCTCGTTCTTCGGTGTGAGCAGGTAGGTGACGGTGACGTGCAGCGTTCCCGGGTACCCCTCCTCGCCGTCCGGACTGGTGTGGTTGAGTCGGAGTCCGACGTTGGTGTCGTCGTCGATCTCCTCGGCCGCCCAGATCCGCTTGTCGAATCCGAAGTCGCCGCCATGCAGATGGTTGGGGTCGTTGTTCGTGGCCAGCTGGTATGTCTGGCCATTCAACTCGAACTGTCCCAGGGCGATCCGGTTGGCATATCGCCCGGTGATGTTGCCGAAGTAGGGGTTCTCGTTGACGTACTGGTCGAGGTTGTTGAAGCCCAGGGTGACGTTGGTGAGATGTCCCCTGCGCCCGGGCACCTCGACCGTTTGGAGGATCCCCCCATAGGTGAGGATGTTCACCCTCATCCCCTTGCGGTTGGTGAGGATGTATCTGTGGACCTCATTGCCTTGCTCGGGATGATTCGGGTCGGCTGAATCGACGAACCCGAACGACTCGCTGCTGATACTCGCTCCTTGCGAAAGGCATTACGGCGCCGACTCGGTCAGCAGCTCTCGGGCGGCCACCAGGTCGTGCTCGTCCAGCCCTTCGGTGAAGCCGGCGTAGAGAATCGTCAGCTCGTTGCTGCCGTCGGGCGACTTGCCGATTTCTCGACGTAGTCCGACCAGGCGGGTCAACGCCTGCAGCTCGACGAGATGGAACCCTCCTGCCCGCGCTCCTTGGGCGGCGGCCAGGTAGGACTGCTCGGCGACGTCGAGATCGGGGTCGGGGAAGGATCTCAGGACATCGCCCTTGACGACGTGGAACTCCGGGTTGGTCAGGTCGTCGGGCCCCCCAATGGCGAGTGCCTCCTCGATCAGCTCCAGGGCCCTCTCCGGCAGGCCGGCGACGCTGTGCACCTGGGCACGAAGGCGGAGCAGATCCGGCCAGAACACCGGAGGTGTGGTCAGCCCGTGGTACAGCTCGATTCCCTTCTCGGTCATGATGAGACCGGTCTCGGGGTCGCCCAGATGAGACGTGGCCACCCCGTCGAACACCGTGGCCAGGGTCCGCCATACCGGGTAGTCACTCTCGTCCGACACCACGGCCAGCTCCTCGGCTCGATGACGTGCGTCCTCAAACCGCCTCCGGTACAGGGCGAGGAGACCGTTGTGATGGAGGGCGTAGGCGATGCTGTACGGGTGGCCGATCTGTCGTGCCACCTCCAGGGCCGCCTCCACCCGGTCTATTGCCTGCTCGAGCTTCCCGCACTGCCAGAGAAGGATGCCGGAGGCGGTCCGGGCCACCACTCCGGTGTTGGGCCCGAGGCGAAACCGGCCCGAGTCATGGACCTGGGGGTCGTGGAGGTCGATGGCACGGTCGATATGGGGCAGCCCGGCCTCCAGATCTCCGCTGAAGGCCATGGCGGTCCCGTAGACATAGTGGCCTTCGATCAGCATCGAGTCGTCGCCCGTCTGTTCTCCGAGTTCGAGCAACTGTCGGCCGAGCTCGACAACAGTGGCGAATTGGGCGATGCCCATGTAGTAGGTGGCCAGGGCACGGAGCACCGGGAACCGCTGCTCCGGAGTGCCCACGGTCTCGGAAACCTCCATGGCCCGCCGGTACGCCGCCTCCGTCTCCGGCCCGTAACCACGGACAGCCATCATCGCCCGGGCCAGGCTCATCCGGAGCGCCAGTTGCTCGGCTTCGAGCTCGGGTGACGGGTCGGCCCGATCGAGCACTCCAATGGCTTCGTTGGCCAGATCGATGGCCGCCCGATACCAGCCCCGCGACTCGTGGAGGGCCCACATCCCCTCGATCATCTTGAACACTTGCTCCACGCCGTCGCGGTCGACCCAGTAATCCCAGGCCGCCCTCAGGTTGCCCAGCTCCTGCTCCAGGTCGGCCAGCGCGGTCTGGCGCTCGGAGCTGTGCAGCCGATGCCCGACGCCTGCGACCAGCCTGCAGAAGTGGTTGGCATGGGCTCGTCGTACCGCTTCTTCCCGATCAGGTGACTCGGCCAGCTTCGACACTGCGAACTCCTTGATCATGAGGAGCATCGAGAAGCGCTGGGTGGCCCCAGTGTCCACGGAGCGCATCAGACTCTTGTCGACCAAGGAGCCAAGCGAGTCGAGGGCGTTGATCGGGCCCAGCACCTCGGTGGCCACCGACTCGAGCGCCCCGAGATCGGTCGTCGAGAACACCGAGAGCAGCTCGAAGACCTCACGTTCGCTCTCGTCGAGCAGCTCAAAGCTCCATCCGATAGCCCCCCACAGGGTCCGCTGACGGTCGGGGAGGTCCCGGCCACCGGCGCCGAGCACGTCGAGGCGCTCCCGGAGCCGCCCCAATAGGTCCGATGGCGTGAACACGTTGAGCCGGGCTGCGGCCAGCTCGATGGCAAGAGGGAGCCCGTCGAGACGGAGACAGATCTCGGCAATCGTTGCTGCGTTGTCCTCGGTCACCGAGAAGTCGGGACGCACCGCTCGGGCCCGATCGGTGAATAGGCGAACCGATTCCGATTCGGCGATCACCGGAGGAGCATCCTGGGGGTGAGGGAGGGACAACGGTGGAATCGGGAACACTTTCTCCGCCCGCACCCGAAGCGTCTCCCGGCTGGTGACCAGGACCTTGATCCCGGGGGCGTGCTGGAGAAGCTCGGAGAGAGCGACCGCAGCGGCGGTCACCTGCTCGAAGTTGTCGAGGACGAGCAGCATTCGTCGAGTCGCGGAGCCGGGACTCGAGAACATCGAGGGCATCGTTGCCTCCCGAGACCGAGATGTCGAGCGTCCTGACAATTGTGTCGAACACGGTGTCGGGGTCTCGCTCGGCGGAGAGGTCGACGAAGAAGACACCGTCCGGGAATCGATCGAGCTGCTCTGCGGCGACCTGAAGGCCCACGCGTGTCTTGCCCGCTCCACCGGGACCAGTGAGCGTCAGCAGCCTGGTGGTGGGGGAGCCCAGCATCAGGTGGATCGCCTCGAGCTCGTGTTCCCGCCCGAGAAACTCGGTGGCCTGCTGCGGCAGGTTGTTCGGACGTCCGTCCAGTGTCTTGGGAGCCGGGAACTCGGAGCGAAGCCCCTCGTGGACCACTTGATAGAGGTGCTCGGGCTCGGTGAGGTCCTTGAGACGGTGCATCCCGAGGTCGCGCAGCTGAACGCCGGGCGGCAGGTACCCGGCGGAGGCGGCCGTGCCTGAGATCAGCACCTGGCCCCCGTGTCCGGCCGCCATGATCCGGGCGGCGCGATTCATCGCCGGCCCGAAATAGTCCCCCTCGCGGCTCTCGGTGTCCCCGCTGTGCACACCCATTCGCACCCGGAGCGGCCCGGTGGATCCCCAAGGCTCTTTGTCCAGAAAGTGCTGGCCGTCGATGGCCGCGGAGACGCCGTCGGTGACCGAGTCGAAGACCGCGATAAGCCCGTCGCCGGTCGTCTTCAGCACCGAGCCCCCCGCCGCGCCGACGGCCGAGTTGAGGATCTCGTCGTGGCGGGCGAGCGCGGCGGCCATGGCG
Organism: uncultured Acidobacteriota bacterium; assembly: GCA_963720925.1. Classification (GTDB taxonomy): domain Bacteria; phylum Actinomycetota; class Acidimicrobiia; order Spongiisociales; family ZC4RG35; genus JARDZU01. Next base: position 35,432 of record CAVRHE010000004.1, read on the forward strand.
TCGCCATGCTCCTCCCAGAGAAGCGTGCTTCCCTCGATGTCGGTGAAGAGGAACGTCTGCATCGACGGGGAATATAGAAACAGGCTGGGGCCGAGCCCACGCTCGGTCAGATGTCGAGGACCTCGCGCAATTTGGCAGCGAAGGCCTCGGGGTCGCCTGACTGGCCGTATTCGCCCCCCAGGAAGCCTCCGTGGTCGCTGGGGAAGATGACGGCTTTCGTCCCGAGCCGTTCGGCAAGTGCCTCCGCTCCACGATGGGCCAGTTCGCCCTCCGACTCGGCGCCGGCAGCGATGACGATGCGGGTCCATGCAGCCTTCAGGGCGCCGAAATCGGGTTGGTAATAGAGGTTGGTCACCAGGTTCTGCCCGAGCAACACGTCGTCCCGGGAGCCGTCGTCTTCTGTGGGCAGACCGAACATCGCCGGATCCGGCGCGGGCTGGTCGGCGAAGTCGGCCGGTACAAGTCCCTTGTGCATCACAATGGCGATGAACTTCGCCATGCCAGGGCCAAGCCCATCCCGTTGGTAGGTCTCGTCGATGTCCCGGATTGCGGCGAGTGCCTCTTCCCGATCGGGGAGCAGTTGGGCCAGCGGGGGCTCGTGGTCAACGAGGGTTCGCACCTGCTCCGGATGCCGGGCAACGAGGGCCAACGCGTTGGTTGCGCCCCCGCTGCTGGCGAACATGTCGACCGGACCGGCGTCGAGCGTCGCGATGAGCTGATGCAGATCGTCGGCATGCACGTCGGGCGTGGACTCTGGGGCCCCGTCGGTGAGTGTGCTGCGTTCTGCCCCTCGGGGGTCATAGCTGACCACGGTGCGGTCGATGAAGTACTCCGACAATGTGCCGAAACCGGCGGCACCCATCGGTGATGCGATCATGAGCAGGGCCGGCTCGCCGCCCGAGCCGTTGCTCCGGACGTCGTACGTGAGAACCGCGCCGGGCACCTCCAGCGTATTCGTCCTCGGCTCGGTCATCAGGGGCTCCTTCGAGTCTGGGAAGTCCTCCATTACCGACTCGGCGGGATGGTCAAACTCAGCGGTGACGGTATGGGTCTGTCGCGTAGCCTCCGAATATGGACATCGCAGGCAAAGTCGTAGTCGTCACCGGTGGGGGGAACGGGATAGGACAGCAGGTGGTCCTCGAGCTTCTCCGGCGCGGAGCCAAGGTTGCCGCGGTCGACATCCGTGAGGAGAGTTTGAAGGACACGGTCGAAATCGCGGGCCCAGGTGACTGGTTGGCCACATTCGTGGTCGACATCACCGATCGCACGGCCACCGAGGCGCTCCCCGGGCAGGTGATAGCAGCCCACGGCGTGGTCGACGGGTTGATCAACGTGGCCGGCATCATTCAGCCGTTCGTGAAGCTCAACGAGCTCGACTACGTGGTCATCGAGCGGGTGATCAACGTCAATCTGTACGGGACCATCCACATGGTCAAGGCGTTCCTCCCTCACCTCCTGGTGCGGCCGGTGGCGCATGTGGCCAACGTGTCGAGCATGGGAGGCTTCCTCCCTGTCCCGGGTCAAACCATCTACGGAGCATCCAAGGCAGCGGTCAAGCTGATGACCGAAGGTCTCTACGCCGAGCTCCTCGACACCAACGTCGGGGTCTCGGTGATCTTCCCCGGCGCTGTTGCCACCGAGATCACCTCCAATTCGGGAGTGGAGATCCCGGGGAGCATCCCCAATGAGGAGGAGATGCGAGCACGTACGACGTCGGCCGAGGACGCGGCCAGGATCATCCTCGACGGCATCGAGGAAAACGAGTTCCAGATCTTCGTCGGCCGCGACTCCCGGATGATGAATGTGTTCAACCGTGTCTCGCCACGGCGGTCGACCCATCTGATCTATAAGCAGATGAAAGACCTGCTCTCCTCCTGAGGGCCAAGCAACTCGGCGTTGGAGCCACCTCGATGATTAGGCTTCGGATTGCGCGGGGACCTGGGAGGGTCGCGATCTTTTAGGGGACGCTAAGTGTCCGAGATGGCCGAGCACGATCGGGACTTGGGGGTCTGGCCCGAAGACCAGGGCCACGTCGACGAACTTCTCTACATGGCCCGACACCTCGAACAAGCTGTACAAGCAGGTCGACTCGCTCGGAGTCGGTGTCGACCTCAAGACGGAAGAGCACCCGCTGTTGATGCTCCAAGGTTCCGGGGTGGTCGAGCTCAGAGCTAGTGCGAGGACGGCGAAAATCGAATCGCGGGTGATGAGCTATCGACCGAACGGCTCGGCCTACCCCGATCGCACCCATCACGACATGTTCGTTGCAGAACCCGGATTACAAAAGGTCATCGAGTCCGACGGTACGACCGTGATCACCACGCAACGAGTCCTCTATTGCTCCCCGAACTGGAACCGATCCTGGGAGTACTCCAGGGCGGCCGGAATCTTTCACTCTGACTCGGTGGGTCAGGGTTGGGGAGCCTCGTATATCGGCGTCTCCAACCGTGCGAGGGTTTCGGGATTCACGTATCGAAGGGGGTTTGCCCGCTCGGTGAGGGACCGTCTCGTTCTAGCTCTGGCCGTCGCCGATGGCACTCTCGAGGACATGGTGCTCGCGCTCAAAGCGGAGAGATCCGAACTCGATCGGTCATAACGGCACCATGAACATCGTCGATCTCACCGTCCCGATCGGGAGCGACACCTTCAGCCCGCCGTCGGTGAACCAGCCGATTCAAATCGAGGAGTATCACAAGGAGCCCGGGTTCTGGGTTGTGTCCGAGATCACGATGATGCTTCATGCCGGCTCGCATGTGGACTTCACCAGGCACTACACCGCCGATGGGGAAACTGCCGAGAACATCCTGCTCGACCGCACCTGTGGCGAGGCGGTGCTGATCGATCTCACTCCGATCGAGCCCGACCACGACATCACCCCCGAGGACCTGGCCGCCGCAGCTCCGGAGATCCGACCGGGTGACATCGTGTTGATCAGGACCGGATGGTCGGACCTGGCCTGGGGCGATTTCCCCCGCTACTACGTTGGCTCGCCCTCATGTAGCCCGGAGGCGGCCCGGTGGCTGGTCGGCAACGGGGCCAAGGCGATCGGGTTCGATTGCTTTCCGGAGCGGGCGGCCAAGAAGCAGAGTTATCTGCCAAGCGAGTTCGTTGTGCATGAGATCATCGGCGACGCGGGTGCCGTCCTCATGCAGACGCTGACCAATCTGGGCGCGCTGCCTTCTGATCGGCGGTTCATGTTCTACGCGGCCTTCCTCAAGGTCAGCGGTGGGGAAGGCGCTCCGGCCCGCTTCTTCGCCGTCCTCGACTGAGCCTGTGGTCGCCGCGGTGACCAGGCCTATTCGGTGGCGAATCGGGGCAGCTGGTGGGCCTGCATCGTCGGCGGCTCTCCGAGGTACCGCTCCACTTCGACCAGGCAGGTCTGTGCTGTTGGTCCTTGGGCCAGTTTCGAGGTACCGACGTCACGGGTCAGGACGTTGGGGTTGCCGGCCCGGCACAGGCCGTCGGGTTCGCTCGGGTCCCACCAAGCCCCGGTGGGCAATTGGACCACACCGGGCATCAAGTCCGCTCTGATCGACGCCGCCGCCAGACACGCCCCTCGCTCGTTGAAGACACGGACCAGGTCTCCACCTTGCAGGCCACGCGCCCCGGCGTCGGCCGGGTTGATCCCGATCTGCTCCCGGCCATCGACCTTGCCGTTGAGACTGGTCTCTCCATGGTCCCATTGGGAGTGGAGCCGAGTCTTCGGCTGATTCGAGATCATGTGGAGGGGATAGCGACCAGCGTTGCCGAGCCATTCGGCCGGCTCCAACCACGAAGGATGCGCCGGGCAGTCGTCGTAGCCGAAACTCTCGATCGTCTCCGAGAACAACTCGACCCGACCCGAAGGCGTCTTCAGCGGCGAGCTCGCCGGGTCGTCGCGGAACGCGACGATCTGTGATGTGAGGGGCGGGATCCACTCCTCCGGGATCTGAAAGTGCCCCGCCTCCCGTAACTCATCTAGTGCCGGGTAATCGGGATGGTGGGAAAGGAACCTGGAGTAGATGTGCTCCAGCCACTCGTTCGCAGTCCTTCCCTCGGTGAATCGATCATCGACGCCGAGACGCCGGGCGAGATCGGAGAAGATGTCGTAGTCGTTTCTCGCCTCTCCCACCGGATCGATCACCTGTTCCATCCAGAAGATGAAGTCGTCGTTGCCGCTTCCCCCGATATCGGTCCGCTCCAATGGTGTCGTCGCGGGGAGGACGATGTCGCAATGCCGGGCCAAGGCGTTCCAGAAGGGCTCGTGACAGATCATGGTGTCAGGGACCTGCCAGGCCCGGGCCAGTCGGTTCAGGTCCTGATGATGATGGAAGGGGTTGCCACCCGCCCAGTAGACGAGGTGGGTCTCCGGGTAGACGCGCCGTTTGCCGTTGTAGTCGAACTCCTCGCCGCCATGGAGGAGGAGGTCTGCAATCCGAGCCACCGGGATGAAATCTGTCACCGGGTTCTTGCCTTGGGGGAGACGGGGAAGAGTGTGGTAGCCCACCGGGTGCCCGTTCAGGCCCACCGCCCCGTAGCCGTAACCAACGCCACCACCCGGGAGGCCGATTTGGCCCAGCATCGCGGCCAAGGCAGCGGCCATCCAATACGGCTGCTCGCCATGGTCGTTTCGCTGCACCGACCAGCTGACCGTGATCAGTGTTCGCATCGCCGCCATCTCCAAGGCGAGTGCCCGAATGCGGTCCGGGTCGACTCCGCTGATGCTGCTCGCCCAGTCCGCCGTTTTCGGCACGCCATCGTGCTCCCCGAGCAGGTAAGCGCGTAGCTGTTCCCAGCCGACGCAGTAGTTATCCAGGAAATCCTCGTCGTGCTTACCGGAGACCAGGAGACTGTGGGCGAGCCCGAGCATGACGGCTGTGTCGGTACTGGGCCGCACCGGTATCCATTCGGCCTCGACGGTTGGGATCAGATCTTCGCCCAGCGGCGAGAGGTTGATGAACCTGACCCCGCGGTCGCGACACGTCTCCAGACGCTGCGCTGAGCATGTGACGGCCCTGACCTCCGTATTGGACCTGGCTGTTCTTGATCGGCATCCCCCCAAACGCCACCACCAGCTCCGTGTTCTCCGATATCTCGACGAAATGGGGCTGCTCGTCCATGTAGTCGTCGAAGGAGAGCCCAAAGATGTGAGGAGTGATGACGTGCCCGGCGGCGATCGAGTAGTCGTCGACCGAGTACGTGTATCCGCCGATTGCGTTGAGGAAGCGGTGGATCTGGCTTTGCGCGTGGTGGAACCTCCCCGCGCTGGCCCAGCCATAGCTGCCGCCATAGATCGCCTGGTTGCCGAAAGTGGAGCGGACCCGATCCAGCTCGCCGGCGACCAGGTCGAGGGCGCGGTCCCATTCCACTTCGACGAATGGCTCGTATCCCCGGCCTTCCCGATTCGAGCCAGGCCCGTCACGTAGCCACGACTCCCTGACCGCCGGGCGCTCGACCCGGCTCCGCCGCACGGCTTTCAGCGATTGACCGATCGGGGATGGGTCAGGGTCCTTGGCGAAGGGGTGCACCGCGGTGATCTCGCGGCCATCGGTCTCGACTTCGTAGGCGCCCCAGTTGGTGAGCGTGCGATGTCTGGTGGTAGTCGTTTCTCGCCTCCCCGAAGTGCCGCGACGTTAGCGGCGCACGGGGCGTCGACCCCTCCTTAGACGGTCGCGGGCGCCGGCGCCGGCTCGGGCATCAGCTCGAGCAGGTGGGTGTTCAGCTGAAAGAACAATGACGTCGGGAGCGAGCCCTCGCCGAGACGCCTGTTGATCTCCTTGAGCAACCTCAGCCACCGGGCGAATACGTCCTCCGGCGGCACCGCATCCGCGGCGAGGTCCCTGGCGAACTCGGATATCCGACGTCGAAGGTCTTCCAGCTCGGCGTCTCTCGGTTGCGCCAACACCGTCGGACGAAGCGAGGTGCTCGTCTGACCGTCAGCAGCGGCGACAGGGCGGACCGGTGAGGCCTCAACGCCCAGCGCGGCAGCGAATGCCTTCGAGTCGGTGACGTTGAGGACCATCTCCTCGCCGTCCACGCTGACGTGAAAACCATCTGCACGGACAACGATGTCCAACTGGTCGAGCGGCCAGTTCGCGACGGTTCGCTCACCAGCGGTCAAGGTCATCCGTTCGTTGAGTATGTCCACCTCCACACCGAGGGGAAGTCGGGAATGACCCGGCAGGCGAAGCCTGGCGTTGAACGACGACAAAATCTCCCTCCACATCGTCTCGGAGGGGCGGAAGGCCCCCGATCAGCTTGCCTCAAGTAATCGCCTGGAGGGGTTAGGTGGATACTCCCCACGAAGCGATTGTTCTGGACTTTCGCCGGCCAGAGCATGCCTCTATCCGGGCCAAGCCGCGATCAGACCGTCGAATACACTCGTCGGGTGATGCCCCCCACTCGATCACCGGAGATCGAGTCAGTGACGCGCAGAGTGCTGATCGCATTCGAAACCGGTGACATGGCCGCGATGGCCAACCTGGTTTCGGCAGATCCCAGTTTGCGCGTGCTCGGATTTGCCGTAGACGAATGGTGGACGGGGCCCGACGAATTCCTCAAGATTCGAGAGACTCAGGTCGACGAGATCCCCGCTCTTCACATCGAGGTCGAGAAGGTCGATGCGTTTGAGGACGGTGCCTTTGGATGGGCGGCCATCTCCACGACCGTTGTCACGTCTGAGGCGAAGACACCGATGAAACACACCGCCGTGCTGAGACTCGAGGCCGGGGCCTGGAAGGTGATCCTCTGGCAAAACTCGGTTCCAGTCCCCAACAGTCAGGTCTTTGGCGTCGAGCTCACCACAACGCTGGACGACCTCGTGAGCTCGGTGCTCGATGAGCATGGTCCACTTTCCTCCGCCGGTCTCGAGGGGACGATGACCCTGGTGTTCACCGACATCGTCGACTCGACGGGTCTCGCCGAGGCCCTCGGAGACACCGCTTGGGCTGAGCTCATCAACCGACATGAGTCCACCATCCGGCAGGTCACGGCCTCCCAGGGGGGAACCGTGGTCAAGCTGCTCGGTGACGGCTCGATGCTGGCTTTCGAGTCGGCCCGGGCCGCAGTACGTGCGGCAGTGGACATTCAGCGGGCATCGGATCGCGCCAAGTTCGGGGTCCGAATAGGCGTCCATACCGGGGAAGTGATCCGCACTGCCGACGATCTGCTGGGCCTAACGGTCAACAAGGCGGCCAGGGTCGCCGCGGCTGCCGATTCCGGGAGCATCATGATCTCATCGACGACGAGGGATCTGGTGGGCTCGCTCGACGGGATCCGGATGGGTGAACCCAAGATCGTCGCATTGAAGGGGCTCTCACACACGCATCAGATCATCCCCATCGAATGGGAATGACTCGGTCGTCATCACGTCATTCATCGAAATGACCAGGTCCGGCGAGGAAATCGTCTTCGAGAACATGCCGGATGTGGACCCGCTGACGGCACCAGTCGGGGCGAGCTTCGTCATTCAGCAGCATCACGCCACCAGGCTTCATCACGACGTCAGGCTGGAGATGATGAACGGAGACACCCCGGTCCTGGTGTCCTGGGCAGTGCCCAAAGGTCTGCCCCGGCGCCGGGGCGATCGGCACCTGGCCATCCGCACCCCGGATCACGATATGGAGTGGGGTACGTTCTCCGGGTCGATCGGGGAAGGGGAGTACGGGGGTGGAGAGGTGAGGATCTTCGACCGCGGCGACTATGAGATGGTTGGGCGGAGCGAGGACCGACTCACCTTCCAACTCGAAGGTGAGCGTCTAGCCGGCATCTGGCACCTGGTACACACCGGTCTCAAGGACGGAAAGGATCAATGGCTGGCGATGATGTCCAAGGATCTGCGCCCGCCGGGTGAGGGGCGACCTCCGGCCAGACCGATGCTGGCCACGCTCACCGGCGAGGCCTTCGATGACCCGGAGTGGGGATACGAGCCGAAATGGGATGGGATCAGAGCCCTGGCTCTCTGTGACGAGGAGACCCGGCTCATCACCCGCAACGACAAGGACGTCACCGTGGCCTATCCCGAGCTGAACCGGCTACATGAGCAAACGGTGGCACTGGATGCGATGCTCGATGGTGAGATAGTCGCCTTCGAGGATGGGATTCCCTCCTTCCAGCGTCTCCAGCAGCGAATGCATCTGAGGGACGAGCAGAAGGTGAAGGAGATGGCCCGCCAGATCCCGGTGGTCTACATCGTCTTCGACCTGCTCTATCTCGACGCTCAGGACCTGACCAACCAGCCGCTGCAGGAGCGGCGCAGGATCCTGGAGGACACGATTGTCCCCTCGGACCACATCCAGGTCTCGCCTATGACAGAAGGTGAGGGAACCGCGCTCTACCGGGCCGCCAAAGAGCAAGGTCTGGAAGGGATCATGGCCAAGCGCCTCTCCGCTCGCTACCAGCCGGGAGAGCGTTCCAAGGATTGGCTCAAGGTGAAGGTGACCTTCGATGCCGACGTGGTGATCGTGGGTTGGACCGAGGGCGAGGGAAGCCGTGCGGGAAGTCTCGGCTCGCTGATGATGGCCGTGTACGACGACGGCGACCTGCGCTACGTCGGCAATGTCGGTACCGGCTTTGGCCGCGGATTGCTCCAGGAGGCCCATGATCGCCTCAACGCCCTCCCCGAGTCGGAGTCTCCTTTTGCGTCTGAGGTGCTGCGCTCCCGACCCGAGCTGCGCCGGGCCCACTGGGTGCCTCCTGCACTGGTGGCCATGGTGGAGCACCGCGGGCTCACCTCGGCCGGGCGGCTCCGGGCGCCCTCGTTCAAGGGCTTCCGGGAGGACAAGGGGCCCGAGGAGTGCACCTTCGATCAGTTCGAGAAGGCACCTGCCCCGTGAGCAGCGTCACCCAGATCCGATCGTAGGATCCACCTGCCTTGACGACGATCCGCGGGACCGAAGAGCAAGGGGCGACCTTCGTCGAGCTCTTCTTCGACTTGGTCTTCGTCTTCGCAGTGACCCAGGTGACGGCATCTCTGGCCCACGATCTCACGGCGGCGGGTCTCGCCCGCGCCCTGATCGTCTTCTGGCTGGTGTGGTGGGCGTGGACTCAGTTCACGTGGTCGCTCAACGAAGCCGACACCGAGCATGTCTCGATCCGGCTCATCACGCTGGTCGCGACGGCTTTGGCCTTTCTCATGGCCGTCACCGTCCCCCTCATCACCAGCCCCTTTGGCTGGCTGTTCCCCCTCTCCTACCTCGTCTTACGGATGTTCGGCATATCGCTTCAGTGGAGACTCGCTGCCGGCGATTCGGTCTATGCACGATCGGTCCGAACCTGGACGCTCATGTCGAGTCTCGGCCTGATCGCGATCGTCGTTGCCGTGTTCCTCCCGCCCGACCTCCGGTTCGCCGCCCTCGGCATCGCCGCTCTTCTCGATGTCATCGCCGCGGTTCGCGCCGGGCGAGGCGAATGGAGGCTGTTCCCCGGGCATTTTTCAGAGCGGCACGGTCTGTTCGTCATCATCGTCCTCGGCGAATCACTGATCGCGGCTGGTGTCACCGTCACCGATCAATCGCTGAGTGTCAGGCTGGTGCTGGTCGCGGTCACCGCGGTCGCAGGGAGCTGTGCCCTCTGGTGGACCTACTTTGGATGGGCCAAGGACGCTCTCGAGGAACGGATGAGGTCACAATCTCCGCAGTCTGTGGGGAGATTCGCCCGCAACGTGTATTCATTTGCTCATTTCCCGCTGATCTTCGGTGTCATCGGTTTTGCGATCGCCATCGAGGAAGCCATCGCCCATCCCGACGAATCTCTCGCGTTTTCCGGGGTCCTCGCCCTCTGCGTCGGCGTCGGTCTGATCATCGGGGGCACGGCCCTGGCTTTGAGTCTGGCCCGGGTCCATGTCCCCGCGGCCCGCTGGTGGGCGATCGTGGTGCTCCTGGCGGCCATCCCGGTCCTGGGATCTGTCCCGGCCTGGGTCGACTTGAGCGTGGTGTCGCTCCTTGTGGCAGGGTTGGCGTTGGCGGAGCAGGCATTTCGCCGGTAATCACAGGTTGGATACGGCCGCCTGGAATGTTGGAAGGCTCTTCTCGATCATCTCGGCGGTCGCGGTTAGTGAGATCCGGAAGTGCCCTGGCGAGGCACAGGTCGTGCCCGGCAACACCAAGACCCCGTCACCGGCGAGCCGCGCCGCGAAGGCGACATCGTCGGGATCTGGGGAGCGAACCCAGAGATAGAACGTCCCATCTGGAGGTTGCAGCGCATAACCGAAGCGTCGAAGTTCGGCGACGAACAGGTCGCGCTTTCGCTCGAGCTCGACGAGATCGATGGAGAGCCGGTCGAGCTCGGCGAGGGAATACTGCATGATGGCGCTGGGAAACAACCACCCGCCCGCGATCTGGGCCATGAAGATCGCCGAGCGCACCGGCCCGGGGTCGGGCATCAGCGGCGACAAGGCAAGCCAGCCGATTCGCTGGCCCGGTGTCAGCAGGATCTTTCCGTAGCTATATGAGATCAGGGTGTTTGGGTAGTACTCGGCGGGGCTCGTGAACTTGGCCTCGCTGAACACGAGCTTGGAGTAGGGCTCGTCGGACAGCAGGTAGATCGGGGCTCCGAACCGATCCGATGCATCAGTCAGGATGCCGGCCAGGTCTTCGAGAGTCGACGGGGGGTAGATGCGACCCGTGGGATTGTGCGGCGTGTTGACGATCAGCAAGCGTGTCTTCTCGGTGATCGCCTCCGAGAGCCGGTCGAGGTCGAGGTCGTAATCGGTGCTGTTCACGGGCACGCTGACCGGCGTTGCCCCGGAAGAGAGGATCATCGACTTGTAGAAGAACCAGGTTGGATCGCAGTAGACCACCTCATCACCAAAATCCACGAGTGCGCCGAGCGCGATTGCGATGGCACCGAAGGCTCCCGGTGTCATGGCGATATCCGCGGGGTCGAACTGCTGATCCCGCCACTCCGCCAGATGGCTAGCCACGGTGCGTTGCGACTCGACCTCGTTGAACTTGTAGGCGTAGTGATCCTTGTCCAGCGGGGTCGTCGCCGACGCGATCGCGGATGCAAACCCGTCGACGACCATTTCTTGAGGATTCCCGAAAGCGAAGTTGGCCACGCCCGGCCGATGCCGGTGCTCCTCCCACAGAGGGAGGAAGGAGAGCAGTGTCTCGTTGGCTGCCGTGATTCGTCTGATCCGCTCGGTCACCATGCCTGTCGGCGACGATAGCTGCAGACGCGGAGCGGCCAACAGGGGATGTTCCACTCCTCGAGGCATGCCGATGGACTATTGGGGTCCGAGATTCACTGCCTCGACGTCGACTCAGCCGAGCACGTCCTCGAGAAATTCGGCCACCGCAGAGACCATCTCCGTCCCGTGACTGAGAGATGGGTCGTTGTGATCGGCGTCTTCGATGACGTAGATACGTTTCCCGGTCTGCCGACGCCATCTCATAGAGCTGTCTGCTCTGCTCCGGGGGGACGATGACGTCACCAGTGCCGAGGACGATGAGCACCGGCGTGTCGGATTGGGTTATGAGACCGGTGTTCTCAAAGCGATCCCGAAGCAACCACGACACCGGGAGCAGGGGATAGTGCGCGGCTCCCACATCGGCCAGCGAGGTGAAGGGGGAGCGGAGGACGAGGGCTCCGGGAGAGTTTTCGAAGGCGAGTCGTAGGGCTATCGAAGCGCCCAGCGACTCACCAAAATAGACGACACGATCTGTATCGACGTCGGGTCTCGTCTCGAGGTAGGCGAGGGCGGCATCCGCGTCGTGAACGAGACCTTCTTCGCTCGGAGATCCCGGGTTGCCTCCATAGCCCCGGTAGTCGGTGAGGAGCACGGCAAGCCCGTGATCCGTCAGTGCCCGGGCGAGCGGAGTGCGATGAGATCGGTTCCCGGCATTTCCGTTGAACACGATCACCGTCGTCTGTTCGTCGCCCGGCGCCGGGAGATACCAGCCGGTGAGGATGAGCCCGTCCTCGGTCGGGAAGGTGACCTCCTCTCCTCCGGGGAGCACGGTGTCGATCGGGGGCACCGAGTCGATCGGGAAATAGATGAGGCTGCGCTGGAACAGCCAGATCGCCCCCAGCACGAGCCCGGCCAACCCGATGATGAGGGCTAGCGCCTTCATCTCCACACCATGCCACCGATTCAACAGGAGCGGGAGGCGCTTCTCGGGCGCCGTTGCCACCGACCTGCAATGTCATACTCGGACGATGCCGGGAGATCGCCAAGACGCAGATGGCCGCTGGGACGGCCTCATCGGGCGACTTCACCCTCGGTCGGCTCCCGGCAACGTTGGCCACAGGACTTGTGCTGGCAGTGGTCAACTCATTGCTCTGCATCGCGTTGATGACACTGATCTTCGACGGACCGCTCGACGAAGCACTTCCGATCGGCATCGGGTTGGGGTTGGCGGCCTCCGCGGTCGTGGCGATGGTGCTCGCCATCGGCAGCAGCTTCCCGGGCATGTATGGGGGTGTTCAGGACGCCAGTGCCGCGATCCTCGGTCTCGGCGCTGCTTCGATCGCGGCCTCGATCGCACGTCCCGACGCGGTCGACACCGTGCTGGCCATGATGGTCGTGACGTCGCTGACCACCGGTCTGGTCTTCCTGTTGATGGGGTATTTCGGTCTCGGTGAGATCGCCAGATTCGTGCCCTTTCCCGTCATCGGCGGTCTTCTTGCCGGCACGGGCTACCTGATCCTGGTCGGGGCGATGGGGATCCTGGGCGTCCAGTCGGTCGACGACCTCACGAACGGGGACGCGCTCGGTTTGTTTTGGCCGGGTGTCCTCCTGGCCGCCCTGTTCTCAGTCGCCTCGCGTCGGCGCTGGCCCTCTTGGGTATATCTGGTGTTCCTGGCCGGTGGCATCATCGGCTTCCACGCGATCACACAGATCTTCGGCGTGGACAAGGCCGAATCACTGGAGCGGGGTTGGCTGCTCGGCCCATTCCCGGAGGGCGGTCTATGGCCGGGACCGGCCCTCGATGCCCTCGCCGGCGCCGACTGGAGCGCCATCGGAGGTGAGGCAGCAAGTCTCGCGACGATTCTTCTCATCGTTCCGATAACCCTTCTCCTCTACATCAGCGCTCTCGAGGTCGAGACCAAGCTGGACATCGACATGAACGCGGAATTGCGGGCGACGGGTTGGGCGAACATGGCCGGCGGTGTGGTGGGTGGCCCGCCGGGGTATCTCTATCTGGCCGACACACTGATCACTCAGCGTCTGGTGGGCCGGAGACGCGGCCCCGCCGTCGTAGCCGCGCTTTGCATTCTCGGCGTAGTGACGGTGGGCAGCTCGATACTGGAGTTCCTGCCCCAGTTCGTTGTGGGAGGGCTGCTCCTTTTCGTGGGCACCGAATTCTTGATCGAATGGTTGTGGACCTCCCGCCGACGGATGACGAGACCCGACTACGCCCTGGTGTGGGGGATCGTGGTCATCATCGCGGCCGTCGGTTTTCTCCAGGGTGTCGCGGCCGGGCTGGTGGCAGCGATTGCTTTGTTCGTCGTTCGCTACAGCCGAATCGATGTCGTCAAACACTCACTGACCGCCAAAGAGCACCAGAGCAACATCGAGCGTTCCAGCATCGAAGCCGAATACCTCCACGAGGCCGGCGATTCGGTCCTGATACTGGAGCTACAGGGCTTTATCTTTTTCGGCACTGCGAGCCGGATCATTGGGCACGTCCGATCCCACCTGGAGCGCTCGGAGTCCTTGCGATTCGTCATCTTCGACTTTCGGCTGGTCACCGGTATCGACTCCTCGGCGGTGGTGCTCTTCGAGAGAGTGGCCCTGCTCGCGGGGGATCAAGGGTTGGTCCTGCTTCTCACCGGGCTGAGCCCGGCCCAACGTGCGCAGTTTGCGGACCTCATCGCCGACTACGACGAGGTGGTCAGGGACGAGCCCGACCTCGATCATGGAATGGCGTGGTGCGAGGATCGTCTCCTCGCCCTTGCGGGCGCAGGGCAGGACCAGGAGCCATCGCTGCCGCGTGGCCTCACCGATGAGCTCGCCGCCTATTTGGTGGCCCGCACCATTCCCGCCGGCGAGCAGCTGATGCGGCAGGGAGATCCCACTCCGGGCATCTTCCTGATCTTGTCTGGTCGGGTGACGGTGTTGCTCGAAGGGACCGATGGCCAGGGGGTTCGTATCCGAACCCTCCTCGGAGGGACAGTCCTGGGTGAGATCAGCCTGTATCGAAACGAGCCGTGCACCGCGACCGCCGTTACTGAGACCGAGTGCGATGTCCTCCATCTCACGCCTGAGTCATTCGATGAGTTGTGCCGCACCGACCCCGAGGCCGCGGCCAGGTTCCACGTCTTCGTGGCACGGACCCTCGCCGGGAGGGTGAGCTACGCCAACCGCGCCATCCGGGCCCTCCACGGTTGATCGAGCATGGTCTGGGACCAGTGGCACCACCCAGCCAATGGCGCGGGTGACTTCAATAGTCCGGTTAGACCATGTTGATGCGACCTGTTGAGCCAGGCGATCTCGATGCCCTGTACCTGGTCTGCCTCCGGACCGGTGACGCCGGCGAGGATGCGTCCGATCGATTCGCAGACCCACGGCTCCTCGGCGAGGTGTACGTCGGGCCGTACGTGATGATGCCGAGCGGGATCGGGTTCACCGCTGTCGAGAGCGGAGTTCCGTCGGGATATGTCCTCGCCGCAGTCGACACGCGGCGATTCGAGGCTGAATGTGAGGCGGAGTGGTGGCCGGCGCTCCGGGAACGGTATCCCCTGCCTATCGGGGAAGATCCTTCGACGGGCGACGCAGAGATCATCGCTCTCATCCATGACCCCGAGAGCCCACCCGATGATGTTGTCTCGCGGTATCCCGCTCATCTCCACATCGACCTGCTCCCGGTGCTTCAGGGAAAAGGCGTGGGCAGGGCGATGATGGGCCGCCTTCTCGACGAACTCCGGGCCAGGACAGTGCCTGGCGTCCATCTCGGCGTCGATGCCCGCAATCGACGCGCCGTTGGCTTCTACGAGCACCTGGGGTTCGAGCACCTCGACGACACCGACGATGTCGTGATGGGCATCCGCCTCGACAAGTACTGATGTCCCAGGACCGGGCCGCAAGGTCCACGCTGAATACACTCGGAACGTGACGCTATGAGCGGGCAAGTGCCGACAGAAAATGCCGTCGGTCCATCGTTCGAGGTGTACCTACCGATGGATCGTCGGCGTGAGCTGGCCGGCCTGGGCAAGTTGCCTGCGACGTCCACCGGCGCCGCCCTGTTCGCCGACATCAGCGGGTTTACACACTTGACCGAGGTCCTGAGTCGGAACCTCGGGCCGCGCCGAGGCGCGGAGGAATTGTCGCGCCTGCTCAACAAGGTCTTCGGCCCCACCACGAGTGCGATTCACGACCATGGCGGGAGCGTCATCTCATTCGGCGGCGATTCCGTGATCAGTTGGTTCGCTGGGGACGACGGATCCCAGGCGACCGCGGCTGCACTCAGCCTGCGCTCCTTCATCCAGGTGTTCCGGGATCAGGAAGCAGGCGGGCCGGCGGGTGACATCGACATCAAGGTGGCCGTTGTGCACGGCACGTCTCGGCGGGTGCGGGTCGGCCGTCCCGAGCACGCCTACATGGATCTGCTGGCCGGCGAGGTCGTCGAATCCCTATCGTCAGAGGCAACGCTGCTGCAGCGGGGTGAGGTGGCCGTGAGCCGCGAGGTTGCCGAAGCGCTCGGATTCCGGGCCGAGTTGCGCACGGTCTCCAGTGAGGGGCGTGTCCGCTACCTGGTGGATGCGTTTGTCTCCGAGCCGGATCGGGTGATCGCGATGGACGATTACGCCATCGATGAGGCCGTCGCCCGGCAGTGGCTCCTCCCCGACGTCCATGAGCGGATCGAGCAGCGGCTGCAGGGTCTCCTGGCGGAGATGCGCGACGTGGTTGCCATTTTCGTCGGATTCGTGGGAATAGATCATGTGAACGACGATGACGCGGGAGCGGCTCTCGATGCGTGCGTCTCCTGGGCGCAGGATGTGCTCGCCAAGTACGAAGGGGTCGTCCTCCAGACCCTGATCGACGACAAGGGATGTCATCTCTATGCCGTTTTCGGCGCTTCGGTTTCCCACGAGGACGAGGCCCGACGGGCGGTTATCGCAGCGTTGGAGCTCACCGAGCCTTCCCCCGAATCCGGCGTCACCACTCCTGTCCGGGTCGGAATCGCCAAGGGAATGGCCTATGTCGGCTCCTACGGCGGTCCGAATCGAATGACTTACGGCGCCCACGGCCCCGTGGTGAGTCTCGCCGCCCGAATAATGCAGCAGACGCCATCCGGGATGGTCTACGTCGCCGAGCAGATCGCCACAGAACCCAGCTCGCGGGTCGAGTTCTCGGTGATCGGGCCAGCGGAGTTCAAGGGAGTCGAACGCGCCGTGACCGTCTATCGGGCCACTGCGCTGGACGGCCATGGGTCCTCGGGCACTTCCCGTCGTCTGAGCGAAGGGGGATTGGTCGGCCGGGACACGGAACGAGGCATCGTGACTGCCCGCCTCGCCCAGCTACATGCAGGCCAGGGCGGCACGATTCTCATCGAGGGGACTGCGGGCATCGGCAAGTCTCGCCTCCTCAGGGACTTCGTCGAACAGGCCGAGTTGCTCGGCACGACGGTCATCACCACCTCGGGTGAGGAAATCGAACAGGCCACGGCATTTTATGCCTGGAGGTCGGTGTTGCGACAGCTCTTCGGCGGAGACGGGATCGAAGCCGAGGGTGAGCTCCTCGAATTCGTCGACAGCGATCCCTGGCTCGAAGAGCGGAAGGGCCTTCTCGACACCATGGTCTCCATCGGTGCGGAGGATTCCGACCTGATCGCCGGCATGGAGCCCGAGCTTCGCGGCGAGAACACCCTGCGTCTCATAACCGAGATCATCCGCGGCGCAGCCCGCAATGCGGCCCCTTTCGTGATAGTCATCGACGACGGCCATTGGGTTGACTCTGCCTCGTGGGCCATGGCTGAGCGGGCGGTGCGGGAGCTCCCGTCTTTGCTGCTCGTCGTTGCCACCCGTCCGTTTGGCGAGGGATCGGGCCACGATGCCCCGGACGAGTACCAACGTCTGCTCGAAAACGAGCACACCGAGCATGTCGTCCTCTCCGAACTGGAACCGGCCGACGTGATGCAGTTGGTCGAGAATTGCCTGGGCGTGAAAAGTGTTCCCGGGCCGGTGATCGAGATGATCATCGAACAGGCCGAGGGGCATCCCTATTTCAGCGAGGAGATCGCTTTCGCCCTTCGCGATGCCGGTCTGCTGGTCATCGAGAACGGAGAAAGCCGGCTCGCACCCAACGTCCAGGACCTGCGTGACGTGGACTTCCCCAACACCGTCCAGGACATCATCATCGGCCGCTTCGATCGCTTGTCGGCCCGTCAGCAGTCGATACTGAAGGTGGCCAGCGTGATCGGCCGCGAATTCTCCGTCGACACTCTGGTCGAGATCTATCCGGCCGCCTTGGACGACTCCGAGGCAATCGAGAGCCTGCAGAACCTCGTGGTTCTCGATCTCGTGCATGAAGTGACCCTGGACCGATCCAGGTATCGATTCCGCCACGCCATCACTCGGGACATCGCCTACGGATTGCTCCTTTTCTCCCAGAAGTCCGAGCTTCATCGCGCAGTGGCGGTATCACTGGAGAAGGCCCACGCCGACGATCTCGACGCGGTTGCCACCACGCTCGCCTACCACTGGCGCAATAGCCTGAGTGCGGAGTCGGAGAGCGGCGATGTCGACAAGGCCCTCGACTACCTGGGTCGGGCAGGCCGTACCTCGTTGCGCAACTTTGCCCACCGCGAGGCAATCGGCTTTCTCACCGACGCCATCGATCTGGCGACACGCCGATGGCGGCGATGCCGCGCCGAGCCATGAGGTGCCGGCCCGAGCCTTGGCCCGGTTGGAGCAGGACCTGGCCGAGGCCTACCTCGGAATGGGCCGGATCGATCGCAGCGCGGACCACTTCGAACGGTCACTCGAGCTCCATGGATACCCGGTCGGTCACGGCAAGTTCGGCGTTGGGGCCAGACTTCTCACCGCATCTGCCCTGCAGGCCCGCCATCGGTTGTCCCGGTCCGACGTCTCGGCCTCCCATGGCGAGTCGAGGGAGGACCTGATCGAGGCAGCGACGGCCTACGAGCGGTTGATGAAGATCTATTACTACGCCAACGATCCGGGGGCGCTGATCACCGCCGCCGTCTCGGGGCTGAACCTCGCCGAGAAGGCGGGCACGTCGCCGGTGCTCGCCCGCATCTACGCAAACATGAGCATTGTCGCGGGGATCGTGCCCATCCACAGGCTGGCACGGCTCTACTCGCGCAAGAGCCGGGAGGTCGCCGACCAGGTCGACCGCCCTCCAGAACACGCTTGGGTCCGGCTGGCCACCAGTGTCTACGGGGTTGGTGTGGGGGACTGGGAGACGACCGAGCAAGATCTCCGGGACTCTCTCGATCTGTACAAGCGTCTCGGTGACGTGCGTCAGATGGAGGAGAACCTGGGCACGACGGGACAGATGTTGACCGCCCAAGGCCGGTTCGCCGAGGTCTATCAGATCGGCGAGCAACTCAAGGAGTCGGGCTCGGGCCGGGATGACGCACAGGGTGAGCTCTGGGGTTGGCTCTTCCAGGGGACCAGCCTTCTCCGCCAGGGCGAATATCGAACCGCGCTGTCCAGGTTCCGCAATGGCGAGTCGCTTCTCGATGCCGGGGTCGGGGCGATCAATGTGGGCTGGCTCTACGGTCTCATGGCGGAGACCTACTGGCGTCTCGATGATCAGGAACGGGCCCGGGCAGCCGCAGCCTCGGCATCACAGGCGCTCTACGCCGAGCGGCCGGGTGTTGTCTTCGCCTTAGACGGGTTCACCGGTGTCGCAGACGTCTATCTCGGCCAGTGGGAGACAGGGCGCGCCCGCGCTGCTGCCGCGGCCAAGTCGGCCTCGGAGCTCGCCGTGAAGAAGCTGAGGGCATTCAGCAAGGTCTTCCCGATCGGTCAGCCCGCTGCCCATCGCTATTCCGGGGGGGTCAAGGCAACAGCGGGGGACTCGGATGCAGCCCGCAAAGAGTGGGAGCACGGCATCGAGATCGCTGCCGAACTCCAGATGCCCTACGAGGAAGGGCGGTTGCGGCTGAGTCTGGGCCGCCTGTCGAAGGACAGTGCTCAACTCGAGAGGGCGCGGGATCTGTTCGAGTCCACCGGAGCGTCCCCCTTCTCAGATTCGGCCCGGTCTGCCCTCAGGGAGATGTGAGTCTCACGACCGGCCGACCAACCGTCGCAATCTCGAGGCGGTCGGCCCGGCCAAGGTGATTGCTTTGCTGGCACTCTTGACGAAGAACGGAGGCTCCTTCCAGGGCAGACCCCGCTCGTACCGCCGTTGGTCGATCATCCGGAAGACGAAGGCGAATGGTGGTTCGGTGACGTTCCACAGCCGGCACAGGCTCGCTCGATGCCCCGAGTGCTCGATGATGGCGTTGACCGCCCGGCGGGCCGCCTCATTGGCCGCTTCCATCGTCGCCACCGATGTGAACGTCCGCACGTAATCCGATGCCAGCATCAAGTTCGATATCGCGGTGAAGGCCTGTGGTCGGAGCCGCCAGGTGTTGACATACGCCACGAAGAGGGGCTCTGCGTCCTCATCCATCGGGACCAGACCGGTGATCTCGGACGGTCCCGGGGAAGGCAGCGAGTCGAGCCACTTTTCCCGCTGGATGTCCGGATCGAGGAACCAGCAGTGCAGCATGTCATCGGTCAGCGGCTTCTCGTCCATGCCGTGGGAGAGCTTCAACTCCTCCCACACCTCGGTCTTTATCTCTTCGGCGTTGCAATACATCGCTGGTTTTTTCACGGTGTTGCCGTCGGCATGCCAGTTGGAGATGTCGACCGAGATGACCCCGCGCACCTTGCCGTCGCCATACTTCTCGAGTGGATGGTCGGGCCAAAACTGTTGCTGTGAGATCGAGGTCATGGCCCAAGGAGAGTCGACGTAAATCGTGTGCCCGTTGGACAGTGGCATGTCCTCGGTGAGATAGAACTGGATCCCGTTCATCCACTCGACGTACTTGGTGCCAATCTCCTTGATGCCCTCGAGGGAGGAGTCGGCCGCGAGGATCCCATCGTCGAGGAGACGAGCCATCACCTCGGCAGGCAATGCGGCTATGTAGTAGTCGGCGTCGTCGAGCACGTAGGTACTCCCAGCGGAGTCCGACATAACGACAGAATCGATTGTTCCGCCGACGCGACCCTCTTCTGACTTACAAACGATCTTCTCGATCTTTCGGTCGAACCTGTAATCCACGCCTTTCTTGGTCAGGTAGGCGAGCCAAGGGTGGAGCCAGACCTCGTTCGTTGGCCCGTTGAGGACCCGGTCGGTGCTTGGGCCGGGGATGAGCATGTCCAGGATAAGGGCCAGCCCCACGTCACCTTCGACGTGGGCATTGGCCAGTCGAGCATTGGCCGCGACCAGGGAGCGGGTCAGGCCCTCGGCCAGGAACTTTTGATAGCCCTCTGACTTGTTGCTGGCGTCGACGAAGTCCCACCAGCCCATGGTCTCGTACACCTCCTGGCGGCGGGCATCGCAGCTGGTGAGCACCTGCCAGAGCTTTCCGACGAAGAACTCGATCTCTTCGTTCTCCAGGCCCATCTGGGCCGGGACGTTGTCGATCAGGTCCTGAACGATGAGCTCCCAATCCTCCTTGCTGCTGGGGAATCGAGAGGGCATCTCGATTGGCTTCTTCCCATAGAGGGACATCTCGACCCGTGACGTGTCGGTGAGGTTGTCGACTACGTGCGCGCCCTTTTCACCTACGGGAATCCGGCTCATGGTGTCGGTCACGTGGCGGTAGAAACGGGGGAAGAAGCGAAAGCCGTGCTCCCCTGGCAGGAAACCCGAAGGGCCCTCTGCGTCGGCGCAGATCGAGTCGTCGCCTCCGACCGGCACCGGGATGCTCCTCGCCTTGCCTCCGCACAATTCGGTCTGGCGCTCGAACACCGCAACCTGGAACCCGCGTTCGATCAACTCGTGAGCAGCGCTCATCCCGGCCACGCCGCCACCGAGCACCGCGACCTTCGGGCCCCGACCCCCGCCCTGAAACGTGCTGATCTTTTCTGATGTCATGCACCCCGTCCTCGAGAGATCTCTCGAACCTAGTGGGAGGGCGGCGCTGCCGACTCTTGAGGTGGACAATGCCTCTCACAGCTCCGGCGTACCCTTCGGTGGCCGGTGGTGCCGAGGGGGACATGAGCAATACCGAGTTCCTGGGCGGACTGACCTACTTCACTGCCGTGTTCGCCGCGGTCCTTGCACTGCCCATCACCTGGCTGCTCCTCCGCCGCTATCGGCGCTCGATCCTCCGGCTCATGAACCAGCGGGGAGAAGTTCAGCCGGATCCTGGTCCGCCCTCTGCCGCTGAATCGGAGCCGGGTAGCAGCCCCACTGTTCACCCGGTCGCGCCGGAAGAGATCTCGGCAGGGATTCGTCGCAATGTGATGCTGGTC
This sequence comes from uncultured Acidobacteriota bacterium, assembly GCA_963720925.1. Lineage (GTDB taxonomy): Bacteria > Actinomycetota > Acidimicrobiia > Spongiisociales > ZC4RG35 > JARDZU01. The sequence goes on from CAVRHE010000004.1 coordinate 56,849, forward strand.
GTCATCGTGGGGCTTCTCTTCGGCTTCGCTTTCTCGACGCTGTTCCTTGCCTGGAACGACATCGACTTCTCCGTCTACCGGATTTCTTTCTTTGGGGGATCTACCAAACCTGGCCCGCGGTGATTGGCATCTGGATCGTCACTGGTGGAAGCAAACGTTGGCTGTGGGGCTCGCTCGCTGTGTATTTCGTTGCTTTGTGGGCGGTGGGGTTGATATCGGGTGCGAGCTTCATGGACCCCGCTCGGCTCTGGGTATGGAGCCTCATCCCGACGGCGGCGGTCATCGCCTTCCTCACCCGGCCTCTGCGTGGTGTGGGCACGTTGGTGCTGGGGGCGATGATGGTCGCCATCGTCGGCTCGCAGGCCTTTGCCATTGCGATCGTTGGTTCCGACGGGCTGCTCGATGCCTGGGTCGAATTCTTCTTCGCCATCGGGATCACCGACGGCAATTTCATGTTCTAGGCCCTCCAGTTGGTCGGATTGGTCGGGGCCGTCGTCCTCGGGACCCTGGTCACGATGCTGGCTGGCCAGGTGGTACGGGCGCCACGGCTTCTCGGACCAGATGCTCCTCCTCGGAACGGTCTTCTTGGTCTTCGCCATCGATTTCTCAGTCGGGGCTCAGCTTCAACGGCAGGAGGCGTATTCGGTGTGGGGATGGCGATCTTCGCCGCCACGGGTGTTATCGCCATGGTCTTGTACCGCGTTATCGACCGGACCCGGGAACACGCCCCGGCGCTGCTCATGTTGCAGGGTTTTCTCGACCGGACCCGAAGAGTCAGCGACTGCTCGATCGGATCAACGCCGGTTGGCGTTACGTAGGCCCGGTTCGGATGATCGGCGGTACGGATCTGGCAATCGCCAATGTGGATCCCGATGAATTCCTCACCTTCGTGCGCGGCAATCTCCGCCGACTCTTCATCGACCAAGCTGGCGACCCTCGCGGAGCGACTCGGCTCATTGACAGCCCGAAGCGACTGGGATAGCGAGGTATCGCATCGACGAGTTTTTCTGTTTCGACGACACCTGGCGGCTGACGGTGACCCGACTGCTTGGAGAGACCAGGCCGTACGAATGGATCTCCGCGCCTCGGGCCCAAGAACGAGGGTTGCATCCTCGAGATCGAGCTGTTGGCCCAGCGGGGGGTACCGACCGCACAGTCTCCTGGGTCGATGCCCGCACCGACCGTGCGCTGCTCGACTCGGGTATCGGAGCAGCAGGCCGGCCAGCGACCAATCGTGATCGAAGTCGATAACGACAATCCGGACCATGCGATCACGGCGTTGGCGGCGGCTGCAGCCGTGAGGCCTCCACGACTCGACTCCGGCCTGCCACATGTTTCTTAACGCTCGATCAGACAGGGCGCAATGCCCGATCTTGGGTTCGACACCCATGTGAGGTTGTTCCCCCTATCGCGATTTTAACCACCACCGATAGGGTTGACAGAGATCTGAGGGTGGTGGACATGGGAATGCCTGGTTCGAAGCTTTCGGGGATGATTCTGGCGATCGTATTGGCCGCTTGCGGATCTGGCGGGGCGACCTCGACTACACTGCCGATGGGGGCACAACGTGCCACATCCCCCGAGCAACCCGAGTTGTGGGTCAAGGACGGAAGCGCCTCGCTGAATGAGGTGATCTACGAAGAGAACGACATCGCCCCAATCGCCCACGGCGACGAGATCGCAGTCCAGGGAGTCTCGGTCGGTCTGATACGTGTCCCGGGCCTCTTTGCGTTCGAGTTGTTCAAAATGGGTCCCTCGAGTTGGAGACGTGGGACGACAATGAAATTACTGCGGTTCTCAGCTCGGGTCATGTTGACTTCGAATTCTCGGCCCCACCGAGGCTCAACTGCAATTGCAGACTCCCGGGGGCCACAATCGAGACACTCGGAGACATGGCGAAGTTCACCGCCTGCGAGCCGGATACAGGCTTGACCTGCCTGACTGTCAAGAACGGCTCAGTGACGTTGATGGCCGGTGGCATGTCCACGACCTACATAAAGGGCGAGGGCACGCAACGGGGCCTTTCTCACAAGGAGGCCGGACTCCAAGTGACCCGATTTGCATTCCGGATCAGGAGTTCGAGGAGTGGTCGAACGAAGCCCGGCACGTCGAGGGCTCCGAGCCCTCGGGAAATTCGTGGAGAGTTATCCCTCATGTCTCGAGGACGGGGCCGACCTCGTTGAATTGGAAATGTCGATCCCCGGGACCGAACTGTGGACCGATACCGGTGTCGACTAAAGCCGGGCGACTGGTGGTTATCGAGGCAACGGGTGACGTCATCCTCGGGAGGAGCGGCACTCACGGCGGCCTGACGGGAACGACGATCCGGAGATCCGCACCAATAATGTGCCGGGCCTCGAGAACGAAAATCATGGTGCGCTAATTGGCCAAATTGGCGAGGGGGGGACGCCGGTCTGGTGGGAGCACATTATGGGGTGACGGTCGAGGAGGAGGGGCGATTGTTCCTTGGGATCAACGACACCGGCGTCGACAACAACGAGGGCGCGTTCGATGTCGTGATGACTTCTACGCGCCATCGTGAATCGACGTTAAGCCGGACGTTTGAAACCTCAGGGCCATTGCTCACATGTCCTCGCATACGGCTGCCGGGGACGAGGGTCGTCCATTCCTCCTCTGTGAGATTGCGCCCCGCTGTGTCACACGCCAGCTCGACCAGTTCCTTGAGCGGTAACCAAAGACGAACGGTGTCATCCTCGCTTCCCGTCGCCAGCCACTCACCGCTCGGGCTGAAAGCCACCTCGGTGACGGCCTCTCGGTGGCCGGACAACACAACCGATCGGACAGCGGGATCCGCTGAATCGAATGTGGACGCATCGAGGAGTAGCGCCGTCGTCGCCGCTACCGCAAGCAACCTGCCGTCCGCGCTGTAGGCGACGCCCGTCACCGGATCACTGTGGAATACCTCGTCGGGATCGCCCCTCGGAACGGACCAGACGTTGACGACCCCTCCTCGGCTGCCGGACACGAGGCGAGAGCTGTCGGGACTGAAGTCCAACGCCAAAAGCTCCCCCTCAACCGTCCCCAGTGAGATAGGACCGGCATCGAAGTCACCGGGATCCCAGAGCAAAATCTTCCCGGCCTGGTCACCTGAAGCCAGCCATTCCCCGTCTGCGCTGAAGGTAACGCTGCTCACATCCGCGTCGTGACCACGAAGTCGTATCGGGGCAACGTCATCGACCGGCATGAGTAACACGCTGCTGTCCCCAAGACCGACGGCGAGAAGCGAGCCATCTGGGCTGAATTCCACGGCTCGAATGTATTGGTCAACCGACTCCTGTATGTGCTCCTGCGGTGAGGATTCGAGATCCCACAGCCGTAAGACCTCGTCACCTCCGCCTGCGGCCAATAACTTCCCATCCGGGCTGAAGGCCAATGCCTCGACCTCTGCGTTGGGAAACTTCTCGGTCTTGTCGAAGGGCAAAAGGATCGGCTCCGCATCAGGATCGTCGACATTCCAGAGTCTCACTACGTTGGCAGCGGTTCCGGTCGCCACTTGGTCGCCGTCGGGGCTGTACGCGAGGGCAGTGACATCATCGTCATGGTTCAGAACCGCCGGCTCCGTCGAAAGCTGGTCCAGATCCCAAACGTGGGCTGAGCCATCATCCGATCCGATTGCCACTTGATCTGTGTTGAGATTGACAGTGAGTGCAGTGACTGGACCCCCCAAGGCGGTTGGTTCGACGGTCAATTGGTCGGGGTCATACAGGAGCGCCGCGTTGTCAGAGCCACCAGACACCAACAAGCCGTCAGCTGAGAACATCATCGCCTCGACGGGACCAGAGTGAACGAGCGAAACCGAGGTATCGGTCACTCGATCGGTGTTGGTCAGGTCCCAGAGTCGAGCCGCGTTGTCTACTCCACCGGTAGCGAGCCACCGTCCATCAGGGCTGATTGCCACGGCCAGGACGGAATCCCCGTGGCTCAGCACCCGTGGCCGCAGGGACACGGCGCTCAGGTCCCAGATCCTCGCCATCCCATCGCTACTACCGGTCGCGAGTGACTGACTGTCCGAACTGAAGGTGAGAGCAACCACTTCACCGTCGTGAGGCAGCTCTACGGGAGGTGACTGAGGGTCGTCCATGTTCCAAACCCGAGCCCGATCATCGCCATTTCCGGCCGCGAGCCGGCTTCCATCGGGGCTGAAGGCAAGAGTGGTCACAAACCCGTCGGTTTCCAAGACAAGGTCCTCCTGGCCGCGAACGGAAATATCAGACAGCCGAACGTCGGAGTCCTCACTTCCAGTGGCCACCCAGTTCCCGTCGGGGCTGAACGCCAATGCAGTCACCCCTTTTTGGTGTGGCGGCAAAGACACCGGGTCCGCCTCGCGGTCCTTCATGTCCCACAACAGGCCAACACCGGCCGCGTCGCCTGTCGCCAACCATCTCCCGGTCGGATCGAAGGCCACAACCACGACATCGTCTGTGTGGCCCTGGAGCGGGGTCGGATCCTGCGTCGGACTACGCAAGTCCCAGAGCAGTGCTGTTTCGCCGAGGCTGGCGGTAGCCAGCCACCTTCCATCCGGGCTCAGGGACAAGGACGTGATCTCCTCGGTGTGACCGGGCTGGCCGGGCTCACCCGGAAGCCGCATTCCGAGCGGATTCGCCATCGCGCTCCGCAACGCCTCCTCCGCTTCGGGCAGGCGAAGTCCGTCGGCCTCCGTGGTTCGCAATGCCTGGATGGCGGTCAGGATGCTTTGCGTCCCCTGCTCCGGCCCCAGTTCGACTGACACAGCCGCCAACTGACGAGCAACTGCGAGGCGCTCCGATCTGTTCGCCCTAAGGGTCAATAGCCCGAAGACGACCGCCAGGACTCCCAGTCCCAGTGCACCCGCCCCGAACGAGATGCGACGACGGGTCGCGGCTCGTCGGCTGCGATCGAGATAGGCAACAGCGGGCTCGAATCCTGGGTCGTAGCGATCGGCCCAGACCTGGTTGGGCTGTGTCTCGGTCCACCAATTGGTCGCTATTTGCAAATCCGGATCCCGCAGAAGCGCAGCCTCGCCCCGGCCCCACCGCTCCGCGGAGTTCGTCAATCTTCGGTAGATGTCACTGGATCGCGCTTCGTCGCGCACCCAATGACGCAGACGCGGCCATTGGCGGATCAGGCTCTCGTGGGAGATGTCGACAACTCCGTCGCTCGACACCGTGAGAAAGGACCTTCCTTGCTGGGTGAAGTGTCCGATGACGTCGTTCACTTCGTCGATCGTGGCCCCGGCCACTGCCGCAATCTCGACGAGCGGCGATGGACGACGACCCTCCCGGCCATCGACGTCGAGCTCGGTGAGACGTTTGAAGGCGAGTTCGGCAATCCGGCGGCTGGGATCCTCTGAAAGCTCGTGGAAGGCTTCGTCTGCGTGGCGGGCCAGGGCTTCTTCCAGACCACCGCCCGCCTCATAGTGCACGATGTCGAGAGGTGAGGTCGTGGCTCCGTCGACCGCCCACAGATCCCAGGTGCGCATCAGGGCGTGTTGAACCACGGGCAGAACGTCAGGATCAGATCGTGCATCGTTGAGTATGCGCTGCACCAGGCGAGGGGCAATAGTTCCCCCTCCAACCGCGACCGGGCCGACGATCGCCTCACGCATTTGGGAGCGGGTCAGACGGGGCACCAGATAGAGCCCATCGTTGATGGTCTCGGGAAGTTGTTCGAACTGGGAGCAGTCGCCGAGGTAATCAGAGCGCATGGTGAGGATCACATCGACTGGGGCGTCGGCATCCCGAGCAGCCTCGATGAGGAGCTGAACGAAGTCAGAGCGACCGCTCGACCCGACGTCATTGGTCGCTTCCTGGAATCGAAAAAGCTCCTCGAATTGGTCGACCACGACCAGGAACCGGCCATCTCTCGTCCCCTGCTCGCGCCTGACCGCGTCGGCGAGACCGAGCGCGCTACGCCTGAGTGTTGCTTCGAGATGGTCGGCATCTGTCGCAGGATCCGACCCCCCAACGCCCAAAACGTCAGGTGCAGCAAGGGCTATGGCCAGGTTTCGAATCGGGTTGCCGCCCGGGCGGAAACTGGCGATTCGCCATGCAGCTCCCAGCTCCTTCGACAGGCCACCGTGCAGCGCCGGGAGCAGACCGGCGGCCACCAGGGATGATTTGCCACTGCCCGAAGCTCCCATGACTGCCACGAACCTCGAGCGTGCCAACTCCGATAGAAGGTCGTCGACCTGGGCGGTGCGTCCGAAGAAGAGATGCGTTTCCGATTCGCGAAACGGCCGGAGCCCCGGAAACGGGTTGAATCTGAGGTTTCTTCCTGTCATCGGCCGTCCGGGCCTGCGTCCTCGAGCAGGGTGAGGAACGATTCGATAGCTGGAGACGGTGAGCCTTCGGCATCCGTCAGGACCAGGGTATCGCCCGGGCGCAGCTCGGCCTTTTGCGGCGTTGCCGGTGCTCCAATCCAGACCGCCGTGGCTCGATAGGGCTCAGAGCGACCCCAGCCCGGCGCCTTCATGAGATCGAACAGCCTCATTCGCACCCAATGCTCGGTGCATCTGCCGTAGTAGATGAGTACGGCGTCGCTGAGCACCATCGAGGTCTGGTGGACCTCGCGGAGCTCGACCTCGGAGCCCTCACTCAAGGGCACCAACACCGAGCACCCTCGTGCCTCGAGCTCGTCCCTCAGGGTGTCCCCCTCCTTCTTATCACTCGGTTCGTAGACCAGATAGACGGTCGGCTCCTCCGAGCTGGCATCCGGTGGCGTGGAAGCTCGAGCCGGGGCCCGGTCAATCGTTTCGAGCACATGGGACTTGAATGCGTGCAAGGGGGCGCGGATCACCTCGACTGACTCGCCGACATTTGTTGCCTCGAGCCTCTCGATCAGCTTTCGTTGCTCGTCATCGGAAGGCTCTACGGCATCCGGGAGCCAGATGAGCTGCATCAGGCCCCCGCGGATGGCCGACTCTCCAGCAAGGTCGAGCAGGAGTTCGGTGATCGACCTGTTGCCACCTTCGAGAGGGGACCCATAACCGGCCCCGAGCAGATGGATCGAGGAAGAGCATCGGGAGAGATCCCGGGTCACCGCTGCAGACACGTCCTCGGCCGTCGAGGGCAGAGCCTGTTCCGGGAGCACCTCAAAGCCTCGTCTTTCCAATTCCCGCTTCAGGTCGTCGCGGCTTTCTGACATGTCCGGCGTTGTCATAGCCAGGTACACCGTCCTGTCGAAGGCCGCACCGCCGGGCACGACGACTTCCGCCTGGCCCTCGAGCTCACCAAGGAGTTTGGCCACGTCCTGTGCCAGATCCTCGAGCCGCATATAGAACTTCCAACGATCCGCCTCATTGGGGTTCATCAGGTATTCCAGGAAATGGTCGCCTTCCGGCAGAAATTCGTAGAACTCGTAGCCCAGCAAGGGCTCCAGGACCGGCGGCAAATCCTCGAGTGGCACCGGTGTCTTCAAGACCTTGAACAACCGGCTCTTGGTGCCCACCTGAATCCCCCGGGTGGCTTGGGCGGCCTGAACGAACTCGTCGAGCTCTCGCTGGCACCACTCGGATTTCAGATATCGGGGCGAACACACCGAGATCAGGATCTGGACGTTCGCCAACCGTTCCTTCAATGATTCAGCGAAGACGTCGTTGCCTTGGAGTTTGTCATCTCTCCACACGGAGACCTCGCCACCGACCAGCTGCTTGAGACGGGTGGTCAGCTCTTCGTCGAGAAGCGAGATCCAGTGCTGTTTCTGCGGCCCGAACGGCAAGTTGTCGATGTGGGTATAGCTGATGAAGACGTGGTCATCAGCGATCGAGCCTGAACCCTGCGGCGATGATGTCTCAGTCATCTGCCTCTTTGCACCTGGAACCAACGTTCGGCGGGGACCCCTCCGATGGGAAGCTCCAGGCTACTTGCGGCATGGCCCAGTTACCTCTCTATGACATGAACCGGAGTGTGCCGCCCGTAACGCTAACGGGCCTCAAAACACCAGCGACCGGCACTGAAACAGCTACGAGGCGGAACACAGCGAGTACCAGCCCAAACCTGCTTGTCGACGCGTAGCCTCGCATCGGAGAAAGGGGACTCGATGGGTCACATCACCTTCGTTCACGGGATCATGAACCAGCCATCGCCCGAGCGTTTGCTGACGACGTGGAAGCGGGACCTCGCCGACGGTGGAGACGGGGTCGACTTGGACGTATTCGGAGTCTCCGCCTCGATGGTCTATTGGGCCGATGTCATGTATGCGGCCGCCACCGACGCGGGCAGCACCCAGGAGTCGATCGAGTACGAAGGCATCGAGCCGGGCTCACTCATCGAGATCGACGAGTCATACATTGACGAGGCTTCCGGCGACGAGAGGGCCTTCATCGAAGCGATGATCGCCAATTACGACCTCGATCATCCCGACGAGCCGGCGGTCGCCATCGAAATGCCGAGCCAACCCGAGCCGGAGACGTCAGGCGACGTGCGCGTCGCCGCGATCTCCGCTTTGGAGGCGGTACCCCTTCCCTGGTTCATCAAGCGACCCTTGATGAGGGTGTTGCTTCGCGATGTGCATCACTACTTATTCAACACCAGCCACTCGCCTAGGGCCGGGTCGTCGTACAAGGTCCGCGACGAAGTGCGAGGACGATTCGTCAAAGATCTCGCCGCGATTGACGACGGCCCGCATGTCGTCGTCGCTCACAGCCTCGGATCGGTGATCGCCTACGACTGTGTCAAGCGAGTCGCCGACACGAAGCCGGTCGACATGCTCATAACGCTGGGCACACCCCTGGGACTGTCCGAGGTCCAGCACAAACTGAAGCCAGAGTGGTCGAAGGCAGACGGATATCCGGGTCAGTTGCCTCGATGGATCAACGTCGTCGACAGACTGGACCCGGTGTGCGCCGCTGATCCGATCATCACCAACGACTACCAGCGGGGAGAGCAGCCCATCCTCGTCGACGAAGTGGTCTCCAACGGCGGGGTGATGCGCCATCCCTCTGGCAAGTACTTCCGGCAAAAGGTCGTCCAGCAGGCGGTGCGCGACGGTCTGGGTCTGTGAGGTATGACCTTTCTCGATTCCCCGCTGGGTGAAAGCCTGCAGGCGAGCCTCGAGAGCGGAAAACCCGAAGACATCGCTGCGACAGCGGCCGAGATCGAGTCGGTGGTCTGGGACGGAGGGATCCCTGCCGGACAGGTTGGCGAGATTCTGGCCGAGCTGCTCAGGCATCGCGAGTTCGAGCATGTGGTCGGCATCGGGGATGCGGCGATCGCAGTCGGCTCCATCGATATGGCTGGTCGTCGTCGTTACTGCCAGACGCTGATCGAGACCGGGGCGCTCCATGCGGCGGAGCTCGCGTGTCGCGAGCTGCTCGAACTGGCCGACGACCCCACCGAGCGGGGCGAGGTATTCGGCATGCTCGGCCGTCTCCACAAACAGCGCTTCGTCGACGGGCGGAGACCAAACGACCTGCTCGCCGCCATCGACGCCTACAGGTTCGGCTACGAGGGCGGGACCGATCCCGCATGGCACGGTGTGAACCTTCTCGCACTCACCTCTCGCGCCATCCGCGACGGGATCGAAGTCCGTGATGCCTTCGACATCGTGTCCCTGGGCCGAACTGTCCTCGCCCGCGCCCGACAGGACGACTTCAAGGTACGGAAGATCTGGGATCGCACCACCGAGATCGAAGCACTCGTGGCCTTCGGGGGAGAGGGCGACGCCGAGCAGGAGGCAGTCACAGCAGCCGAACAGCTGTCCGCCAGCAAGAGCGTGCGCCCATTCGAGCTGGAAAGCCTCCGCCGCCAGCTCCTCGACATATGGCAACTGGAGCGCCATCACCCCGTCCTGGTGGCCATCGCCGCGGAGAAGCTCCAACTCGGCGCCGGGGCCCATGTCGAGTTGCCTGAGTCGCCGCGGCAACTGGAGAAGATCTTCGGGACTGCGCTGCCGGTCGGATACAACCACCTGGTCAGAGGGCTTCAGTGTGCCGAGTCCGTCGGCAAGATAACTGATGCCTCTGGCGAGCCGTGGGGGACTGGGTTTCTAATCGAGGGTTCTCTGTTGCACCCAGACTTCGGGGCAGGCCCGCTGCTGGTAACCAATGCGCATGTTTGCAGCCCCGAACCGGGTGTCGGGAAGCTTCTCCCCGGTGAAGCGCAGGCGGCGTTCGATGTGACCAAGTCGGTGGGCGGAGATGATCTCGTCATCACCGGCTTCGAGTGTGTGTGGAGCTCTCCACCCGGCGTCTGTGACGTGACATTTCTTCGATACACGGGAGTTTCCGCCGCGATCGCCAAACCGATCGAGGTCGCCCTGCTACCAGAGCCGGTTACCGAGGGCGCATACGTCTATGTGATTGGGCACCCCGCCGGCGGTGGGCTCAAGTTCTCGATCCGGGGCAACGACCTGCTCGCCTATGACGCCGACCAAATCAGGGTTCATTACACCGCCCCGACGGAAGGTGGAAGCTCGGGCAGCCCGGTGTTCACCCAGGCTTGGCAGCTGATGGCGGTACACCATGCCGGTGATTCCAAGATGCGACGACTGGACGACCCAGCCACCACATATCAAGCAAATGAGGGGATAACCATCAAGGCGATCAGAGAGGAGTACGAGCGTGGCCGTGGATGAATCCGTTCCTGTCGAGTTCCTCGATCCCGAGGGTGACGCCGAGCGACAGGATCCTGACCTCGTTTTCGAGGCCACGTCAGCGACTTTGCGCAGGTTGTGGGACGATTGGATGTGCCGCGAGGGCGATGGTGCCTTCGTCGACGTCCGGTTTCTCGATCGCAAAGTGGGCGGCGTGCCCGCTCCCGCAGTCGACGCCTACAAGGCGCTCGAGCAAGCCCTGCGATCGGCTGGCTACGTGCCCAAATCCTGCTGGGCCTACAACTGCCGGTTGATCGAGGGCACGGACAAGCCCTCACTTCATTCGGCGGGCATCGCCGTCGACATCGATCCGAAGCAGAACCCTTTTACCGAAGGCGACCCTTTCAGTGGCAAGATCCAGCCCGACCATGTGGCTGCGGTCATGGCCATCCGCAACGTGGCCGGGGCGCGGGTGTGGTCATGGGGAGGACATTGGACGAAGCCTGACCGGATGCATTTCCAGTTGGATCAAGGCCCGGGCGATGTCGAGGTGGATTGGGCGACGGTTCCGGGCGGCCGATCGGAAGGGGCCGGCGCACTCGAATCAGAGCCGATGAACGCAAAGGAGGACGAGATGGTGCTGGCGCGGGGAATGGAGAACGCCGCCGTGAAGAGGTTTCAGGAATGCCTTCTCACCTGGAATCCCAAGGCCCTGCCGAAACACGGGGCGGACGGAGACTTCGGAGCTGAGACCGTCGATTGGGTTGGTCAATTCCAGAAGTCGTTCGGGCTGGAGCAGACCGGCAAAATCGACGGGGTGACGGCGGCGTTGTTGTCCATGCACGGCAAATAGTGGAGGTGGTCCTGTTCTCTGGGCACATGGTCGATGCGCCCGGACGCGGACAACCTCGCTTCCCGCCGGAAAGGGTGCTGGAGGTGCGCGACGATATCGCCGAGGCGATTCGCCTCATTGACGACCCCGGGGCGCGTGCGGTGTCCGGTCTGGCCTGTGGGGGAGACCTCTTGTTCGCCGACGAGTGGCTGAAGACGGCTCGACGGCTACAGGCCTACCTTCCTCGTCATGTGGACGAGTTCCTCGAAGAGTCGGTCCGCTTCGCAGGCGAGGATTGGGTGGAACTGTTCCACGAAGTAGCGCAGAACCCGGAAGTGTCGGTGGTCGGGCCGGATGACGACATGCTTCGCTCGGATGATCCACACTCATTGAACGCGCATCGAATGATCGAGGCGGCGAGCGACGAAGCGACCGAGATCCATGGCCTGTTTCTGTGGGATGGGCGAGGTGGAGATGGGCCCGGCGGCACGCAAGAGGTGATCTCTGCGCTGCTCGAGGCGGGAGGCAGCGTCACGATTCTGAGACCACTGTGACTGGCCGCTTCTCCCGGATGCGGGTATTCGTCACCTATCGGCGCGAGGACAGCGCTGCCTATGCCGGGCGTCTCCACGACTCGCTTGTCGATGAGTTCGGTGACGAGCACGTGTTCCAGGACGTTTCGGCCATCGATCCGGGGGAGGACTTCGAGGTGGCCATCGATGCCGCTTTGGACGAGGCGGATGCCGCCCTCGTAGTCATCGGGCCCCGCTGGCTGGCTCCCGGGGCAGAGGGCTCTCCGCGGCTCCACGATCCAGCCGACTACGTCCGTATCGAGATCAGCAAGGCCCTGTCCCGCGACATACCGGTGGTACCCATCCTGGTCGGGGGCTCGAGCCTGCCCAGGGCGGCCGAGCTCCCAGACGACCTCGCTCCGCTGACTCGTCGTCAGGCTGTGCAACTTCGAGACACGACCTGGCGTGACGACGTCGAAGGGCTCATACGGCGTCTCCGGGGTGAGACCTCGCCCGAGTCACGGAAGGTCAAATGGCTCGCCATTCTCCTGGTCGGTGTCGTGGCCGCAGGTTTCGGGATTTGGGCCCTCATCGCCGACGGTGAGAAAGGCGCATCGGACGAAGTGACCGGGTGCCCATCGCTCACTGGGCCGGAATGGATCTCGATCTTCGAGGGAAGCGAACCGGTCTCCGTGGAAGGCGATGAGGGTGAGTTCCTCTTCGAGGTCACCGACGTCCTGAAGCGTCAGGACGACAATGGCGAATGGGAAATTGCCCTGGTGACCATCCTCAGTAACAACGGTCCGTCAGGCTATGAGCATGATGCCAATCGGTACGAGCAGTTGGTGATCGACCACTTTCCGTTCGACCCGGTGGGCTGTTTCTCCACGATCCAGGAACGCATCGAGCCCGGCCAGAGAAGTGAGGGATTGGTGGGCTTCTTCGGCACCAGGGAACCCGAGAACACGGTCGAGCTCGTTGTGCGGTTGGGGAGCGGCCCTCGCGGCATCGTTCCCGTCTCGTTGACCTCATGAACGGGAGCGCCGATCGGACACGGGCACGACAAGATCCCAGGAGACAGACCATGCCCTGGTTAACGTTTTTGGCATGGGAGCGAAGGTGGCGGGCCGAACCAGGGCTGATTCTGCGTCGAAACAGTGGAGCATCCCCTCGAAGCTGACACTGGCGATGGTGCCGATAGCGGTGGTGGCATTGCTCCTCGGAGTCTTTCTCGTCTGGTCCCTTGCCAACTCGGGAGATATCTGGCTTGCAGTGATCGTCGGTGTCGTGGTGGGGTTGGTGGCCATCGGCTCGCTACTCGTCGCCTTTCGGATGGGTCGCGTCATCGGCACGCGCATCGGCGACGTCACCAGGGCGGCCAGACGCGTCGCCCACAAGGACATTGTCGAATTGCTCGACGCATTGCGGTCCTCAGACTCGGGGACGGCCGTCATCCCACCACTGGGCCTCGACACCGACTCCGGTGACGAGATCGGTGATCTCTCCCGATCCTTCGAGAACATGCACCGGGCTTTGATCGACACGTCGGCCCGCCAGATGGAATCCCTGCGGGTTGGCGTGTCGAGCATCCTGGTCACCCTGGCTCGTCGCAACAGCTCACTGGTCGATCGACAGCTGGCCCTGCTGGACGAGCTGGAGTCCCGGGAGGAGGATCCCGCCACCCTTGGCGGCTACTACCAGGTCGATCATCTGGCGGCACGGATGCGGAGGAATGCAGAGAGCCTGCTCGTGCTCGCCGGAGCAGAGTCGCCCCGTCTTTGGGCCAAGACCACGGATATCTCCGATGTGGTCCGTGCGGCCCTCAGCGAAGTCGACGAATACCAGCGGGTCGAATTACTCGCCTTGGAGCCGGCCCGGCTCTCGGCGGGAGCCGTCACCGATGTCGCTCACCTGCTCGCAGAGCTCTTCGAGAACTCCGTGCAGTTCTCGCCGCCGTCCGAGCCGGTCCGGGTGACGGGCCTCTTCGACGTCGACGGCTACGAGTTGTCGATCTCCGACCGCGGTGTCGGGATGTCCGACCCGAGACTTGCCGAGTTGAACCGGATCCTGGAGCGACCACCCGCCCTCGGCCTATCTGTCGAGCCCACCATGGGGATATATGTCGTAGCCAAGCTGGCCCATCGGCACGGGCTCTCCGTGCAGCTGATTCCGAGCGTTCCCGGCATCACAGCACGGTTGACCATCCCCCGCGAACGTTTGGAGACTGCGAGAGTTGTCGATCCGGAACTCGAGGTCATCGATCTCACCCAACCTGAGATGATCGAACCCGCGCCACCGGAGCCGATCCCGGTGACGGCGGGGAACGTCGCCGAGCCGGAAGCAGCGGATCTACCGGTGCGCATTCCGGGCCGGGCCTTCCGGGAGGAGGAGCCCGCACCGAGCATCGCGGCCAGCGATGGCGGCGGCACCCTCAGGTCGGCGCTCATCGACTACAACCGGGGGCGCTCCGAGGCGGAGGCCCGAGAGGACACGGAGAACAGCAATGACTGACGCTGCCACCAATCTCAACTGGCTCCTCGAACGTCTCTGCGACACCGTGCCCGCTATCAAACAGGCTGTTGTCGTCTCTTCCGACGGGCTGGCCATGGCCAAGTCTCAGGACGTCGATCGAGAGACAGCCGAGCGTCTGGCCGCGGTGTCGTCGGGGATGATCGGGCTGGCCTATGGCTCCGCCGGCCGGTTCGGCGCCGGCGCCGTGTCGAACATCATCGTCGAGATGCAACAGGGCTGGCTCTTCGTAACCGGGATCCGCCACGGCTCGCTCCTCTGCTGTCTCACCAGCAAGGAGATCGACCTGGGGGCGGTGGCCTTCGAGATGTCGATCTTCGTCCAACGCGTGGGTGACAGCCTCACCCCCGACGTCCGGGAAGAGCTCAAGGCACGGCTGGTCCAACCCGAGCCGGCATGACCACCCAGCCCGAAACCAGTGTTGGTGGTCGAATCGTCCGTCCTTACACCATGACCGGTGGTCGAAGCGGCGTGGGACTCCCCATCATCGCCCTCGAAGCATTGGTGGCGGTGACACCTGCCGGGATGCGAATGCGGGGCCGGTTCCGCTGGGAAGCCGCCGAGATCATCGCCCTCAGCCGCAAGGAGATCGCCATCGTCGAGCTGGCGGCGATGCTGGAGGTTCCCGTTGGCGTGGTCAGGGTTCTCGCCGTCGATCTCCGGGACCAGGGAGCGATAACGATCACCGAGCCGCCGGTCGCGACGGTCTCCGAATCGGCCGACGCCGACTACGCCGAACTCCTACACAAGGTGCTCGATGGGATCCGTGCCCTCTGAACGCACCGGGTTGACCCCGGTCAAGATCGTCGTCGCCGGCGGCTTCGGCGTGGGCAAGACCACCTTCGTTGGGGCCATATCCGAGATCGAGCCCTTGCGGAGCGAGGCGATCATCACCGACGCGAGCGCGGGATCGACGAGCTATATCCCGATGGCGACAAGACCGAGACAACGGTGGCGATGGACTTCGGCCGGATCAGTCTCAAACATCGCCTCGTCCTCTATTTGTTCGGCACTCCCGGGCAGGACCGTTTCCATTTCATGTGGGACGAGCTGGCCCGAGGCGCCATTGGCGCGGTGGTGCTGGTCGACACCCGCCGAATCGAGGCCTGCTTCGCCGCGATCGACTTCTTCGAGAAGAGAGGGACTCCGTTCGTCGTGGCGGTGAACACCTTCTACGGGCGTCGAATCCATGAGCCGGAACTGGTGCGGGAAGCACTCCGCATCGGCCCTGACGTCCCGATCGTCCATTGCGATGCCAGGGTTCGCGTCGATGTGCAGCGAGCGCTGGTCGCCGTAGTCGAGCACACGCTGGAGCGTGTGATGACCGAGGCCGCCGCCAGCTGAGTCAGGCCGGTATGCGGACCGGCTCTTCCTCCCACGCACCCTGACCAACCCTGAGCGATTCCGAGGGAAGGCGCAACTCGAAGACGTTATGCCCATCGCCGGTGCGGCGATAAGTGATGTCGCCGTCCATCTGTCGGGCGAGATCTCGGGCAACGGTGAGACTGAGCCCGACCGCGGCGGGCCGGGTCACAGGCCCGCCGGCGCGCAGGTCCCCATTGAAGATCTTCTCGCGCTCGGGAATCGGTAATGCCGGCCCGTCATCGATGACCGAGATGACGGTATCGGGGCCAGAACCGGCAGTCTCCAGACTGACCATCGATCCGCCATACCGAACGGCGTTGGCGACGAGGCTGTCCAGGATCCTGATCGTCATCCCCGGGTCGGCCCACAACGAAGTGGCCCCGGCCTCGATCGGGATGCCTTCGGCTCCCGGAACCTCAGATAGTGCCTCCCGACAGAGGACTACGGCATCGACAGCGCGGCTCAAGGGTTGGAGCGGGGCATCTCCTGCCCGGGCGGAGATGACGAGGTCGTCGACGATCGACGCCACTTCCCGGGCATGGGATTCGATACCGCGGACGGTGCGGTGCAGATCGACCGGATCGCCCTGAGCTCGAGCTGTCAGATCGAGCACGGCGCCGATCGGAACCCGGATGTCTTCGGCGATAGCCGCCACGAACTCATCCCTCCCTTTGATCAATCGCTCCAGACGCAGTTCGTCTTGATGAGCGCGGGTCGAATCCTCGAGCTGGAGCAGGATCGTCGCCCGGCGTTGTTTGGCGGCGCGCAGGAACGACAGGGATAGCCGGCCCCAGATGGCGCGGCCATCGGATGCCCGCAACCGCATCCACGTGGTGGCGCTCTGGGTGTCGCCATTGCCCATGTCCTCCCAGGCCTGGCCCAACTCGGCCAGGTCGTCGAAATGGACCAGGCCCCTGATGTTGGCGCCGGCCACAGGCCCGAGCATTCCGATGAGTGCCTCGTTGGCTTGGATGAACTCACCGGACGGGGTCAGCACCGCCATTCCGATGTTCGCCTTCTCGAAAGCCGCCCGGAAGCCTTCCTCGCCGGCGGCGCGGCTGTCGTCCCCATCCCTCATCAGTCGCCAGCCGGCGATGAGCAGGGCCACCAGGACCAGGGTCATGGCCAGGAACACCAGAGGCAGCCCGAGATGCGCCACCCCATAGCGTTGTACGTAGGCCTCCCTGTACATCACGAGGAAATTGAAGATTTGGAATCCGGCTACATACACAAATCCGGCCAGGACCAGACGCCATTCCTGATAGAAGGAAACTGCGACGAGAGCGAGCAGGAAGGCAAACTGGGATTCGATAGAGCCGTCCAGATAGCGGACCAGGATTCCGGCCGCGGTCACGAAGCCGAGAGACACCGCACCCGCCGCCATGCCCTGAGTTCTCGCGGTCATGCCGACTACTGCGGTCGCGACGAGGATCAAGGATGCGATCACGATCTCGTAGATCGGCACCTCACTGATCAGGCCAACCACTGCGAGCAGCGGCACCTGGGCGAGGAGCAGAACCAGCAGGAAACGATGCCGGGTGGCGAAGACCTTCGGGTCCGTTTGCTCGCGGGCTCGAAGCGGCCTTCTCTTCCCCGGAAAGAGACGCCTGGACATTCCTACACGATATCGCCGCGGGGTCCCGGCACCCGGGACCTTCAAGACGTCGGGTCCTTGGATGGAGGGGTGCGGCGGAATTACCGTTTGGACCTCATGGACATCGCTCAACTGTTCGATCTCGCTCTGACCGGAGTCGCGGCGACCGATCCACCTCTTGCCGTTGGAGCCCGCCGAAGTGTCCACTGAGGCGGTTGCGGGGTTGGCCGGCGTGCTCACCGAGACGGCCGGCATCCTGGTTGCCACAGGATCGGTCGACGTAATTCGAGTTACGGGCTCGTGGCGAGGCGACACCTACATGATTTCGATGGCCACCGGTGCTGCGGGAATCTCGGATGATGGACTCCGGGTTCTGAACCGATTGCTGGAGGATCCGGTTCTCGCCATGGGCGTCGCGTCCGTTGC
This sequence comes from uncultured Acidobacteriota bacterium, assembly GCA_963720925.1. GTDB lineage: Bacteria > Actinomycetota > Acidimicrobiia > Spongiisociales > ZC4RG35 > JARDZU01. The sequence continues at coordinate 74,637 of CAVRHE010000004.1, forward strand.
GCGGGCCGCGCGCCCGTCATGGTCTCGTGATCCGGCTGGCCGCAGAAAGATCTGGCACCGAGGTAAGAGTGACGCTCCCTGCGGATGTGGTCATGAGGGCAGCGCCGGGTCAGCAATCGATACCGAGCGACGAGGCTTCGCATGATTTCATCCCGCATGAGCTGGAGCGCCGGGTTCTGGTCCCGGCAGACTCAGCCCGAGAGGAGTCCGAGGCGTTCCTGGAGAGTGTGTTCGGGGCCCTGAGGAATCCGTGGCGTGAGCCGGATCGCCCCGAGCCGGCCGTGCTTCAGGTGCGAATTCCTGGGGAGAGCTTCTCGCTGACCGATGACGATTCCCCGAGCACATCCCCGGCCGAGGCAGCAGTGGATCTCAGATCCGCGTTGACCACGTTCGATCAGGGTCGTCGAGCGGCCGGGATCGCCACTGATTCGGTGGAGGCCAATGCCTGAAGCCGACACGGTCGTGTTCCGCTGTGTAAGTTGGCCGGCGGCAGAGCTAGTGGCCCCGGTGAAAGGACTCTGATATGTGCTGTCTCGCGACTGTCATGGTCCTGCTCGGACCTCGTCTCGGAATAATCGTTTGGGGTCTGGCTCAGCCCGCTCGGTGGGACGCGACCTTCTCCACCTTCGTCTGGCCGCTCCTCGGGTTCGTCTTCTTTCCCTGGACCACGCTGATGTATGTCGCCGTCGCCCCCGGCGGGGTGACCGGCTTCGATTGGTTTGGGATCGTTCTCGCGGTCTTGGCCGACATAGCGTCCTACTCCGGCGGTTTCTACGGCAACCGTGACCGGATCCAGAGCTATTCGCCGACAGCGCCGCCTGTGCCCCGCTAACCCCCGGGCCACTCGGCTGCACGGTCGACGACGCTAACGGCTCTCTGAGGAGTCGAAGGTGAAAGGCACTGTTCGTCCTGGCCGGCCTCTGAGTGGCGCCGGCAAGCCAATCGGCCCTACGCGGTCATGTCGGCCGCCAGCACCGCCACGCAGACTCCCGTCGCTCCAGCGAGAACCCACACCGGATCCGCCTGGACCAGCAAACCAATCAATGCGAGAAACGGGACTCCGGCCAGGCGGTTGATGGCTATGACTCTGTTCAACGATTCCTTCGAGTAGTTGAGCGAGGCGATTTGGAGGATCGCCAGGCACACCAGTCCAAGGGCAACGCCCCCGAGTAGGAGCCAACGCTCGGCCGGAGGCATCGGCCCGGTCCCAGCACTGAGAATGGCCTGATCGAGTGCCACCCCCACGATCGCCAGCGCGGCCGCCAGCGGGAGATGCGTGTAGATCCAACCCGTCGGCCGCCACGTCTTGCCTTCGATGTTTCGGCGCCTGACAACACTTCCCTCGGCGTTGTCGAAATAGAGCCACCAGAGCAGCGTCGCCAACAGCACGCCGAGGACCGCTGCGATCAGGGAGGGGGTCGTCCACCCGATATGGCTGAGCCCTGCCACGACCGCGGCCAGCGACTCGCCGAGCACCAGGATCACGAACAACCCGAACCGTTCGGGCAGATGAGATTCATCGAGAGGCACTATCGCCTGCTGGCGCCTCACCACCCATGGCGTGGCGAGATCGATGGCCAGCGCAACCGCCCAAACGGCAAATCGAGCCGGATCCGGGACGAATACAGATGCCAGCCAAAACACGGCAGCGGCTCCGAAACCGATCAGATAGCCGGCCACGAGGGGACGGGTCTCTGAGACATGCCGGTACACCCGCCAGTAGAGGGCGAGGAGGACCAGTCGTGCGGTGGCATATCCGGCCGCGAAAACGGTCGTCGATTCAGACGGGCCGTGGGCCAGTGAAGCGGCCATGACGAGAACCGCAACCATCTGGGCGGCCGCCCACAACCGGTAGACCAGATCGTCGGTGTCATACCGGTCTGCGTAGAAAGTGTGGCTGGCCCACAGCCACCAGAGGAGGGCGAAGTAACCGAGGAACGAGCCCAACCCCGTCCACGTCGTGTCTTCGATGAGACGCTCACCGAGGATGGCTATCGCCACGACAAAGGCGAGGTCGTAGAAGAGCTCGAGCCAGGTGGCGGTCCGGTGCCCACCGTCTCCCATGGTCTGCAGACGGGGAGGGGCAATCCTGGACATCCGCCCCGTCCGTTGATCACTCACTTCGACTACTCCCTCAGCCGCGCCTCGATGCTCCTACCGGGGGACAATATCCTGACGATCTGATGTGGAGAGTGGCGCGGTCAAAGCGGCTCTAATCTGAACCCATGAAGGTCTCACCTCAGCCCTACCTGCCCCGGATGGTGCGGGACTGGGACGAGGACGCTCCCGGGCAGCTGCAGCAATGCCTGGAAGGATCCATGGTCTTCGTTGATATCTCGGGCTTCACCGCGATGTCTGAGCGACTGGCCAAGCATGGAAAACTCGGGGCCGAGGAGCTCACCGCGGTGATCGCAGCCACCTTCCACGAGCTGCTTGCTGCCGCCTACTCCTTCGGCGCCAGCCTCCTCAAATTCGGCGGAGACGCCTTGTTGCTCTTCTTCACCGGTGACGAGCACGCGCTTCGAGCATGCGCCGCGGCGCGAGCCATGCAGCAGAGGTTGGATGAGGTGGGCGTATGTGTCACCAGTGCCGGCAAGGTGACTCTGCGGATGTCAGTCGGCATCCATAGCGGCATGTTCGATTTCTTCCTGGTGGGCGGCTCCCATCGTGAGCTGATCGTCTCCGGCCCTGCGGCGAGCCGCACCGTGGAGATGGAGGCCGGGGCGGGGGCAGGTCAGGTCCTGCTCAGCCCGGGGACCGCCTTGGCGATTCCGGCGGCGAACCGGGGGCGGCCCTCCGGCCCCGGTGTCTTGCTGAAGGGGAAGCTCGAAGTGGAGAGCGCCGCTCGACGGCATGTCGAATCATCGCCCGATCAGCTCGAGCAGTTCGTCCCGATCGGCCTGTCCCAGCTGCTGCTGAGCGGAGAGGTCGAGCCTGAACACCGGCCGGCCGCGGTTGCCTTCCTTCATTTCCACGGCGTGGACGACGTCATCGAGCGTGACGGCGCCGAGGTCGCCGCCCAACGGTTGGACGCCTTGATCCAGGCTGTCCAGGAGGCTGTCGACGCCCGTGCGATCACGTTCCTGGCGACGGACATAGCTACCAATGGAGGAAAAGTCATCCTCACTGCCGGTGTCCCCACGACGACCGGTCGGGATGAAGAGGAGATGCTGCTCGCTCTCCGTCAGGTGATCTCGGGCGGACCCGCCCTTCCCGTGTCGATTGGCGTCTCGTGGGGCCGGATATTCGCCGGCGAAGTGGGAACTCCCTATCGCCGGACCTACACCGTGATGGGGGATTCGGTGAACCTGGCCGCCCGTCTCATGGCGAGAGCGCCTGCAGGTGAGATCTACGCCACGACCGAGGTGGTCGCCGGGTCACGAACCACCTTCGCGGTCGATCGCCTCGAGCCGTTCCTGGTCAAGGGCAAGAAACTCCCGGTCAATGCAGTGTCGGTTGGCGATCCGGAGGGGAGCAAGAGCCAGCGTGCAGCAGGTGGGCTCCCACTCATCGGGCGTGATCAGGAGCTGACGCTGCTCAACGCAGCCTGGGAGAAAGCGCGGAACAGGAACGGCCAGATGGTGGAGATCGCCGCAGACCAGGGGATGGGAAAGAGCCGCCTGCTCGATGAGTTCCTGATCACGAGTGAGCCGGACAGGGTCATTCGCGCTGAATGCCGCCTCTATCAGTCGGCGACATCGTATTTTCCGTTCCGTGAGCTGTTGGGACAGGCATGGGGCCTCGGAGGTCTGGGACCGGGGGCTTCGGAGAAAGCCCTGGCGGAGCTCGTTGACACGGAGGCGCCCGAGCTGCGCCCCTGGCTTTCCCTGATCGGATTACCGCTCGGTCTGGAAATCGCCGACTCGGTGGAGGCATCACAGCTCGAAGATAAGTTCCGTCCGGGGCGCACGATCGCTGCAGTAGGCGCGCTGCTCGAGGCGACGATCACCGACCCGGTGGCGTTCGTGGTCGAAGACACGCACTGGATGGACGAGCCTTCAAGAGGGCTGCTCGCGGGTCTCGTCTCCGGCCTGGAACGTGATCCCTGGATGTTCGTGCTCACCCGGTCACACGGCGAAGAGGGGTTCGTGGCCCCGGCCATGCCTTCCGTCACCAGGATCGAGCTCTATCCCCTGGGACTGGATGAAGCCAAGGATCTCATCTTCACTGCTACCGAAGACGCTCCGATTTCGGCGGAACAGGTGGAGGCGCTGGCCCGCCAGGCAGACGGGAACCCACTCTTCCTGATCGAGTTGCTGCAGGCCCTTCGCCACACCGGATCGCTCGAGGAGATCCCACAAAGCGTGGAGGCGATGATCGCCACCCGTATCGACTCGCTCCCTCAATCAGACCGTAACGTCCTCCGTCGACTGTCCGTCCTCGGCACAGGATTTCGCCTCGAACAGGTGTCGGCGGTTCTCGGCGAGGAAGGTGAGAGCCCGCAAGGTCACTCCGAAGCCATCGAGAGACTCTCCGGCTTCATGACAGTCGACGAGTCGGGTTGGGTCGAATTCAATCACTCATTGATCCGCGAGGTTGCCTATGACGGGCTCCCGTTCAGAACCAGGGAGCGACTTCACGAGCGCGTGGGTGATGCAACTTTTGACGGTTGTCGTGGTCGACCCGAGGAGTTCGCCGAGATCCTCTCTATCCACTACTTCTATGCCAAACGGTGGAGCCGTACCTGGCGTTTTTCCCGGATGGCCGGAGACCGGGCCCGCGAGATCTATGCCAACCACGAGGCGGCTGAGTTCTACGAGCGGGCGCTCGTCGCAGCGAGACGCCTCGACTGGGTCACTGCCGCCGACCGGGCTGAGGTGCTCACCGCTCTGGCCGGTGTTCTCTACGAGGCGGGACTGTACGACGACGCTATCGCCGCGCTGCGGGATGCAACCCGAGTGATCGACCACGATCCGGTCGCTCGTGCCGATCTGCACCGATTGTTGGCCCGTGCCTACCAGAAAGTGGGTAAGCCTTCCCGTGGGCTCCGTGAGACCGCGATCGGGCTCAAGGTGCTCGAATCATCCGACGAGATCGAGGCGAGACGGGCACGTGCGCGCCTGAAGGCGAACCACGCGGGGATTCTGTCTGACCTGCTTCGTCCGAAAATGACGTTGAAGGTTGGCCTACAGGCAGTCGAGGAAGCCAGTGAATGCGGGGAAATGGAGGCCCTCGCCCGGGCATATACCTATATAGACGAGGCCTATCAGACTCTCGGACAACGTGAGCTTGCCAATCACGAGCCGCTGGCGCTGGAGATCTTCGAAGATCTGGGGGACCTGTCCGGGATCACTCTGATCGCCATCAATCTCGGGGTCCAGGCATATGCCGACGGCAAATGGGACGAGGCGATCGCCATGTACTCGCGCGCCCAGGAAGTGAGCCGGAAGAGTGGCAATGATCATGCCGAGGGTGCGGCCGCGGTCAATCTCGGCGAGGTCCTGATCAGTCGGGGACGTCTCGATGAGGCGCAGACGGTGCTCCTGGAAGCGCGACGTGTGCTCAGGTCACGAAAGGATGTGCTCTTCGTCGCGTTCGCCGAGGCGCAACTCGGCCGTCTGATGATGGAACGCGGGGACCATCAAGCCGCGATTGAAGCGTTGACCCGGATCGTCGACGAGGCCATCGAATCAGGGCAATCGTTCATCGCCGTCGACACGTCGGTTCACCTGGCCGATGCCCACATTCGCAACGATGATCCCGAAACCGCCATTCAGGTCATCGCCGCGGCGCAGGAGCTCGCGGGCGAGGACGCTGCGCTCTACGAGGTGCCCTTGGAGCGTCTTCGGGCGGCAGCACTGGTGACCCTGGGCCGGTTGGATGAGGCGGCGGACTGTGTGGACCACGCCCTGCGGAGCGCCCTCAAGCAGGGCTTGGTGCTGGAGGAAGCTCTTCTTCTGTTGATCAGGTCCGAGATTCCAGAGGTGGGATTAGAGAGTGACTCTGAGGAGGCGAGGCGCCTCCTCAGAGACCTCGGTGCGGCCTTGCCTTATGTGTACCGCTTCCCATCGCCGATGTTGTAGACGACGTCGACCTTGATGAAGGTGCCCGGCAGGAAGTCGAAGATGTCCCCCAACCCGGTGACGCGGCTTCCCGACTGGATCAGGCACGAAGTGTGGCCCGTCGGCAGATATTGGGTCGTGTCGACCGGGTCCGACACCGTGCCGACCGGGAGATTGCCGTTCTCGTCACGCGGATCCTCGAGACACCAAGGCATGACCCTCTTGCCGGCGTTGACATGGTCGTCGTAGCTCAGGGTGCGGTGTTGGTCATCTCCCCCCGGGACGTCGGGCGGACTGTCGAATTGCCACGTGATCACCTCGAGGAACTGGGCGACGGTGTCGGGATCCGCATCGACCGGCTCGGTGATGAAGTCGACGAACAGCTCGTTGCCTTCGGTGCCCGCACTGAAATCGAACAAGAGCCCATCCGTCGGGCCTTTGCATTCGCCGTTGGTGTCGAAGCCGCGAGTGACGCTGAACGTTGCGTTTTCGCCTTCGATGAGGATCTCGTTCTCGGTGCAATCTATTTCGCCATCGAACGCGTCCACAACGCGGAGGAGGGTGTCGTCGATGCCGAGGTCGTCACCCATCGGCCCGCGAGGTGAACCGTTGAATCCACCCTCGAGTGAGACGACGCCCTTTGCCGGCGGCACATCAGCGCTCGGCTTGATGACGATCGTGTCGAATGGCCCGGTTATCGGAAAAGCCTGCCAGTCCCCGGCGCCCGGATCGTCGGCGGGGTCGAGCCAGAGGATCACTCGCTCGTTGTCATCGCCACCCGAGTCGGGTCCGCAGTCAGAAGCACCGCTACAAGGCACGGTGACCGGAGACCCGACCAATGTGCCCGTTGCGCCGCCACGTCGCAGTTCGAGGGTTGCGCTGCCGTTGAATTTGAATCCGAGATCGATCTCGGCGTAGTTCACTGCCCGGCCGTCCAGTGCCCCGGTCAAGCTCAGCGTCAGGGCCTGAGTCCTGTCCTTGTTGATACGGGCGCAGGGCTCTCCGGTCCCCTCACCGGTCTGGCCGACACCAATGCGATGATCCTTGAGACCGGGGAAGGGATTCTTGTTGGCTGGTAAGCCTGACGCGGCGAAGCTGACCAGTGATGCGCCGGTGGAGGTGAACTTGCAGTTGGTTCCTCCGGTCAGCTCCTGGGGCTGATCGTTTCCGGGCGCCGTTGGGTCGAAGACGACCCGGTCGCCGTCGGAGTTGAGATGGAGACGCAACACACCGAGCTCGGTCGTGATCGGACCATCACCGAAGGCGGGGACCATGAGCAGCGAGACCGCCGCCACAACTCCCGCCGCACCGCCAGCCACCAACGTCGACGCGTTTTCATAATGCCTCCCATTTGCCCATGCGTGCATCGAGGCCGAGTGCGCATGACCACCCTGCCCCGGAGCCTCCGCCCGTTCTCGGGACCATAACCGCGCCGAAAGGGACCAGGAGTTTGTCGTCGAATCTCGCGTAGGTAACATGATGGGATGCTACGTGGTGTAGGCCTTGGCTGAGCCGGCTCGACTCGGATCGATAGGGCTGGGCTGGTGGGGTGGTGTTCTCGCCGACGGGGCAACGTCAAGCGGCTCGGCCGAAATCGTTGCCTGTTTCGCACGGAGCCCGGAGGCGAGACGGCAATTCGCCGGCGAGCGGGGTTGTCAGCCCTTCAACACCCTGGAGGACTTCCTTGCCTCGGATATCGATGGTGTCGTCATAGCCACTCCCCACACGACCCATGCCGACCTCGTGGTCGCCGCGGCAGCGGGCCGAGCACGTGTTCGTGGACAAACCGCTCACGATGACCGTGGCCGAAGCCGACCGGGCCATCGATGCGACCAACGATGCCGGGGTGGTGCTCCAGGTCGGTCACAACCGGAGACGTCAGCCAGCCAACAGGCGAATCAAGCAGGCATTGGACGACGGCGAGCTCGGTGAACTGCTGGCGGTGACCTCGACCCATGCCGCCCCCCTGCTCTTAAACCCCAACTTGGCCCCGTGGCGACGAGAGCTGGCGGAGTCCCCGGTCGGTGGGATGGCTGCTCTCGGGCATCCACCAGATCGACAACTTCCACTTCCTGGCCGGGTCGATCGCCGCGGTGCTCGCCGACAGCACCCGGCTGCTCACCAAAGGCGAGGTCGACGACACCACCATGATCTCGCTCCAATTCGAGACGGGCGTCCTGGGTCACCTCTTCACGTCGATGGCCACCGGGCCAGCCGTCGAGTTGACCGCTTTTGGCACCGAGGCGATCGCCCGCAACACAGGTGACGGTGCCAGATTGACCCTGCAGTCACGCGGTTCGACCGAGCAGACCGAGGTTCCGCTCGACCCGCTCGACACCGTGGCCGACCAACTCGGCGAGTTCGCCGCGGCTATCCGAGGGGAGACCCAACCGGAGACGGACGGGATAGAGGCGCGGCGAGCGGTCGCCGTTCTCGAGGCAATTGTCGAAAGCGCCGGCACCGAGCGTTGGGTGGAGGTCGTCTACCCCTAGGCGTTGGCCTTGGCCACCAAGGTCGTCATCGGCGTCGCTTCGGAATCTCGTCTTCGTTTCACGTCGGCCGCGAAGAAGAAATGCTCGGCCCGGACCGCCGTCCGGGTGAAGCCGACCACCCGGCCAGCCTTGTCGAAGTCGAGCGCGCTGACTTGGACGACAGGCGTCCCCGGGTTCAGCCGAGGTGCTCCGCCTCGGCCACCGAAGCACCGGAAGTCTCGATCTCCAGCTGGGAGTCTGATGATCTCCACTCCATACTTGGCGGCCAACTGCTGGACGATGTCCGGCCCGCCCGGTTGGAACTCAGGAGGAGCGCTCACCGTGAGCGTCCCTTGAATCCGGAGGTACATCTGGCTGAGCGCCACCGGAGTCTCGTGGAGGTCGTGGGTCAGGGCTATCTCCCATACCTCATCTCTCGGCGAGAGCCCGAGGAGCTTTCCCAAGTTTCCACCGGCAGCCGAGCGACCAGCCTTGATGATCTTGCCGAGACGAAGCGGCTGCGAGCGTCGCGCGAACCAGCTTCCGGCGGCGTCGACAGCCTCATAGGCGAACTTGGGCCCAACCACCAGCGTCCCCTTGCCCTTGACCCGGATCACCCTCCCCTCCCCTTCGAGGAGGTCGAGCGCTTTGCGGGTCACGCTCCGGCTTATCCCGAACATCTCGGTGAGCGTGCCTTCGGCCGGAATCAGTTCATCGACCTGCCACGTCCCACGGTCGATCGCCTCGCGCAAGATGTCGGCGAGCTGGTAGTAGAAGGGGACCGGGCTGTGATGATCGATGGGGCGCATCCCCGCGGAAATCGGGCCACTCACTGACCTTGTCCTTTCTCAATAGGCGAAGCCAAAAACGAGATGATATCCTCGCATGCTAGGACAACACGTCAGCTCATCGGAGGACCGACTCGATGCTTCGTCACGTCGCCATGTTCAAATGGAGGGATGGGGTCACCCAGGACGAGAAGGTGGCTGCTCGTGACTCGCTCGCAGCGCTCAAGGGGACCGTGCCCTCCATAGTCGAGTACACAGTCGGTTTTGACATCGAGCGCAACCCGAACAACTGGGATATGGTGCTCGTGGCCGACTTCGAGGACGTCGCCGGTCTCGAGGCATATTTCGCTCATCCGGTGATGAACCGGGCATCGGACCTGGTGGCCTCGGTCACCCAAAAAGACATCACGGCCCGAGTCCAGTTCGACTTCTAACGGGATCGGAGAGCCTCTTGGCCGTCATCGACATCCACAACCATGTGACGCCGCGCGTCTTCGTCGACGCCATCGAACGGGACGGCCAGTGGCACAGCCTCGGACCCGACGTCGGCGAACTCCACATACCAAAGTTCAGCATCAGCGCCGAAGACCGGCTGGCCGAGATGGATGCGATGGGTGTCGACATCCATGTCCTCACCATCAACACCGGCTTCTTCCGATACGACCTGGCGGCCGAGGTCACCACGGAGATCGCCACCGACTGCAATGCGGCGCTCAAGGAGATGATGGACGCCTATCCCGATCGATACCTGGGGCTGGCATCGGTGCCACTCCAGGACGTCCCCACGGCCATCGAGACAATGGCCTCAGCCATGGGAGACATGGGCTTCAAAGGGATAACCATCGGTGACCACGTCAACGGGGTCACCCTCGATGACAGCCGGTTCTACCCGTTCTGGGCCGCGGTCGAGGAATTGGGTGCTGTGGTCTTCTTCCACCAGGCGAGCTCCACCGTCGTCGAGCACCGGACCGAGCGGTACGGCATACCCAACGTGATCGGCAACCTGACCGAGCGGGCGATCACCTTCGCCACGCTTGTCTATGGCGGGATCATGGACCGGTACCCAGGGCTCAAGTTGTGCCTCGGTCACGCCGGCGGTTATACGGCATTCGGCGCTGCCCGGATGGACAAGGGGTGGAAGGCGGGCGCCTTGGAGAACATGCCGGAGTTCGACGACTCTCGCACCTTCCTCGAGCATGCCCCCAGCGAGTACCTGGGCCGGTTCTATTACGACTCGTGCACCTACACCGAGGCAACGCTGCGATTCTTGATCGACATGGTCGGAGTCGACCAGGTCGTCCTCGGCACCGATTACCCGGCGCCGATGTTCCTCGACGACCCGGTCAACTGGATCAACGGCCTGGGATCGCTCACCGCCGAGGAGAAGGCGGCGATCCTCGAACACAACCCGGCTCGCCTGCTCGGCATCTAGGTCGTGACCGCTCCGGGGGAGAGGCGGGGGTCGCTGCTCTGCCGCTTGGCCTCCATCTCGTTGAACACCTCGAGGATGTCCGCTTGGAGGCCGGCCACCTCCCGATCGGTCTGGAGCCGCGGGTAGGGGAGGTCGATGGCGATGTCGGCGTAGTTCCGGCCGCCGTAGGCGACGATGATGATCCGGTCGGAGAGCTGCACCGCCTCCAATACGTCGTGGGTGACGAAGAGCACGGTCTTGCGGGTCCTCTGCCATATGGCTTGAAGCTCTTCGCGCAGCGAGCGCGCCGTGATGGCGTCGAGATGGCTGAATGGCTCGTCCATGAGCAGCAGGTCGGGCTCCACCGAGAAGGCGCGGGCAATCCCCACCCTTTGCTGCATCCCGCCCGAGAGGTGGGCCGGGTACATCTGCTCGAACCCGCGTAGGCCCACCATGTCGAGGTACTTGGAGACGCGCTCACGGTTCTCGTCGGACTTGTCGCGGTGGACATACATGCAGGTTGTCGATCACGGTCCGCCATGGGAGCAGCCGCGGGTCCTGGAAGACGTAGCCGAGCGTTGCCGGGGATCCGTCGTCCGCTTTGACCAGGACCGAACCGGAGGTCGGCGTTTCCACGCCCGACACGATGTTGAGGAACGTGCTCTTCCCACAACCCGACGGCCCGACCATGGTCACGAAGGTCTGGCCGGATAGCTCGAACTCCAGCCCATCGAGCGCCCTCACCGTCGGCTGATTCTTCGTCGGCGGGGGGAATTCCTTGACCACTTTGTTGGCTTTGAGGACCGCCATTCAGAATTCCTCTATCGCGTCCATCGGGATGCTCTTTGCCGCCCCGAAGTCCCCGACCGACTGGCGCCACTTGTGAACCGTCTGGTCGATCCTCTCGATGATCCCGCGGTCGACGATGATCACAACCACCAAGTACGACGATTCCCCAGGCCATCAGCCCGTTGTAGTTGGCCGCCGACTGATACCAGTCGCGGGCGCGGAACCCGGCACCTTCGTTGCTCCCAAACCACTCGACCAAAACGACGCAGCCCCAAGCGGCCACGATCGCCAGCCTGATCCCTGCGATTAGGGCGCTCGCCATCGAAGGCAGCGCCAGATGACGCATCCGTGTCGAGCCCGGCACATCGAAGGCATCTGACATGTCCCTGAGGTCGCGGGGTATGGAGAGGCTCCCCTGGAGGACGTGGACGATCAGTCCGGGGGTGGCCGACACTATGGCGCAGAAAACGGGGGCTCTGATCCCGAAACCGAACCACATGACGCCCAACAGAGCCCACATATAGGCCGGCATGGCCAGGCCGACCGTGACCAGGTCGGTGAAGTAGGCCTGCACCCGCCACCAACGGCCCATGGCGTAGCCCAGCGGGACACCGATGAGGATGATGAAGACCAGTGATAGAGCCGTGCGGTTGAGCGAAACGAGGAGGTTCGTAACCAACTCGTTGTTGAAGAAGCCCCACTCGCCACGGTCGAAGGGGGTCTGGAACTCTTGGACCAGGATCTCGATCGTCTCGACCGGTGTGGGGAACCGGGCGCTGAGCTGGCCGGCCAGTTGCCACAGCAGCAGCAGGAGGAGCCGGGACGTCCATCTCGCCACACGATCGCGGCGGAGGAAGGTGAGCACGGCGTTCCCCGTATTGGCGGTCTGTTGGCTGGTGGTGGCGGTGCTCGTCATGGTCAGTAGCGGAGGATGTCCTCGCCCCGCTTGAGCCGGTAGCGGAACACCCACCTCTCCAGCCTCATCAGGACGACTCGCTCGATGACCACCACGAAGATCACGAAGAACATCATCCAAGCCAGCATGTCGGTCACCGAGAAGCCCTGGAAGGCCTTCCGGATCTGTACCCCGACCCCGGTGGTACCGCCGAACGTCTCGGCAAGCGCCGCCAGCTTCCATGAGGCGGCGAACGAGGCGCGCGAACCAGCGAAGAGGAACGGTGCCAGCGACGGGATGACGATGTGCCGCATCGCGGTCTGGGTCTTCAGCCCATATGAGCGGCTCATCGAGATCAGGTTTCTGTCCACACCTTCGACCCCCGCCGCCACGTTGAGGGCGATCACCGGCAAGACCAACAACCCGACCACGAAGGCGGGACCGGCATCACCGATACCGAAGATCAGCAACCCGAGGATGGCGTAGACGATCAGCGGGACGTTCGCTGCCAGGTAGATGAAATCGAAGAAGAAGTTCTTGGCATATCGGTAGCGCCCCATGAGGATCCCGATCGGCACGCCAATCACAAGGGCGCCGAAGAACCCATAGAGCGTCTTGCGGAAGGTGTCCCAGAAGTTGACGAACACCCAGCCCGTGCGGGATGTTCTCCGCCTCGTCTCCAAAGACGTAGTCGCCCATCCGCTCCACCACCTCGAGGGGGCCGGGGAGGAGGTCGAACTCGGTCCTGGTGTATCCCGAGACGATCTGCCAGACCACGAGGAAACTGATGGCCCCCGCCAGCGAGTAGGCGACCGGCTTCCAACGGGCGTTCGCCGCCCGTCTCGGTCCGACGGGCGGAACTAGCCCAGTCTGCTCGGAGGGCGGCGCCGTCTCGGGGATGGTGGGAGCAGACCATTGTCGCTCCGAGAGCCTTGGTGTCACGACGATGGTAGGAGGCAGGTCTCCTCGCCGGACTCGGGATCGATACATGCGTGGAGCGGGGCGGTCGTGCCCTCGGGCACCACCCCTCCGCTGATGAGCAGGTCGGTGACCTGCGCCTCCCCCTCGATCCACTCCTCGTCGAGGTAGACCGTGTCGACGAACTCGTTGAACTGGTTGTCGTACCAGTCCTTGAGGAAGGCCAATTCCTCATCGTTGGTGTACCCGAAGTCCTCGGGGTACGCCTCGAGGATGGCATCGCGGTTCTCGGCCCACTCCTGGAGGCCGCGGTCCCAGACGCTGAGGAAGAAGGCGACCTCCTCGGGGTGCTCGTCGTACCAACTCCTGGTGACGACGAAGTTGTTGCTGTTCATACCCTCGTGCCCGGGGACGTATTCCGTGCCGTAGAGCTGGGAAGCCGACTGCGTGTCGTAGAGACCGGTGATCTGCTCCTCCATGAAGTACGGGATGCGTGTTGTAGATCGAAGACACACCGGCGCACAGGTCACCGCTGAGCACCAGTTCCGGTGCGGTGTTGAAATCGGTGATCGCCATCTGCAGGTCCTCGGGGCCCTCGCCCAAGGTGCGCCCATGGAGGTCCTGTGCCAGGGCGATCCAGACGATCGTCGAGCCGCTGAATGACTCGACACCGACCGAGCAACCCTGCTCGCAGGTCGTCGAACGTGGCGTATCCCGAGTCGGCGGCGACGACGACGATGTCCTTGGCCTTGTTGTACTTGCCGATGGTCACCGTCTCGACGTCTGTCTCCGACCTCGAGCACCGGCGTCTCGTAGCTCCCGGTGGAGACGATGTCGGCGTGGCCACCGGCGAAGAAGGCGAACTCGTCCTCCGATTCGTTGCGCTCGATGGTGATCCCCGATTCTTCCTCCATCTCGGCGAGGATCCCCTCGTCCTCGAGCCAGTTCCAGACCGGATCCGGCGAGAAGACGAATCGCATGGAGGCCGCCGCCCTCGGCCGCCTGGGTGTCACCGCCCCCGACCGCCCCGCGCGCATGCTGCCAATGTCACCAGCGCTAGAAGAGCGAAACCTGCCCGATGACCGATCTCATGGGGTCACCCGCCTCCCGACGTCGAAGCCGAGCTAACATGATGGGATGATAGCTTACCGGGCTGTTGGCGCGGCGGCTGAACACCTGTGTCGGTGATCGGCACCCCGTTCAGCGAGCACGAGGGAAGAGCCGGACCCCCCGACGGTCGTCTCTATCCGCGCTTCATGGGGCCACCCACCTTCGCTCGGCTACCGAGGGTTGACCAGGTGCAGGACTGGGATGTGGCGATCGTTGGAGCGCCCTTTGACATCGGAACCAGCTACCGACCGGGGGCCCGCTTCGGCCCCATCGGGATCCGCAACGGGGCGCGCACCCTGCGCAACTGGCATCCCGATCTCGAGATCTATCCATTCGGGTCCCAGCAGGTGGTTGACGCCGGCGACATCCCCTGCAGCACGTATGTGATCGATGATGCCATCGCCACGATCGAAGCCGCCGCCGACGAGCTGTCGCAGGGACGAATCATCACCTTGGGCGGCGACCACACGATCGCTTTCCCGCTGCTGCGATCGGTCAACAAGAGGCATGGGCCGGTGGCATTGGTCCATTTCGACGCCCATGTCGATACCTACGACACATACATGAACGCGACGTACACCCACGGCACCCCGTTCCGCAGAGCGGCAGAAGAGGGGCTTTTCGTCCCCGGGCATTCGATGCATATCGGGATTCGGGGGTCGAAATACGGGCCCGAGGATCTGGGTGAGGACGCCGGCTTCGGCTTCACAGTCATCGGGACTTGGGAGATCGAGCAGATCGGAATCGACGGCTACGTGACCAGGATCCGGGAGCAGGTCGGGGACCGACCGCTTTACCTGTCGCTCGACATCGACGTCCTCGACCCGGCGTTTGCCCCGGCGACGGGAACGCCCGAGGTCGGCGGGTTCTCGACCCGAGAGCTGATGGGGATCTTGCGGGGGCTACGCGGGGTCAATCTCGTGGGAGCGGACGTGGTCGAGGTCGCCCCCGCTTACGACCACGCCGATGTCACCTCGATCGCCGCGGCCAATGTCGTATACGAGATGCTGTCGCTGATGTGCCCCTGAGGCGCTCGTCTCAACCTGCTGCCATCGTATGAGTGATGCGGGCCGTCCATTCATACTTCGTGGTGGCGGCAGCCAGGTCGGTCGCCTCTTGATAAGCGGCGTGGTCGAGCAGGCCCTTGGCCGAATCGAGATCGTCGAAGGTCACATCGACGATCAGGTCGTAGTCGGTGGTGAGGGTTCACCACGTTGTCGGCGGCCAGACTCGATCGGACGCCTGGAACCGATGACAAGGCTCTGAACGACTCATGAACGTTGTTCTTCTGCGATTCGCCGGCGTCGTCCAGCCAGAGGAAGAGTGCCGTGTGACGCACTCCGAACCGGTCGATTCAGCGTCGGACCGTCGTAGTTCCAATCGACTCGGGCGGTGAGCTCACCACGACAGACCGAGGCGTTGAAGACGGCCACCTCATGATGGACGTCATCTTTGTTGTAGTCCTCGAGACCCGACAGGTCCTCGAAATCGAGATGCAACGCCATGTCGAAATTCGAAGGCGGCCCTTCGGCGCGGGCATTCAACAGCGGTGTTCTCTTCCAGGGCTTGATCTCGAGCAGAGGTCCGCTTCCCTCGAAGAGGTCGGTCCCGAAATCGACGGCATGCACCGACGGGCATCCATAACTCAGATAGGCGAGACCCTTGAGCGCCGCCAACTTCTCCGGAGGAGTGGTGGTGTCCTTGAACAGGAACAAAGCGGTGTGTCTGAGCAAGCCAACTCCTCCAAGCGATGATGCAAACCTAACGTCCTAGGAGTATAGGTATCCGGCCAGGCCCCGCTGCTGGGTGCGGGTGCGATCATGACGGAATGGCCTACGACGACCCCCCCCTGGTTGTCCCGACCTCTACACATTGCCGCTGGACCAGTTCACTGCCGCTCGGGATGCGCTGGCGCAACACCTCAAAGCAGAGGGTGATGCCGATGAGGCGAAACGGGTGGCCAAGCTGCGGAAGCCGTCGGTGGCGGCATGGGCCCTGAATCGTGCGTCGAGGAACGACGCAGAGATGGTGAAACGGCTGATCGACAGTCACCGGATGCTCCGGAAGGCAGGGTCGCGACAGGCGGTCGAGCAAGCCTCGGAGGCGCGTCGGCAGGCAGTCGCAGCTCTCACCGATGCCGCGATGGCGGAGCTCGATCCAGGATCTCTCCAGACGCGGGACCGGGTGACCCGGACCTTGCTGGCGGTGGCTACCGACGCCCAAGGCGAGGCCGACCTCGCCGCTGGAACCCTGGTTCGTGAGCTGGAGCCGTCCGGAGGTGGATGGGGGGAGATGGAACTCCCCCCGGTGCCGGAGCCGGATCCCGGGGAGCGAGCGGCGGCGGCTCTGGAGGAAGCCCGTGAGCGGGCCAGGAAGCTGGAAATCGAAGCAAGCGACGCCGAATCACAGGTGGAAGCCGCCAAGGAGGCGCTGGCCGAGGCGAGACGCCATGCCAAAGGGGCCAGATCAGCAGCCGACAAGGCCGCCGCCGAGGTGCAAAAGGCGGAGAAGGCAGCCGGAGACTGAAGACTGGGGGTCTTCCCCGGTTGACAATCATCGTCCTGGTCGATACTTCACATCCGGGTGGGACGAGCCGACATGGAGAAGGATCTCGAGTTGGCGCTCGAGGTGGTCACGGAGGGCCGAAACGGGCTCCGTCGCGCTGCAGGTGACTTCTCGTTGGAAACGGCCGACCCGGGTTTGGCAGTGGAAGCCGAGTCGGTCCGCACTCGATCGCGTGACTGGGTTCACGGCTCAGGTGTCCAAGGCTTGGGGATCGGGGACAAGCTCACCCACGGCGAGCCGACCGGCGAGCTGGCGCTGCGGGTCTACGTCGAGAAGAAGAAGCCAAGGACAAAAGTCGACAATCCGGTGCCGAAGGTCGTGGTCGTCCCCGGGGTCGGAGACCGCATCACCGACGTGATCGAGCTTGGGAGGGTCGTTCCCGAACTGTTCACCGAACGAGTCCGACCGGCGATGCCGGGATCCGGTCTGGGCCACACTGCGGTCACCGTGGGCACGTTCGGTTGCCTGGTTAGGAAGAAGGGAGATGCCGACGGCCTCTACGTGCTCAGCAACTCCCACGTCCTCGCCAACGAGGGGATGGCGCTGCCGGGCGACGGGATCCTCCAGCCCGGCCCGCTCGATGGTGGCAGCTCCGATGGAGACTCCATCGCCCGCCTCTCCGAGTTCGTGCCGTTCGAGTTCACGGAGGCCAGTTTCCCCAATCTCGTCGATGCGGCGATTGCCCGGGTTCGTCGCCGCACCTCGGTGGGCCCGAAACTCCGGATCCTCGACATCGTCCCTGCCGGAGTGAGCAGCACGGTGCGGAGAGGGATGCACGTCAAGAAGGTGGGCCGCACCACTGATTTCACGACCGGGGTCATAGCCGACGTGCACCTCCGTCTGGCGCTGAAGTATCACCGGCCGACAGGCTCGAGCCGCGCCCGGGTCGGGTTCATGGACCAGGTCCTCTGTACTCGTTACAGCGCGGCGGGGGACAGCGGCTCGGTGATCCTCAACAACAGCGACAAGATCGTGGGCCTCCATTTCGCCGGAGCCACGTCCGGGAGCGTCTTCAATCGCATCACCCATGTGCTCCAGTTGCTCGACATCGAGGTGGTGTGATGGCAAGCCGTAGCCACGTCGAGCGCGCCATCGAGCAGTACCAAGAGGAGTTGGCCCGGTACCCAAACGTGACCGCCATCGGTGTCGTACCGGTGAGCGATGATTCGGATGGGCCCGCCGACCTCGCAGTCGCGGTGTACGTCACCAGGAAGGTTCCCCGAGACCAGTTGAAGGCGGGAGACCGCATCCCGCGCACGCTGGAGATCACGAGTCGGGACGGGTCGCGCAATGTCCCTACCAGAGTCATCGCCAGCGGGGAGTTCGCGCTCGAGGACCAATTCGACATCGAGCCGGCATAGGCCATCGAGGAAGGAGGCAGATATGCCCGAGGGGAATGAGGTGCAAGGCAAGGACACACCGGTGTCGAGCTTCGACCTCGGAGATGAGTCGATTTCGGAGGAGATCTCGACGGGTGAGGACGATCAAGTCGAGAAGACCCCGAGGAGCGGGTTCGAGAAGGTCGAGGGCTACCGGCCTCCGGCGCCTCGGACACAGAGCGAGTTCTCCCCCGAGTCGGTCGGAGACGTGTTGTCGGTTCCTGACGAGACCACGCAGTTGCCTGACATCGGCGAGGCGTCGTTCGGCCCGGCCGATGCCAGGCCAGAGACAGTGCATGGCGCCGACGATCGGTTCCAGATAACCAACACCTCCAGCTACCCGTGGAGGGCCCATGCGTCTCTCCGCATCACCGCCGCGGACAATTCGTTGTGGATCGGCACCGGATGGTTCGTCGGTCCGAGGCTGCTGGTGACGGCGGGGCACGTGGTCTATATCAAGAACAGCGGTATCGCCGACCGCGATGGCTGGGTCCAGAAGATCGTCGTCATGCCGGGGCGAAACGGGGGCACCCTCCCATTTGGGTCGGCGACGACATCCAGTTTTTGGACCGTCCTGGGATGGGCCACGGATGGTGACGGCGAGTACGACTACGGCGCCATCGTCCTGGGCGAGTCGCTCGGCGACAGGACCGGCTGGCTCGGATTCGGAAACTGGCCGAGTCTCGATGGAGTCCACGCCAACATCTCCGGTTACCCCGGCGACAAGCCGGCCGGCACTCAGTGGTATGCGGCCAGGACCGTCGACTCGGCAAGCACGCGGAAGGTGTTCTACGACATCGACAGCGCTGGCGGCCAGAGCGGATCCGCCGTCTACCGGTTCGCCAACGGGTCCCGATATGGGATCGCGATCCACGCCTACGGTGGCGCGACAGTCAATTCCGGCACCCGGATCAATCAACCGGTCTTCGACAACATCAAGACCTGGAAGCAGGCATCGGAGGCGTGACAGTCGGAGGGACCCGAATCGAAGGACGGGCACATCTCGCCGATGGCAGCCCGGTGAGTGAGGCACGGGTGTTCTTCGCCACCGCGCCGGTGCCGCTGCCCGACATAGCCACTCTCACCGATGACGACGGCCGATTCTCGCTGTTCGCACCGGCGCCCGGCATGTACCAATTGGTGGTTCATGCCGATGGCCTCGAGCCAGCGACGGTACCCATCGATGTCCCGGCAGAGCCGGTGAGCGTCGAGCTCGACGTCGAGCTTGGCGGCTGAGCCTCAGGCGATCCGCTCCGCCAGCCGCGTAGCGCCACGATGGGCGATCGCGGCGATCGAGATCATGGGGTTGACCCCGGACGCGGTGGGAAAGCAGGACCCATCCATCACATAGAGCCCTGCTGTGTCATGGGTCTGATTCTCGGCGTCGACCACCGAGGTTGCCGGGTCCGAACCCATGCGAGCGCTACCCATCTGATGAAACGACAGATAAGAGGTCTGATTGGGCCCATAACCGACATTGTCGGTTCCGGCGATCAGGTCTTCGATGGTGCCTTGGCCCGGAACCCACCGCACAGGCCGAATGGTCGACGAGAACACCTCGATCGCCCCGGCCGCGGCGAGTAATTCGGCAGCCCGTCGCACTCCTTCCCTGACATGCGCCTGGTCGAAGCTGGAGATCCGGTACTTCCAGAGCGGGCTGCCGTCTCGTCGAAACGCAACATGGCCGTAATCATGGTCACGGAGCAGGATCCCGGCCACCCCCAGGTGACCCAATCCGAGGACGTCGCGCTTGAACGATGGACCGTTCTCCCAACCAACGTAGGCGGCAGGGAACAGGGGGTGGACCGGAGCGGTCTCGAATCGGAACCCATAACCGTGACCGTCCAGGTCGGCGAATTCGTCGCTGTACCTGGTCTGCAGCGTCCCGGTCCATGGATCAATGCGCTCTTCGAATCGTCCCCAGACGGCGGTCACCGGGTGGATCCTTAGATACCGTCCGGCAGACCGGCCGCCGAGACCGCTGCGGTGGAGCAGTACCGGGGTGTTGAGCGCCCCTGCGGCCAGGACCACCGCTCGGGCTCGTACAGTGAGATCGTGGTCGCCGACCCTGGCGACCACCCCCGTCGCCCCGCTTGTTTCGGTGGCGACGAGCCGGACGTCTGCATTGACGATGAATCGGGCGCCTCCCTGGGCCGCATCCTGGAGGTAGGTGGCCAGAGTGGATCGCTTGGCCCCGATCCGGCAACCCATGGTGCAGTAGCCGCAGGCCTCGTC
Source organism: uncultured Acidobacteriota bacterium (assembly GCA_963720925.1). Lineage (GTDB taxonomy): Bacteria > Actinomycetota > Acidimicrobiia > Spongiisociales > ZC4RG35 > JARDZU01. The sequence continues at coordinate 95,200 of CAVRHE010000004.1, forward strand.
CGTGCAACCGGCCGCATTGCGGGGCATCTCATCGAGGTGCCAGCCCAGATTGCGGATGCCCTTCTCCAGGACCTGGTCGCGCGGAGACGGCACGCCATTGTCCCGGTTGACTCCCATCCTCTCCTGCACGGACGTCAGGGAGCTCTCGTAGCCCTCGCCGGTGAATACCTCGGGAAATCCAGTCACGCGGTCCCATTCCTCACGCACCGGACCGGGTGTGGCTAACGACGTTGTGTAGTTGATCACGGTGCCCCCACCCAGGGTGGACCCGGCGAGCATGACGACGCCGCCGTCCGACGTAGAGCCGAGACCGCCGTCGAGGTACATCGAGCGATACGCATCCGACTCCAGATGTGTGTAGTCGGACTCGTTGTTGTATCCGCCACGCTCGAGCACGGTTACCTGGAGGCCGGCAGCGGTGAGCACCGCGGCGGCGGTCCCTCCACCGGCACCGGAGCCGATGACCACTACGTCACACTCAATGGTCGAGTCCCGACTCACACCCTCCGTCGCAATCGGCTTGGGCGCGGACGGGGGAGGGCCGTCGGGGCCCGGGTACCGCATGGCGGCCCAGGCCGTCGGCGGACGGCCAGGGTCGTCGGTGGTGACCCACAGAAAGGCGGCGAGTGTCTTCAGCGCTCGGACACCTTTGCGGACGATCTCCACTCGGTTGTCTTGCATGGCGAGCAGGGCGGTGACGCGCTGATCGGGGGCCATGTTGGTGAACTTCTCCGCCCGGCCGAAGAGCACGAGACCGCCAGCGACGGAGTCGAGGAGACGGAGGAACAGTACGAGATCCTTCCGATTGCGCTCGTGAGGCAGCGCCTCGTAGACATCGCGGAGTCCAGCCGATAGCCGGAGATCCGCTCCAGGAGCGGTCCAGGCGGCGCCCTCGCCAGGGACCGCAGGGAGGAAGGTGTCGACCAACAGGTCGAAAGCGCGGAGGTTGTCCGGACTGAGGGTCACGTATCGAAAGCTACCTTCATGGTCGTCGGGTAGCTTTCTCGCCGAGGTGGATCGGGACGCACTCAGGGACGGTGTGTTCATCCCCGTGGTCATCGACGCCGAGCGGGTCGTCGACGGGGACGAGATGGTTCGCGTCACCTATTTCGCCGTCACCACCGACGCCCCGGCGGCCGTGTGGGAGGTCGAGCTTCCCGCCGTGGCGCAGCTCCACGGGATTGGAGCGCTCGGTCTCGCCGGGGTCATCTACAGCGCAATGCGAGAGAGCCGAGGGCCAGGACCCGAGACGGTGGAGTTCGACCTGTTCACGGATGCCGACGACATCGCTGCGATATTTGCCCTAGAGGAGTCGGGCATGCCGCTGATGGTGCAGGTGGAAGATGTGTGGATGCCACGCGCCTGGTTCGAAGACGAGCTGGCACGCGGTGACGTCTACCGGGTGGGACTCGAGGCATTCCAGGATGCGTATCGGTACACCGCGGGGGCTATCGACCCTGATCGCGCTGCTGGAGCTGGACGTGAGTGGGCGGGTGATCAGTTCCCCAATCGAAACTGAGGCCATCAGGCAATGGTCGCAGGACCAGATCGAGGCCACCAGGAGGGCATTCCCCGACAAAGAGGTCAAGCTGAGATGGAGAGACGATGGCTGAGCTGGCCGTCACCATCATCGACGTCGGCTGGGGTGATTCGATCCTGGTCGAGTCGCGAGACGATGGTGGCGATCGTCGCTTCGGACTCATCGACTGCAACGACTACGACCGCCAGCGCACCGCCCTTCCCTTCGTCAAGCGCTACTTCGAGCGGCTCGGCAGGGACTGGCAGGCGACGGAGCACAACTTCGAGTGGGTCCTGCTCACCCATGGTCATGCCGACCATGCCCGTGGCCTGAAGGAGATGATGAACACCTTCGGGACCACCCATTTCTGGTACCCGAAGTCGGTCGCATCGACCACCTACGGTGTTCTCCTCGACTTCGCCAATCGTTCGAATCGGGTGCTCCATCATCAGGCGGTGGACGAGACCAAGATCCTCGAGGCGCCGGAGGTCGACTTCCACTGCGGGATGCGCATTCTGTGGCCAAATTTCGACCAGATCGACACGGGCAACGAGAACAACAACTCGGTGGTCCTCGCCCTGACGCTCGGTGAGGTCAGCATCGTGCTCACGGGTGACGCTGAAGCCGAGAACTGGCCGCAGATCGTGGGCCGGCTACCGAGCCACACCACCTATCTCCAGGTGCCGCATCACGGTGGGCGAAACGGGCTGTTCGACCCCGCCGACGGAACGCCGTGGCTCGATCATCTCAACGCCCGCCACACGCGCTTGGTGATGAGCAGCCACGTCGTGCCGCACGGCCACCCCCATCCCGACGTGGTCACGGAGCTCTCGAACCGTCGTTTCGTTTCCTACCGCACCGACCGCAACTACCACCTCACGTTGAGCACCGCCGGAGAGAAGGTGACGGTGGGTTATACCCACGTCAGCGGCCGTCTGCCTCGCTGAGCACGGGCTTCTCCTCGCACAGCGGCTCCGTGCCGGTGAGGAGCCGGAACGAGACGGCTAGAGATGCTGCAGCTTCCGCCTTGATCATGTTCTGTGGTTCGCAATACATGTATAGACCCCAGCTGATGATCTCGGCGGCATGCTCTGTTCCCAGTTGCCCCCAATCAGTTTGAAGGTCGTTCCAGGTCTCCAATCCTTGCCGGTCCAGGAATGCTTTGCGGTCGCCCTCAGTGAGGTTCTCATGGGTCCAGGCGTGGGCGAACTCATGCAGCAGCATCCTCCGCCGGCTTGGGACGCCTATATCGCATACGTCGATGGAGTGCCTGTCCTGGGAAAAGGTCCACAGCCCGCCATGCCCCGCGCAGTCTTTAAGGGAAGGATCCCAGCTGTAGAACGAGACCTCTAGGTCGGGCAATTGCAACCCGGCCAACTCGTATCGTGCGACGGACCATTCGACTATCTCGGCCGGCTGGTTGTTGGTCGTGAGGTTTCTCAGGATTATCTGCGGGGGAACCAGATCGATCGGAGCGCGTGCGGGGTTTCCCGGGGCTTCGATCGGGACTGTCTGCCCGGCCAACCCCAACAGGCAGATCGCCAGGAGGCCGGCCACTGAGATGGTGCGGTTGCTCATGACCGCACCGTCGGGGGGGCCGCTCAGGGACCCCTCCCAGGTCAGGACCTCGGCTTCAACAAGCCTTCAGACCGATTCTTTGAAGTATTTTTGAAATCCCCGGCGTATCTTCCCGACGTGGATAGCGCGGCGTCGAACCCAATTGGGGCGCTCGAAACCGGCCCCGTGAGCGGGGGGAGGGATTTCCTGGTCCTGGGGCCCGTCGAGGTACGCCGTGACCATGTGGCGCTACCTGTTGGCGGGCCCAAGCAAAGAAGCATCCTGGCGTTGCTCATCGCCTACGTCGGTCGCACGGTCAGCCTCGACCGTGTCATTGAGGCCGTGTACGGGGAGGATGCGCCCGGTGGGTGCGCGCCATTCCATACAGACGTACATATCGACTCTCCGCCACGACCTGGGTGACGTCATCCGCAAGGAATCTGGTGGGTACGTGCTTGCCGTCGACCCGTCATCAATCGACGCGATGCGATTCGAGACCCTGGTGCACTCCGCCCTGGCGGTAGCGGGCACGGATCCAGAGACGGGGGCAAGCGCGCTGCGTGACGCCCTAGGGATGTGGCGGGGACACGCCTATGCCGACGTGGATGGGCGTGGCTCACTCGAACCAGAGATCATCAGGCTCTCCGAGCTACGGCTCGCCGCTCTCGAGGCGCGAATCGATGCCGACCTGGCGTTGGGCCGTCACCGTTCGCTACTCGGAGAACTCGACTCGCTGACGATCGAGCATCCTCTCTCGGAGCGATTCAGAGGCCAGCAGATGCTGGCCCTGTACCGGTGCGGAAGGCAGACCGAGGCTCTGCGCGCCTATGAGCAGACCCGTGCCTACCTGGCCGACGAGATCGGCATCGACCCCTCACCCGACCTCACGGATCTGGAGCAGCGCATCCTCGACCACGATCCGGGTCTCGAGCTTCCGGCAGCTCCGTCTCTCACCCGCCGCGTGGTGATGGTGTTGGAAATGGCCGGGGCAGAGACCCTCATGCAGCTAGAGCCATCTGAGCGAGCATCCCTCGCCGAGAACCTGGCAAGTGCGTTCGAGACATCGGTCCAACTCCACCACGGCGAGGGATTCGTGCAGCGAGGATCTGCGATGTATGCCGCGTTCCAGGCTGCGAGTGATGCGGTTCGAACCGCCAACGACATGGCAGTCGCCGCCGAGCAAGCGAGGGTTCGAATCGCCGTCGACCACGGTGATGTCGAGATCCACGACACCGGCGAAGTGCGCGGTCCCCCGGTCCGTCGTAGTGCCGCCATCGTGGCTGCAGCCCACAGCGGGCAGATCCTTCTTTCGGGCGGCGCCCACACTGCCCTGCTCGAGGAGAGTCAGCCGGGTTGGCTGGTGCGTTCCCTCGGGGTTCACGCGATTCACGGCGTCGAGGGGCCCCAGCAGATCTTCCAACTCGTGCTCGAGGGCCAGGAGAAGGACTTCCCGCCGTTGCTCCTCGACAATACGCCTCTGCCCTTGCCGGTCGATCGTGGAGCAGTGGCCGGCTTCGAGCTCCGCCGGCCGCTCTCTAGCGACCTGTCCGGGACCACTTATCGAGCATATCAGCGATCCGTGGGGCGGGAGGTCGTGGTGACCGTCATCGACCCGCTATGGGCCAATGACCCCGGGTTCATAAGTCGGTTCGAGGTCGAAGCACAGCTCGTCACGCGTCTCCAACATCCCCACATCGTCCCGGTTCTCGACTACTGGCGCGATCCGACGGGTGCCTACCTGGTGGCCCCCCTGGTGGGAGCCACCTCCTTGGCCCAGGCGCTAGACGAGACCGAACTCGATGCCGAACGGCGACACCGCCTGATCGATCAGCTGGGGGCGGCGATGTCCCATGCCCATGGGCTTGGTGTCGTCCATGGGGCCATTTCCCCGGCCACGGTGATCGTCGACGGATCGGAGAACGCCTATCTCACCGGGATCGGCTTCGTCCTGCGTCTGGCTGGAGCTCCCCGGGTCACCTCTAGCTACACGGCGCCCGAGTTGGCCCGTGGAGAGCCAGTGACGGCCGCCGCCGACGTATTCAGCCTCGGTCGCCTCGCTGCGGAGCTTCTGACCGATGACAATGGACCCGAGGTCGTGGATGACCTGGACGCCCTCATCGGTCGGGCCACCGCGGACCAACCGGCGGATCGATTCTCCAGTGTCGATGAGTTTCTCGCCGCTCTGGTGGCCGTTCGAGGTGACAGCGGTTCGGCCGCGTTCTTCACCATCATCCGCAACCCCTACAAGGGTCTCGGGGCGTTCGGCGAGGCCGATGCCGGCGATTTCTTCGGCCGTTCTCAAGCGGTCGAGGATCTCTGCGAGATGCTGACCAGACAGCAGTTGGTCGCTGTCGTCGGCCCTTCTGGCTGCGGCAAGTCGTCCCTGGTGGAGGCCGGGCTGGTCCCCGTGGTGAGGGCCGGAGCGATGGGTCCATCGCAGCGCTGGCTCGTCACCAGCATGTTCCCCGGGTCGTATCCGTTTGCCGAGCTGGAGTCGGCCTTGGCCCGTGTGGCTGTCGAGGATCCCGGCAGCATGATGGACGAGATCGAACGCGACGAGCGAGGTTTGGTCCGAGCGCTGAAACGAATCCTTCCCCGGGATACACGCCTACTTCTCATCATCGACCAGTTCGAAGAGTTATTCACCCTCACCCGAGACGATGCGATGAGAGAGCGCTTCCTGGAGGCGTTGGTGGCCTTGGCCGAGGATGAGCGATCGAACGTTCGTGTGGTCGTCACCCTCAGGGCCGACTTCTTCGACCGACCGCTTCAGTCACCCTCGTTTGGTGAACTCCTCAAGGCAGGCACGTTCCCGCTGACCACACCTTCGCCGGACCGGTTGTCCGAGGCGATCCGGCTGCCGGCCGAATCCGTAGGGGCGAAATGGGAGCCAGGTCTGGTGGAACAAATCGTCGATGATGTCGCCGACGCGCCTGGAACCCTCCCCCTCCTCCAGTATGCGCTCACCGAGGTATTCGCGGCCCGTCGATCCGACGAGCTGACGCACCAGGACTATCGGGCCGTCGGCGGTGTGCTCGGTGCCCTCGGCTCCCGGGCCGATGAGGTCTTCCGGGGTCTCGACTCCGGCGGTCGGTCGATCACTCGCCAGATCTTTCTCGCCCTCGTGGCAGTTCAGAAATCTGGCGAGCAGACCAGGCGCAGGGCTCGGCTGGCCGATCTAGACGCCATAGCCGAGCGGAGTGAGGTCGAGGAGGTGCTGAAGGCGTTCGGTGACGCCCGTCTGCTCACCTTCGATCGCGACCCTGTGACCCGGGGCCCGAATGTCGAGGTGGCCCACGAAGCATTGCTAACCCGCTGGCCTCGCCTGGCCGAATGGATCACGGAAGCTCGTGAAGACCTGCTGTTGCATCAGCGGCTCACTGATGCCGCGGATGAGTGGGATCAGCGCCACCGCGACGAGGCCTACCTCCTCACCGGCGGCAGACTGGCTCAGTTCCAATCGTGGTCCGCCGCGTCGGATCTCACCCTCGCTGGAATGGAGTCCGAGTACCTCGATCTGAGCAGTGCCAGCGACGAGGCCGATCGAGGGCGACGGAGACGAATTCGCAAGCTGGTCATGTCCGGCTTTGGGGTTGCGGCCCTCCTCGCGTCCGTGCTGGGTGTGTTCGCGTCGATCAGCCGTCAGGAGGCAAGAGCCAACGCCGATCTGGCCCACACCCGTGAGCTGGCGGCATCGGCGATAAGCGTCCTCGATGACGATCCCGAGGTCAGTCTGTTACTGGCCCTGGAGGCCGCCGACACGTCGGATCCGACGGTCGCCTCGCTTTCGGCAGTTCACGAGTCACTCGCCGCCCATCGCAAGATCCTCACCTACCGATGGCCGTCTGAGCAGCTACTCGCTCAGGACCTCTCGACCGTCCTCAGCCCGGACGGCAAGCTCCTGGTTGCCAGCAGCGGGGGGACGTACATCGAGGTCGTCGATGTCGAATCCGGCGAGCGGTTGTGGGGCCACGACTTTGGCGGTCAGGGAATCGCCCGAGCCACATTCAGTCATGATGGCTCGCAAGTCGTCGCTACCTACGGCTGGTTCTCCCCCGAGGGATTCGGTGTCTCGGACGACGCAACCGAGTCCCAGTTGGGAATCCACCAGCTCGATGCGACGACCGGGGAGACGGTTCGTCATCACCTCATCGGGCCCCGTTGCGGTGTGGTGAGCAGGTCGCAGGGACTGATGGCGGCTGGAGATGGCGCGGGCTCATTCCTCGCCATCGAGGTTGGTAACGACTCCAACTGCAACTATCGGGGCGACCGCCGCGAGTCCGACAACTCCTCGGATCGAGTCGTGCCTCGGCCCTTCGCTGGTGGACTTAGGCACCGGGGAGGTGACAGAGCTCAACGACCTACGGACCGGGAGTGTCGATCCACCCTCCGCTCTGATTTCAGCGGACGGGAGGTACCTAGTCGTAGCCCGGGAGGAACGCCCCGCGATCGTTGTCGACCGAAAAACCGGCGAACGAGATCATGCTGAATGATGGTTGGCCCTTGGGGATGAGCTCCACGGGGATGGCGCTGACCTGGACCGAAGCGGGGTTGCAGACCTGGGACGTCAGCTCGGGGCAGGCAGAGCAACACATCACCAACGACGCCGAAGAGCACGAGACCGCCAGCGACGGAGTCGAGGAGACGGAGGAACAGTACCCGGCGAAACCCCCGTGGCTCTCACCCGACGGAAACGTCGTGGCGGAGCAGACAGACTCCTGGGTATCGTTGTGGGACACCCGGACCGGAAATGAGGTGGATCGTCTACGCACCGGTCTCGGCGCCGAGGGACAGTTGTACTTCAGCATCGATGGATCCCGGATCGCGATACCGGATGCCTTCGGCGCCACTGCGGTCGTCTTCGATCTCGAGGCTCCTAATGAGGTGGCGTCGGTCAACATCTGCGATGGGGCGAAGTCGTTCGGTTGGGGGAATGGGAGGATGCAAGTGGCCGGCGACGTCGTTTCAGTGCGCGTCTCGTGTCCGGATCGGGACTGGGACACCCAATACCTCGTCGATCCGGTCACGTACGAGGTCGAGAACGTAATTCCCTCTACCAGCGGGTTCCGGGGCGCATTCTCGAGCGACGGGGGAATCTTTGCCGGCCAACTGGTCACGACGTCGTCGTTCATTGGCCCGGTCGAGCTCTACGACACCTCGACCGGGGAAGTGGTAACGACACTCGATGGCATCTGCGAGAGCATCAACGCGTGGTCCGGGAACGAGTGCGTAGAGTTCCCCCACACCCCGTTTCCCGATCGGCCCTGGGATCTCGATTTCTCGCCTGATGGGTCGTTGCTGGCGATGGCCAGTGAGCAGAACGACGCAATCATCATATGGGACGTCAGGACAGGCGAGATGACGATCTCGACGGTCACCCACAATACGCCCGGGCCTGACCGTTCACTAAACGTCGAGTTCTCCCCGGATGGCTCGCGGCTGGCGGCTTCATTCGTGTGGGCGCCTCAGGAGCTCTGGCTGATGTCGACCGACGATTGGTCACCAATCACCCAGTACAAATCGCCCGAAGGTGCCGGGAGCATCGAAGCGCCCAGCGATAATCTCCTGTTCACCCCTGATGGACGAACCCTCATCGCCACCGACTTCGCCGACGGCGGCGAGGGCCGCATCGTCTTCATGGACGGCGAGTCCCTGGCCCATCGGTACGAGATCACCGATGCTCACGACGGTGGGATCAGCCAGTTGGCCCTCAACGAAGATGGGTCACTGCTGGCTTCGGCCGGTCTCGATGGGTTCGTCAGGGTTTGGGACGTCGAGACGCACACGATGATCCATCAGATCCCGGTCTCGACTGACGGTACCGGGGTGGGTGGAGTGGCGGGAGTGGCGTTTGTCGGGGACGGCCGGCATCTGGCGGTCACGGTCCCATCGACCGGTGAGCTCCGCGTGGTAACCATAGACACCGGAGAGCTACTCGACATCGCTCGCTCCCGCGTCACCCGCGGGTTCACCGAGACCGAGTGCACCACGTACCGGGTCGATCCCTGCCCGACCCTGGAGGATATCCGGGCCCGCTGAGCGCAGATGGGCCTTTCCGCCTGCAGCGCCCTCGACACCCGTTTGTGGCCGCACCCGCAGTGGTATGTGTTGTTCCGAGGAGGCCCGAAATGGCAACGAAATCACTGGAAAAGCTGAACAAGGGCGAATTGTACGAACGGGCTCAAAAGGCCGATGTCCCGGGTCGTTCCCAGATGGACAAAGAAGAGTTGATCGAAGCCCTTTCCGATGGGAGCACCGGCGCGTCGAAGAGCCGGAATTCGAAGTCGAAGCGCTCGATTTGGAACGGGGCAATCACTTTCGGTCTGATCACGATCCCCGTCGGGCTCTACACCGCCACGGAGGACAAAGACATCTCGTTCCACCTGCTCTCGGCCAAAGACGAATCTCGCATCCAGTACAAGCGTGTCTCGGCAAAGACGGGTCGTGAGGTCGACTGGGACGACATCGTCAAGGGCTACGAATACGAGAAGGGCAAGTACGTCGTGTTCACGCCCGAGGAGCTCGAGCAGATCGCCCCGGAGAGCGCCCGGAGCATCGATGTCGTGCAGTTCGTCGACGCCGCCGAGGTCGATCCGATCTACTTCGAGAAGAGCTATTTCGTGGTGCCCACCGACGTGGCAGTGAAGGCCTACGAGCTGTTCGTCCGAGCTCTCGATGAGTCGGGCCGTGTCGCCATGGCCAAGGTGGCCATCCGTGAAAAGGAGCGACTGTGCACCCTGCGGGTGAGAGATGGGTTGGTCGTCCTCGAAACGATGAAATGGCCGGATGAGATCCGGCAGGCGGAATTCGAGCAGCTCGAGAAGGCGCCACGCCTGTCAGCTCAGGAACTGAAGATGGCGCAACAGCTGATCGACCAGCTGACCGGTGAGTTCGATCCGAAGGACTTCGAAGACAGCTATCGACGAAGGGTCGAAGAGGCGATCGAGGCGAAGATCGAGGGGGACGAGATCACGGTGACCCCGGCTGAGGCGCCGACCGAGAAGGTCGTCGATCTCCTCGAGGCGCTCAAATCGAGTGTGGAGCAGACCAAGACTCGGCGCTCGGCATGACGCTGGGCGACCGCCCGACGAACCGCGACCGAAACCGGCCCATCGAGGAATGGAAAGACGAGGAGCTGGTGGCGGAGTATCGGTACATCAAGGGAGTGCTCGCATCCGAATTGGCCGAATATCGGGACTCGGACGACGCTCCTGGCCGGGGCATCGAGGGTGAGATGAAGCGACGCGGAATCACCCCAGATCGGGAGGATGTGATCCCCGACGCCGGCAGCCCGGGGCGTGAGCCGGATACGTCGGTCTGAATCGCGCTGCATCCCCGGGCTAGCCCCGGCACGGATCGTACGATTCAGCCCGTGACCACGGGTCCCACCATCGGCTTGAGCGCCTATGAGGAGCGGAGGGTCGAGGAGCTGCGTCGTTGGAAACTGCGAGCCAACGGCTTCCTCTTCGGGGCGCTCGTCGTCTTCCTGATCAGTCATTTCTTCGGCGGCGATACGGGGCTCAACGGTTTCATCCGCGCCGCCTCGGAGGCCGCGCTGATCGGTGGCATCGCCGATTGGTTCGCTGTCACCGCATTGTTCCGCCACCCGCTGGGTATCCCGATCCCGCACACCGCACTGATCCCAAGGAGCAAAGATGAGATCGGGCGGGGTCTGGCCGAGTTCGTCCAGCAGAACTTCCTCGACCCGGCCAATCTCGGGAACTGGCTTACGAACGCGGATATCGCGGGGCGTTTGGCGCAATGGTTGAGCTCTCCCGACCACGCCACGCTGGCGGCGCGACGGACGATCGAGACCGGATCCACGATTGCTCAGTCTCTCGACGATGAACGGGTGGCATCAGTCGTCACCCAAACCTCTCTCGACTGGCTGCGACAGACTCCGATCACCCCGATCATCTCCCTCGTGGTCGATGCATGGCTGAAGGGTGGTCGCACGCTGCAGTCGGTGGAGGCCACGCTCAGGGGCCTCGACGTCGTGATCGTCGACAACCTTCCCTATTTCAGGGAGAATTTCGCCAAGACTTCACCGTGGTGGATGCCGGCTTGGGCGGGGGAACTCGTCTTCGAGCGGATCATCGCCTCATTCCGGATCCTGGTGGAGGAGGTCGCCTCCGATCCGTCGCATCCGATACGCACCGACATCGAGATGATGCTCTCGAGGATCGCCGACGACCTGCGCAACTCCGCCGATCTGGCGGAACGCATCGAGGACTCGAAGCTTCACATCCTGGACTCGCCGGAATTGGCCGCGGCGGTCCAGACTCAATGGCAAGTCGTCCAGGAGAGTCTCGGCCGTGCTGCCTCTGAGCCCGGCTCGGACCTGGAGAGGCGCTTGGCGGAGTTGATCCAATGGTGGGCCCACCGCGTCCTCGAAGACGAGGCACTGCGCGCGCGGATCGACACATGGATCGCCGACGCGGCAGAGCGTCTCGCCCAACAGTGGGATGACGAGGTCATCGGAATGATCGAGACAACGGTGGTCTCATGGGACGCCACTGAGATCTCCTACCGCCTCGAGCTCCAGCTGGGCAGGGACCTCCAGTTCGTGCGGATAAACGGGACCGTCGTCGGGGCCCTCGTCGGGATCGCAATCCACGCCCTGCTCGTGCTCACCGGGAACGTGTGAGCGTCTGCAAGCCCGTTATCGGGGATCGAGGCGGAGCGTGGTGCCCAGAATCTCGGGGAGGAGCATGTTCTCGAGTGAGCGGCCGCGGTATTTGCGCCGGAGCGCTTCAGACGCCGCTTCGACCGAATTCGGGTCGTTCGCGGGCAATGCCCTGAACTCGAATCGCTCATCGCCCACCCTGAGGGCTACCTCCGGTTCGGCAACAGCCCTTTGGTACCAGCGTCCGGACTCGCCCCGAACCGAGCGCACGTAGACGTCATCGTTCCCGACAACGACCCAGATCACCGTGCCGGTGACCCGGTCGCCCCTCCTGGTCTCGATGACGACTTCGGACGCGTCCCCAATCGCTTCGAGCTGCTTCGTGGTCAAGGGCATCGTCGGAGCCTAGACCCCGGACCGCACCACCAGCCGGGTGCTGCGCGCCGTCTGGACCACGTCGAACCAGTCCTCGGCCCCCAACCGCGCACCCGAGATCCGGTTGGCGATGGGGGAGAGCAGCGCCTCCGCGCCGGCCGCCACGGCCACCGTCGCCCTGGTGCGGGGCCCGCCATGAGCGCCCCGCAAGTCGGGAAAGTCTTGGTCGGCGAACCACCAGCCAGGAACGGAGAAGACAAAGACGACGTCAGTGGCAACCCGATCCCATCCGGCGATCCCCTGGATCCCTTCGATCCAGGTCGGCCGGACAGCGTCGGGGCCGGTGAGCATCGCGGCGGTTCCCTCATCCACGATGGTGACGTCGAGGCCTAGATCGCTGGCGACTCCGTGCAGGTCGATCCGCCTGTTCGGGTCGACGGTCTCCTGATCGTGGTCCGATGTGACCAGAACCAGGTCTTGGTCCCAGCGGATCCCCGAGCCGATCAGGTCAAGAGTTGAATCCAGTGCGCGGTAAGACTCGATGGCCTCCTCCGAGTCCGGCCCGTGTGCATGGGCCACCGTGTCGGGGCTGTTCAGCTGAGCGAATATCAGCTCGGGGCTGCGGTCCAGGGCCTCGAGCACTCTCGCTGCGACTTCGCCATCAGTCACGTATCCGAAGAGATCCGACTCGACCCCATCGGGAACGACGCCGTCTGGAGGCCAGTGCCGGTCGGCGGTCTGAGCCGCCATCACCCCGATCAGATGCTGATCACCAACCACCACCTCGCAGCCCTGGTCGAGGAAGGTCTTGGTACGAGGTCCGATGGCGGACGCGGGTCTGGCGACACCGTCGACCACCACCTGATTGGTCATGATCCCGTGTTCGAGCGGCTGCATGCCGGTGACGATGCTGGCGAAATTCGGGTACGTGCTGGAACACATCACGCTCGTGGCACCGATGGGCCGGACCAGGCCGCGGTTCGCCCAGCCGGTCAAAGTCGGCATGACGTCCTGCGTCACAGAGCGGGCCCCGAGCCCGTCGATGACGATGAGGACGATCGTCACTTGCTCATATGTCGATGACCGCTCCGTGCGTGCCGGCGACTATCTCGAACCCCTGGCTCGCGGCTCGCAGCCATTCATGCGCCTCGTCCAGCTCTTGATCACCGTGATCGGGGTCGTGGTGGAATGTCATCAGGGTCCGGCAACCGGTCATCGCTGCGAACGCGAGCAGATGGCTGTAGGAACTGTGGCCCCACCCGATGCGCTCCGAATACTCCTCGTCGGTGTATTGAGAGTCGTGGATCAGCAGGTCTGCCCCGGACGCCAGCCCGTAGCCAGACGTCCACTCCGGGTTCTTGGGGAAGTTGTGCATGCCCAGCGCAGGCTCATGGTCGGGGAGATAGGTGAGCACCTTGCCGCTCTCCTCCAGTCGATAGCCGAGGGTCGGGCCGGGATGTGAGACCAGGTCGGCGGTGACCTGGATCCCATCTAGCTCGAAGGTGCCCGGTGGGACGTCGTGAAAGACGACGTTGGAGAGATCCCGCACCCGCAAGGGGAACAGCGGCGGAGACAGATAGCGGTTGAGACGCTCCGAAAGCGTTTGTGTCGTCGAGATCGGTCCCCACACATCGACGCGGACGTCAGGGTCGTGGAGTGGCGCAAAGAAGGGCAACCCCTGGATGTGGTCCATGTGGAGGTGGGTGATGAGCACATCGACTTGCTCCGCCGCTTCGACATTCGCCCCCAGCGCCCGCATCCCGCTGCCCGCGTCGAGCACGATGAGTCGTCCCCTCGTTCCCCGTCACCTCGACCGCGGACGTGTCGCCACCGTATTTGGCCGTCTCCGACCCGGCGCTTGCGATCGACCCCCGCGTCCCCCACAGCTTGACCCTCAGTCCTCCACCTCCCAGAACGTGGCCAGGACGCCGAGGAATCTCTCTCCCTGGCCCTCGATCGGCAGCGCAGTCACCTCTACCGCCCGCCACACACCGTCCATCCCCTGGAAACGGATCGCCCGATGCGCCGGCTTTCTCTTGCTGAGGGCCGTCATGACGGGAAAGTCGTACTCGGGCAGCTCCGACCCGTCGAGCTGCGTGACGTGCCAGGCACCCACGAGATTCTCGGAGGTGATCGGGCCAACATCGTCGAAACGGATACCAAGCAGACCCTCGGCCGCTTCGTTGTAATAGATCAGGTTCCCCGTGTCATCCATCATCCACATCGGGATGGCCAGGTAGCTGGCGAGCTGCCTGAGGAGGATCATCTCGACAGGCTGTTGCTGATGAGGCATGGGAAAGAACCTACCGCCGCCTGTGCCCCGATGTCATCTCAGTTGGAGCAGGTAGGTCACACCATCGTTGTCCACCGCGGCCGGGCGGGTGGACCCGCCGGGGAGGTAGATCTCTGTGCCGATGGCAACCAGCGGGTTGCCATGAAGGCCGCGGGGGAGTGACTGGATGGCCTCCCACGGGCCGCGGACTTGCTCGAGTCTCTCCACCGAGTCCAGAGCCTCGTCGGGCGAGAACACCTCGCCGCCCGCGACAAAGATCGCTCCATCGATCACCACCGCCCCGAACCCGGAACGGGCCTCGAGAAGTGACGGGCCCGCGCGCCAGACCTGTGCATCCGGGTTGTAGATCTCGGTGGTGTCGAAGATCTCGCCTTCCCACCGGCCGGCGATCGCCCAGATCTCGCCGTCGAGTGCGACCGCGGCCACATGCTCCCGCGGCGTGTCCGGCGCCGGGACGGCAGCCCATGTGTCGTCCGCGACGTCGTAGCGGTAAACGTTCCCTTCAGGGACGCCTCCGATGACGAAGATGCTCTCATCCATCGTCACGGCAGCCCCGGCAGCCACAGGGGCAGGTAACGCGCGACGGTCGACCCACTCGTCTTCGACCAGCTCCCAGACGGAAGCCGATGGATCTCCGGCCGGGGTGTAACCGCCCATGAAGAACAGGCGCTGTCCAACCGCTGCCGACATCCCGTGATGTCGGGCCTCGGGGAGATCGAGGAGGGCATGCCAGGTGTCGGTCTCGGGTGCGTAGCCCTCGACGGTGGGTGTCACGCCGGTCCGGCCAACCCCGACCTCGATGAGGCCCCCGGCCACCACGACGTCGTCTCCGACCACCGCAGCCGGATGCTCGCTGCGGGCGACCGTCATCGGGGCCAGCTCTACCCAACCACTCGAGGGCTCCGTGGTCGAACCCGAGGCAGGTGTGGAGGTAGTGGACCCAGTCGAGGTGCTGTCAACGGCTGCTTGGTTGCAGGCCGCCGAACCGATGAGTAGGAATGCGGCGAGACGTCGCATTCCGCCAGCCTACGAAGGGCGGTGATAGGTTCCGGCGATGACCATCGAGGACCGCGCCGTCGACCCATCGCGGCCGCACGCCGCCAAGCATGTCCGTCAGTACCTCGAGAGCGATGGGGCGTCTGTGGACCATCCGGCCGCAGGCCATCTGATCCTTCTCTACACAACGGGTCGGGCTTCTGGCGAGATTCGACGCACACCGTTGCGGTTCTTCGAGATCGACGGCGACCTGGTCGTGGCCGGCTCGTATGGGGGGTCACCCCGGCATCCGGACTGGTACCTCAACTTGCTCGACGATCCCAGAGTGTGGGTGAGACGGGACGCGGAGTTGTACGAAGCCGACGCCATCCCGATCGAGGGAGCGGAGCGCGACCTGTTGTGGAACACCGTGGTCGTGCGGACCGCACCGCAATTCGGCGAGTATCAGGAGAAGACGGAGCGAATCATCCCACTGATACGGCTGGTGGCGGGTAGCTGAGTCAGCCGAGGACCCGGTTTGCCTCGGCCAGGAGATCGTCGATGTCGGTGCCCGATTCCTCCGCCAGGAGCCGCCGGATCCCGGGTGAGACCTTGTCGAGGACGGTCGCCATCTTGTTGAGCACCGACCGTTGCGCCTTCATCCGCGCCGCCTCGTCGGCCGGCGTGACCAAGTCGTCGACGATTGATCCCTCGGCCCGTGAGGCGACCAGGGGATCGGTTACGCCACGCACCCAAACCAGGGATCGTCTTCCCGGTCCGCGGCCGTCAGTGATCGGCTCCACCGCGGTCACGTCATCGGAGCGCACATAGGCCCCGTACCCCAATGCGACCAACTGACCGGTCTGTATGCGCATGGTGTCCTCCTGTCGATGTCGGAAGTTACCGGCACCGTTCGGACAGGGTCAGTCGCCTGCGTCCTCGGCGAGCGTGTAGGCGACGAGCGCATTGGCGTGGCCATGCCCCATCCCGTATTCGGTCTTGAGCCAGTTGACGAGCTCCATGTGCTTGGTGAGGTCGCTGGCACGGATCAAGGCTTGCCATTCTGCGATGGGCCGGCCGTATTTCTTCTCGATGGAAGGGAAATACGACGCCGGCCCCTGGACACGCCCTGACTTGTCATCAGACATCGGCGCGAAGGTTATCGGCTGACGGTCGCTGGTTGAATCGGAGAGGTGTTCACCCCGATCCGAACCGAACGTCTGTTGATCAGGCCCTTCCAGCCCGACGACCTGGCGGCGTACTTCGCCCGACGCAACGACCCCGACGTCGCTCGCTTTCAGGACTGGGAGCTCCCCTATCCGATGGAGCGAGCCGAGAAGGTCGTGTCCGCGGTGGTGGCGATGGAAGGCCCTGAGAACGACAAATGGTGGACGGCAGTCGTGTGCGATCCCGACACCGGCGAGGTGTTCGGCGACGTGGGGACCGAGTTGTCATGGCAGGGTCGCACCGCCCAGGTGGGTTACACCTTCGCCAAGGAACATTGGGGCAAGGGATATGCCTCCGAGGCGGTGGAGGCCCTGGTTGGGTACCTGTTCGACGGGTTGGATGTGACCAGGGTGTTCGGCATGCTCCACCCGGACAATCGTGCGTCGGCGATGGTCTTGGAGCGCACCGGGTTCCTCTTCGAAGGCGAGACGAAGTCTTCGTTCTGGGTGGGCGATGAGTTGTCGGACGATTGGATTTATGGGATGACCCGGCCCGATTGGGAGACCTGGCGAGATCGTCCCCGGCACCCTCCAAATCAGGTAGGCCTTGTCGAGATAACCACCGAGAACGAGGCGACCGTGTCGGCTCTCACCACCCACAGGACGCAGGAAGACTTCGTCGCGCCGATGCTTCGCTCGTTCGCCGACGCGCTGTTCCCTGAGGTGGTGGACGGAGCACCGGTGGTGCCGTGGATGCGGGCCGTCGTCGCGGAGGGGACCATCGTTGGTTTCGTGATGCTGGCCCTGACCACCGAGCACCATCCGGAGCCGTTCCTGTGGCGTCTCCTGATCGACCGTCTCCATCAACGGCGTGGGATCGGGGCGAAAGTTCTCGAGCTGGTCGAGGCCGAGTGCATGGCAATGGGCGATGAGAGCCTTCTCACCAGTTGGGGAGAGGGCAAGGGCTCACCCCGGCCCTTCTATCTCGCTCAAGGGTTCGTCCCAACAGGCCGGCATCGTCGACCAGGAAACCGAGGGCCGCAAGCAGCTGTCTCGCTCGAATTGATTGCGACTCGGCGTAGTTTGGGTGGCAATGGACGTGAGTAATCCCGACCGGGTGGTCTTCCCCGAAGACGGGATCACCAAGGGCGAAGTCGTCGACTACTACGTCGGCGTCGCTGATCGCATGCTCCCCTTCATCGAGGGCCGACTGCTCTCGGTCGAACGATTCCCGCGCGGGATCGGAGGCCAAGGTTTCATGCAGAAGAACGTCCCCGACCATGCGCCGGAGGACCTGATCGAGCGTCACGAGGTTCCCAAGGAGGGGGGCGGGACGACTGTCTACCCGATGGTCGGCTCTGCGGAGGGGATCGCGTTCTTCGCCAATCTGGGAGTGATCACCTTTCACGTGCCCCCAGTCCGAGCGGACGATGAGGAGCACCCTGATTGGGTGATCTGGGACCTGGACCCGCCTGCCGACCGGGTCGAGCTGGTCCGGGAGGCGGCCCGCGAGATGCGCGCAGTTCTCAAGACTTTCGGCATCGAGACTGTCCTGATGACCTCCGGTTCGAAGGGATACCACCTTCGGGCTCAGCTGAAGCCGATCACCCATGTCGAGGATGTCGCCCTCGTCGCCCGGGGTACAGCAGCTCTTGGAGCTGCCGCCAACGAAGACTTGTTGACCTTGGCGTTTCGCAAGGCCGATCGCGGCGACCGGGTCTTTGTCGACTGGATGCGGAACACCCCGCGGTCCACCTCGGTTGTGCCCTGGTCCCTCCGTCCCAAAACGGGAGGCCCCATCGCCACACCGATCTCGTGGCAGGAACTGGGCGACGTCGAGCCGGGCGGAGTCGGGCTGAGGAATGTCCGGGATCGGTCGCGGAAGCGGCCCTGGTCGAAGCTCGAGCCCATCGAGTTGGGCCCCATCGTGGACAAGGTGCGCCGCGCCCTCGACGACGCTGCCATCGAATTGGAGCCCTTCGACCGATTTCGGTCCTGAGCCGTGCTCTTCGAGGATCTCGTCGGTGTCTCCTCCGAGGTATCTGCGACGAGGGCCCGATCCAGGAAGATCGAGTTGCTCGCTGCGATGCTTCGCCGGCTCGACCCGGACGAAGCTACGCCAGCCATTTCCTATCTGAGCGGCAGACCACGACAAGACCGGCTGGGCGTGGGATGGGCGACGGTCTACGCCATCGAAGTCGCGGCTGCCCGGAACCCGTCCCTCGAGATTCTCGAAGTCGACGCCGCTCTGGAGGACCTTTCTCGCATGTCGGGCGCGGGCTCCAAGAAGATGCGGGAGACGCTGCTCACAGGGATGTTCGGCCGGGCCACCGAGACCGAGCAGCATTTCCTGCGCGATCTGATCGTGCGCAATCTTCGGCAAGGAGCCCTGGAAGGGGTGATGGCGGACGCCGTCGCGGTGGCCCTGGGAGTCGCTCCGGAACGGGTACGCCGGGCCGCAATGCTCGAGGGAGATCTGATCGGTGTGGCCTCTCGGGCTCTGGCCGAGGGGCCCGACACTTTGGGCATATCGACGCTCGCTCTC
The DNA here is from genome assembly GCA_963720925.1 of uncultured Acidobacteriota bacterium. Lineage (GTDB taxonomy): Bacteria > Actinomycetota > Acidimicrobiia > Spongiisociales > ZC4RG35 > JARDZU01. Next base: position 114,256 of record CAVRHE010000004.1, read on the forward strand.
TTCACCCCGGTGCAGCCGATGCTGGCCAAGACCGCCTCGAGCGCCGGTGAGGCGGTGGCGGGACTAGGCCGTGCCTTCGTGGAGTGGAAGCTCGACGGGGTCAGAATCCAGGTGCATCGTGAGGGGACCCGAGTGGCGGTGTTCACCCGGAATCTGAGAGATGTCACGAGCAGTGTCCCAGACGTGGTTGCGTCGGTGCTCGAGTACCCGGCCACCTCGTTCATCCTCGACGGCGAAGCCTTGTTGTTCGGCCCCTCCGGGCCGGAACAGTTCCAGGACTCGATGAGCAGGTTCGGGACCGAGGCGTCCGATCAGGCGCCGCCGCTGCGCTCCTTCTATTTCGACTGCCTTCACCTCGACGGGGTGGATCTCATCGATCTGTCGCTCGTCGATCGCCGTGCCGCGTTGGCCGGGGCGGTACCCGAACAGTCTCTCGTGGGCTCGGTCCTCACCGATGATGCGGATGCGGCCGATCGATTCTTCGACGATGCGGTCGCCGCCGGCTACGAGGGCGTGGTGGTGAAGGACCCGGACCAGCCCTATGAGGCCGGTCGACGCGGATCGGGCTGGCTCAAGGTCAAGCCGACCCACACCCTCGACCTCGTCATTCTCGCTGCCGAGTGGGGATCGGGGCGCAGGGAGGGCTGGCTGTCCAACCTCCATCTGGGTGCCGCCGACGGAGCCGGAGGGCACGTCATGCTGGGCAAGACCTTCAAGGGCCTCACCGACGACATGCTGGCGTGGCAGACCGAGCGATTCCTCGAGATCGAGGATCACCGCAGCCGGAACACCGTGTTTCTGAAACCGCAGATCGTCTACGAGATCGCCTTCGACGGGGTGCAGCGGAGCACGCGCTACCCGGGTGGTGTCGCCCTCCGTTTCGCCCGGGTCAAGCGCTATCGAGAGGACAAAGGGCCCGAAGACGCCGACACCATCGAGACGGTTCGAGGCTTCGCCCGTTTCTAGGTCGGGCGGGTCGTCTTCCACTCGATCGTGTGGAGTTCGACCGTGTCCTCGATTCCTTTGAGCTCGACCGATCGAGCCTCGGACACCGGAAACCGCAGTTCGCCTGCCGCCTCTAGGGCCGCTGCAGACACCACGATCTCCTCCGTCCCTGCGGCCGATGCGACTCTGGCCGCCAGGTGTACCCCCTTGCCCCGGTAGTCGCTCCCGTCGATTGTCGCCTCGTCGGTGTGGAGCCCGACGCGCACCTGGGGAGCGAACCCATGTTCGCGGCGATGCTCGGCGAGGCGTCGCTGGATCGACACAGCCGCGTCGACTGCGTCGCCGGCCCGGTCGAATGTGACGAAGAAACCATCCCCGGTATGGCTGACCTCGGTGCCGTCATGCTCGGCGAAGGCTGCCCTGAGAGCACGGTCGTGCCAGCCGAGCAGCGACTCCCATTGCTCATCTCCGATGAGGCCGACCAGGTCGGTGGAGGTGACGATGTCGGTGAACATGAAGGTCTTGGTCACCCTGGCTCGATCCTCGTGCGGCCCCTCGATGTCGGCGAGGATCCTGTTCACCTCGCGCAGGTCGAGCTTGGCGCCGAGCCGTTCGAACACGGATCGGGCCGCACCCAGCTCCATCCGGCCATGATCCTCGTCTCCGGCAGCGAGATGGGCTCGACCCAAGACCGTGCGCGCCCGAGCCGACTCGTATTGGAACCCGATATCGCTCCATGTCCTCCAGGCGTGTCCGAGATGCCGGATGGCGTTTTGATGATCGCCCTCATGGAGCGCCAGTTGCCCGCGCCCGGTCGCCGCCATGGCCTCGAAGGCGGGGCGCTCGAAGTCGGTCGCGAGACGATCCATCTCGTCGATGGCGCCGCGGGCGGTGGCGACATCGTTCCTGGCGAGGGCCACCTCCACCTGGACCGGTAGCAGACGTGACCTGGACAGCAGGTCGATGTTTGGCCCGTCTCCAGCGCTCGAGAGGCTGCGTTCCAGGGAGCGGGCCGCCTCGTCGACCTTCCCCCTCGCCACCATGAGCTGGGCGAGCCCTGGCTGTGGCTCCACCCCGAATTCGTATGCCCGGTTGAAGGCGGTTTCCGCCCCTTCGAGGTCGCCCATGTGCAGCCGAACCTCGCCGACCTCGTAGTGGGCGTGGCCGACGCCGTCGAACATTTGATACCGCTCCAGTTCGACACACGCGTCGAGAGCCTCCGTCTCGGCTGCGTCCCACTCCCCACGGAGACGCTTCAACTCGGCACGGTGCACCCTGCACACCCCCGAGTAACCGCCCAGCGAGTGTTGACCCATCCATCGGTCAGCCCGCTCGGTCCACTCACCCGCCCTTCTGAAGTCCCCGAAGTTGCGGCAGGTGGCAATCGTCACGCAGTACACGTCGCTGGCCGATCGGAGCCCGGCGTCGCCGGCGAGAGCGACTGCGGTCGCCTCGTCGATCAGGGCGAGGCCATCCATCCACATCCCGCTCGCCACCAGGGCATAGCCCTTGAATGCCTTGGCCAGCGACTCTGCCTCTCTGTTCCCGGTGCGTTTGGCGGTTTCCAGCGCCTCGTCGGCCACGGCGAGGCCGCCTTCCACGTCACCCCTGACCGACAGCAACTCCACCAGGTCGAGAACCTTGAGGAAAGCGTGGACCGACGTCTCCGGCTCGTCCTCGAGCAAGCGAACCGCATTGGCCTTCCAGCCCGCCGCCACCGACAGGGCTAGTCGTCTCATAGCCAGATAGGCGAGCAGCAGGGCGACCCTGGCCGCATCAACTCTTTGCTCCGCCCCGACGTATCCGGCGTACGCCCTCTCCAGGGCATCGACCGACTCGTCCGGATGGCCAGCCCACCAGGCCGAATCCGCGAGCAACTCGAGATCGGGTGGGGAGAGCGACTCCTCCGAGTCGGCGTCGGTCAAAGTCTTCCAGGCCTCCTCCCAGGCCTCGCGTCCGACCGCTGCCCTGCCCGCCTCCAGTGTCTGCACCACCGCGGAAGACTACCGGGAACCAGGCTCCGCACCACCCCGGGCGGTTCCGATTGGTCGGGTTTCTCGTTAGGGTGCCCGAACGGTCGCGGGAGGGCGATCTGACAATCATTCCGAGGTCCACCATGATTCGACGTCTCTCTGTTCTGTTCGTGCTGGTCATCGTCGTCACGGCTTGTTCCCCCGATGCGGAAGAGGCGACGACCACCAGGGAGACAACGCCACCCACCACGTCGCCACCCACCACGACGACCATCCCCCCCACGACGACGACCACTATCCCGCCGTTCACGGTGAAGGGCGCACCCGCCACGGTCGAGAAGATGGTCAATCACTTCTACCGCTATGCCACCGGAGATATCGCCAACCCACCGCGCATGTCACGCCCGATACTGGCTCAGATCGAGCCGACGCCGGCGAAGACACCCCGCTCCGGGGTCGCTTCGGTTGGTGTCTTCAAGAAGCAGGCGGTCGCCACGGTCGTGATGAACGATGACCTCTTCCTGATGGTGAACAACGGCGACGGGTGGCGCATCGTCGGCGGCAAATGGCCCAGCATCTCTGTCAAAGCCCGCCTCGGGCCCAGTCCGCGGCTGGTCGCGGTCGTCGGATCCGATGCCAGGCCCGGGGAGGACATGCTCGCGACTCGAACCGACAGCATCCATTTCGTCGGTCTCGATGGAAAGGGCCACGGCGGCATCATCGGGGTCCCACGCGATTCTTGGGTCTCGATCGCAGGGGGCGGTAGCTCGAAGATCAACGCCGCCCTCAGCTTTGCCGGCACAGAAGGGATGATGGAGACATTCCGCGACCTGAGCGGGCTTCCCCTCGAGGGATACGTGATGACCGGGTTCGCCGGGTTCGAGGAGATGATCAGCTCGGTGCTGGGTGGCTTCGAGCTTGTCGTCCCCTATCCGATGAGGGATCAGGCCTCCAAGGCTGATTTCGAGGCCGGCCCCCAGGTGGTCGATGGTGACGAGGCGCTCGCTTTTGCCCGAACCCGAAAGAGCTTGCCCAACGGCGACTTCGAGAGGTCGGCGAATCAGGGCTTGATCATGCTCGACGTGCTCAGGAACCTGAAGGGAAAGGGTTACCTGGCGATTCCGAAGCTCCTCGAGTTGTCGGAGCCCTTCATGATGACCGACCTCGGCCCGGCAGAGCTTCTCACATTCGCAGCGCAGACCATCGCCACGAAGAAGGCCGCGATCCCCAATGTGGTGGCACCCGGCTCCCCGGGGTGGGCAGGACAGGCCAGCGTCGTTTTCCTCGCCGACTCCGCCCCCCGACTCTTCCGCGACCTCGCCGACGGCCGTCTCGGCAATTAGGCGAGGGCCAGTCAGCGAGCGTTGGCGGCGGGTAGATCCTCGAAGAGTCGGAGATCGATCACTTCCTGGTGGGTCCGGAAATGGTCCCAGCAAGGGTCACAGAACCGGACGCGCCAGGTCATGGCGCGACCGGAGTAGCCCACCACGTACTCCCCGCGGTCGGACTCTCCACCGTGCTCACAGTCGGCAGTCAGCTCGCCGATGAGGGCGTCCCCCACCACCGAGGCGACGAGTTCCCGAGCCTCGCACCAATGTGACCTTGGTATCAGCAGCAGCTATCACATCTAATCACTCGGCATATAGGTCTAGCGACCCAAGCGACTTCTGTGAACTTTTTCGACTGTCCGGGGTTGGGCCAGGCCCTGGTTAGCGTGCGCCGGCATGCAGCATCCCATCCGGCTGATGACGGCCAACCTGTTGGCGGACCGCGCCGACGTCGCTTATCTCGCGCGGATGCTCGAGGAGGTCGATCCCGACCTATTGCTCACCCAGGAACTCGGTCACTCGGCCGCGAAGACGATTGCCGCGCATTTCCCTCACCATGACCTGAGGCCCAACGAGGACGCCCGCGGGCGGGGCATCGCCAGTCGTCTCAGCGCAGACTTCGGGGAGATCCCTCTTCCCTGGCGACCCGGACTGTGGGCGCGGCTGGGCGATGGATCGCGGTCATTCCTCGTCGCCAACATCCACATGAGGAACCCGATCGTGTTCCCATGGTGGAAGTCGGCCCGAATCAGAGGCCAGCAACTGGATTCGTTGTTTGCCTGGGCGGATGAGTCTGCCGACATAGGCATGCCCTTCGTCCTGGCCGGGGATATGAATGCCTCACCGGCCTGGCCCGCCTACAAGGAGTTGGCGGGTCGGTGGGACGACCTGGTGGCTCGATCCGCAGAGGAGTCCGGAGTCTGCGACGGAGCCGACTTGGGCGTGGCGTCCGGGCTGGCCACGTTGGCTCCGCATCGATCATGTATTCGGTAGCGGCGCCAGTGTGGCGGCCGTTCGAGTGGAGCCGATGCCCGGCTCGGATCACGCCGCCATCATCGTCGATCTCATATTCGACTGAGTTGGTCCCGGCGTCTGATTTCTCGAGCCGAGACCTGACTGGGCCCTCCGACCTATGGCTGGCCGGCGCTGCTGAGGCCAACCTTTGTGCCGGGTTGGCATCTCGAGGGGAGGCTGTTCGATATGCGCGTCCTGAGTCGCAAATTGCGGCAAAGTCGTTGTCGTCATCGGACCACGGTTTCGGTTCAGACGTTGGGCTTCGAACGTCTGGTCTGTGAATCGTGCGGGCACGTCGATGTACGTGTGCCGGAGAGTGGCGGACCAGCAGGATCCCCCGTCGATCGATCTGTGTTCGCACGACCGTCGGATGTGGATTCCGACTCTTCTCCCGGCCGGCACAAAGCAGGCGAGTAGCGGGTCAGGCCTGCAGGGCCGCCTCCAGCACATCACCCGCGGTGTCGGCGATGGTGAAGGCCATTTCGTCGCGGACTTTCTCCGGCACGTCGTCGAGGTCTGCCTCATTGCGACGGGGCACGATGACCTCCTTCAGCCCAGCTCGGTGAGCGGCGAGCACCTTCTGCTTGACGCCCCCGATCGGCAGCACCTTTCCCTGAAGGGTGATCTCGCCTGTCATCCCGACGGTGTCCTTGACCTTGCGGCCCGTGAGCAACGACACCAACGCGGTGAGCATCGCCACACCGGCGGATGGGCCGTCCTTGGGGATGGCGCCGGCCGGCACATGCACGTGGTATCTCTTGGTCATCGCAGAGGGGTCGATGCCCAGTTCGTCGGAGTGCGCCTCGACATAGGAGAGGGCGATCCGGGCCGACTCCTTCATCACGTCGCCGAGTTGCCCGGTCAATGTCAGCCCAGGCTCGCCGTCCATTGCGGAGGCCTCGATGAACAACACATCCCCCCCTGCGCCGGTTACAGCCAGGCCGGTCGCCACTCCGGGAACATCGGTTCGATCCGACGCCTCGTCTTTCCAGACCTTCGGCTTGCCCAGGTAGTCCCTGACCGAATGCTCGTCGACGACCACCTGATCCGACCCCGACTCCTTCGCAACCTCGGTGGCCACCTTGCGGGCGAGCTTCCCGAGCTCACGCTCCAGGTTCCTCACCCCTGCCTCCCGGGTGTACCGGTCGACCACGGCGGCGAGGGCGCCTTCCGTGACTTCTAACTCCTCGGGCTCGAGCCCTGCGGCGCGGAGTTGGCGGGGAAGGAGGTGGTCACGTGCGATCTCCACCTTCTCGGCATCGGTATAGCCATCGATGTTGATCACCTCGGTCCGGTCCAACAGAGGCCCGGGAATGGTCTCGAGCACGTTGGCGGTCCCGATGAACAGGACCTGGGAGAGGTCGAGGTCCACCTCGAGGTAGTGGTCGCGGAAGGTGTGGTTCTGGGCGGGGTCGAGCACCTCGAGAAGAGCGGAGGACGGGTCGCCGCGCCAGTCGGCGCCGACCTTGTCCATCTCGTCGAGGAGGAACACCGGGTTCATGGTCTCTGCCTCGGTGAGAGCCCGAGCGATCCGCCCCGGGCGCGCCCCGACATAGGTCCGGCGATGGCCGCGGATCTCGGCTTCGTCCCTCACCCCACCGAGGGCGACACGGACGAACTTGCGACCAAGGGCACGGGCGACCGATTCGCCCAGGGAGGTCTTGCCGACGCCAGGGGGACCGGCGAGCAGCAGGATGGTTCCGGTGTTGCGCTCGTCGGTGTCGGCCAGACCACGCTCGGCGCGGAGCTTGCGGACCGCCAGGTGCTCGATGATGCGCTCCTTCACGTCGGTGAGACCGGTGTGATCGGCGTCGAGCACCGTCCAGGCCTCATCGAGGTCGAGGCGGTCTTCTGATGAGACGCCCCAGGGCAGATCGAACATCGTGTCGAGCCAGGTGCGGATCCAGGAGTGCTCCGGGGACTGCTCGCTCATCCGCTCCAGACGCCCTAATTTCGCGCTCGATCGCTTCGGCCACCTTCTCGGGAAGATCCCGCTCGGCCAGCTTGGCCCGGTATTCGGAGGCGACATCGATGTCCTCGCCCAACTCCTTGCGAATCGCCTCCATCTGTTGACGGAGGATGTAATCCTTTTGCCCCTTCTCGATCTGCTCGGTTGCCTCATCGCGCACCTTGCGTCGGAGCTCGAGATCCGCGAGGACCTCACGCATCCAGACGAGGAGCTTGCCAATGCGTTGGCGGATGTCGAGCGCCTCGAGGAGCTCCACTTTCTGCTCCAAGGAGAGGTCGGGTGAGTAGACGGCCAGGTCGGCCAGACGCGATGGGTTGTCGACGTCGAGGAGACGCTCGGCCACTCCGGCCATTCCTCTGTTTTCGAGGACGGCGATTACCACCGCCCGATACTCGGCGACGAGAGCATCGAGCTCGTCGTCGATGATGTCGACCTCCGGCGAAGACTCGGCGTCGACCCAGAGGGCTCCGGTCTCGTCGACCGAGCCGGCTCCCACCCGCGCCCGGGAGACACCTGACACGACGATGTTGCCCTCGTTGTCGGCTTCCTGGATGTCAGCGATGGTGCCAACCGCGGCGTAGCGCCCGTCGAGTCTGGGGACCAGGAGTAGGCGTCCGTCGGCCTTGGATGCGGCGGCGATGGCGGTTCGACCCTCTTCGGTCTCGATCCGGATCGTCACCACCATATGGGGGAAGACCACACCGTTGTGGAGAGGGAGAACGGGAAGGGTCAGTTGGGCGGTCTCGCGCATGAGCTCGGTAATCCTTCGTTTCGCAAGTGAGACCCGTGCAACAAGCTCCCCCAGGCTCCTATTCCACGATCTAAGTCCATCTTGCTCAGGTTTGGTCAGCGGGAAGGAGATAGGCCGAGTTCGCGCCGTCGAAGGGGGGAGTGGGGTGCCGTTGATAGGATCAGAAACGGTCGTGGCGGAAGACACGTGAACCCAACCGGGCTCGGGCTCGTAATGCACCCACAAGCGAACAAGGAGCGTCCGTGAAACGAGTTCTCTTCTTGGCGGTGGCCCTCGCCTCGATACTCGTTGCATGCAGCGGGGAAAGCACCGACACGACAGGGGCGACCGGTGGTGATGAGCAGAGGGTCGAGATCGCAGATCTCGCTTTCAATCCAGAGACTCTCACCGTTGCGGCCGGCAGCACCGTGACCTGGGTCAGCGCCGACCCTGACTTACCCCACACATCGACTTCCGACGACGATCTGTGGGCTTCGGAGCGCCTCAATGAGGGTGAGCAATTCTCCTTCACCTTCGAAGAGCCCGGGACCTATGCCTACTTCTGCGAGGTGCACCCCACGATGCGGGCGAGCATCGTCGTCGAGTGAGCGGTGCGGTTGGCCGTGATGCAAGCCGGGTAGATGGAGCCAATGTCGAGATCGAAAACGACCAGCGAGAACCGATTATTGGAGTTGGAATCAGCGTTCTGGGAATCGGCAGGCGACTCCCGGTTCTACCGGGAGAATTTCGCCGACGACGGCGTCATGGCTCTCCCTGATGGGCTGATGACCAAGGCCCAGGTGGTCTCAGCGATGGAGGAGGCGACACCCTGGTCCAGCTTCACCATCGACGATCTTCGATTCGTCGATGTCGGTGACGACGTGACCGCCCTGGTGTACACCGCGGATGCAGCTCGCGATGGCGGCGATGGCGGATACAGGGCGGCCATCAGCAGCGTCTATGTCAACCGGGGTGGAAATTGGCGGCTGGTCCTCCACCAGCAGACTCCCCTGTAGGTCGACTCGGTCGATTATTCCGGTCTCACCGTGCCCCATCGGCGGGCCGCCCCGCAGTGTCAGGTCGCCACGGTCGGTTGCCGCGGCCGGTAGGTGAGGAGCACGTTTCCCGATTCGAAGGTGGTCGTTCTCAAGAGGTCGAATGTGAGTCGGCCATTCATCGTTCTGAACAGCGACTTGCCTGATCCCAGGGCGACCGGGTGGATCATGAGTCTGAACTCGTCGATGAGACCCATCTCGATCAGGCTGAAGGTGAGGTTCGGGCTTCCAAAGATGCCAATCGACCGGCCCGGCTGACTCTTCAACTTCGCGATCTCGTTGGCGACATCTCCTCTGATCACGATCGAGTTGTTCCATGTCGCCTCTTCGAGGGTGCTCGACACGACCGCTTTCGAGATGTCGTTCATCAGTGGGGCGATGATCGGGTCTTCCTCGACAGCCGCCGGCGTTGGCCAGTAACCCGCCATCCCTTCGTATGTGATCCGGCCAAAGATGATCATGCCGGTGTCGCTTAGATTGGCGACCGAGTACTGGATGAACTCGTCATCGACATTCGGCCAGTCGAACTCACCGTTTGGGCCTTCGTAGAAACCATCGATGGTCATCACCACGAACGCGTACAGGATTCGCACCGCTCACCTGCCTTTTTCGAACCTCTCGCCCAATGCGTGTTTCACACCCAGGCTACGAGGGCAGTATTCGGACATCATGTTGGCCGAGGAGCTTTCCGAGCTGGCTTATCACAACGGCGCCGCCGGCTTTGGTGTGACCGGTGCCCAGATCTTCTCCAGGGAGCGGGCAGCACTTCGCGCATCACGTGAGTCGGGCCATGCGGGGCCGCTTCGCTTCACATACGACGACCCCGACGTGGCCACCGACATCTCTTTGTCGTTTCCATGGGTCAGATCGCTGGTGGTGGTGAGTTACGACTACCTGGAAGGGGCAGAGACTCCGCCAAACGAAGGGGCGATGGTGGGTCGATTCGCCACCACCAATCATTACGAGGGAGTCCGTCGCATCACGGGAGCGATCGCCGAGTTTCTCCGTGCCGGCGGCTTCCGGGCAGAGACGCTGAGCGACGATAACCGTCTCGTCGACCGGGCGGCTGCGGTTCGGGCGGGGGTGGGCTGGCGGGGGAAGAGCACGATGGTGCTGGCGCCCGGGCATGGCCCTTGGATGCTGCTCGGGACTGTGGCCACCGACGCCTCGATCCCCGTCAGCAGACCCATGGAACGAGACTGCGGCACCTGCTCGGCATGTATCCCCGCTTGTCCCACCGGAGCGTTGGGGGAGTGGGGTCTCGACGCACGCCGTTGCCTGTCCACGTGGCTGCAGACCCCTGGCTCGATCCCACAATGGATCCGGCCTCTGATGGGTCGTCGGATCTACGGGTGCGACGATTGTTTGACTGCCTGCCCACCGGGTGGCCGCGCCCTGGCAGCGGCAGGGGAGAGACCGGCGAACCTCCCATTCGCCGACTTGCTCGGACTCCCCGACGATGCTCTCCTCGATCGATGCAGTTGGTGGTATGTGCCCCGACGACAAGGACGCTTCATCAGACGAAACCTCCTCGTCGCCGCCGGGAACTCGGGGGAGCCAGAGGCGCGGGAGGCTGTCGAGGCTCACACCCGCCACCCCTCCTCGATGATCCGGGGTCATGCCTACTGGGCGATGGCTCGGGGCTTCGACGGTCGGAGAGTCTTGCGGGACGCCCTGGAGACCGAAACGGTGCCGGAGGCGCGTGATGAGCTCTTGCTCGCCCTGCTCATGGCCGAACATGCCGGTGCCCATACCGCGGTGCTCGAGGCCGACGAGAGGTCACGCGGGAACGGCTCGATCCGGGGGCTTGCCGTGGTAGGCCCGCATGCCCTTGCTGAAGGCCAGGGCACGGACGACCTGCAGCTGGTATTCATCGAAAGGGACGGTGGTGAGGTGAATCGGATCGAAGCGCCCATGGTCAGGGTCTACGACCCCGACCGCGTGCTCGAAGCCCGACGCCGCGCCTTTTCTCCTGATTGATCGGTGGTACGCCCTTCGACCGCGTCGAGCAGCATGCCAGACAGATCTCGGAGCGCTTCGACGAGATCACGATGGGTCTCGGGCTCCTCGACGGTGAAGCCCACTCCCAGTAGGGCCAGATACCGGGCGAGCGACGCCGCGCTCGATGAGCCGACGTGGAGCCGACAGGACTTCTCGTCGATCGCGTCCACCTGCACCGCCGGCGGGAGGCGATCGACCAGTGTCTCAGCGGGCGCGTGAGCGATCACGCGGGCCTGGTAGTTCCACATGGCAGTTGCCGCCCCGATCGACACCCGAGCCGCCACATCGGGCACTGCCCGGAGCCGGAACTTGGGGGACGGTCTCGGCCTGGCGCCAGAGATCCGATCGACCCTGAAGGTCCGCCAGTCCTCCCTTTCTGCTTCCCACGCGAACAGATACCAACGATGACCGTCGTTGACGAGTCGATGCGGCTCGACCTGACGGATGCCTGAACCTCCGTCGTGGCGGCGGTATTCGAATCGGAGCACTTGATGGTTGCTGCATGCCGTAGCGATGATCAGCAGGAGGTCCATGTCCACGCTCGGTCCTCGGCCCCGGATCGGCTCTACCGAGCCCTCCAAGGACGCGACCCGTTGTTGGAGCCGATCAGGCAGCATCTGTTGGATCTTGACCAGGGCTTGCATGCTGATCTCCTCTAATCCCTGCACCGAACCACCGGCGGCGAGGCGAAGGGCGAGCGCGATCGCGACCGTCTCGTCGTCGTCGAGCAACAGTGGCGGGGTGTTGGCCCCGGGACCGAGCCAATACCCGCCTCCCGGTCCACGCATCGAATCCACCCGGTACCCGAGATTGCGCAGCCGGTCCATATCGTTGCGCACCGTCCTCGTGGTTACGCCAAGACGGATCGCCAGCTCGTCGCCAGTCCAATCTCGACCTGTCTGAAGGATGGAGAGAAGAGTCAGCAGGCGAGCCGAGGCATCCGACATCTTGACAATCATGCCACCCACATAGGAAGGATCCGTTCCTAAATACGACTTAGGCTGGGAAGAATGAGCAGCACCCCCACCACCCCGGACATCCGCCCATTTCAGATTCAGATCGAGTTCAGGGGAACTCGACGATCTCCGCGCTCGGCTCGCCTCGACTCGATGGCCGGTGCAACCCAACGGCACAGGTTGGGAGCGCGGGGTTCCTGTCGACTATCTCCGAGGACTTGTCGATCATTGGTCGAACGGCTTCGACTGGGCGGCCAGGGAGCAGGAGCTCAATCGGTTCCCACAGCACATGACGACTGTGGACGGCCAGGGCATTCATTTCGTCCATGCCCGATCACCTGAGCCCGAAGCACTGCCTCTGGTGCTGCTCCATGGCTGGCCGGTGTCGTTCGTCGAGTTCAGCCAGGTCATCGGGCCCCTGAGCGATCCTGTCGCTCACGGTGGGGAGGCCCGAGATGCCTTCCACGTCGTAGTGCCCTCACCCCCAGGCTTCGGGTATTCGACCCCCGTCGAAGCGTCCGGATGGTCCACCAGTCGTGTCGCTGCCGCGGTCGTGGAAATCATGCATCGTCTGGGCTACGACCGATACGGGGCTCACGGTGGTGACGTGGGCGCCGGTGTGGCCGCCGGCCTCAGCCCCGCCGACCCCAACGGAGTGGTAGGAGTGCATGTGGCGTCCGACCCCCGTACCGCAGTGTCGTTTGCCATGTTCGGAGGCGATCCGGCTCTGACCCCAGGCCTCACCGACGAGGAGCGACAACGAGTCGAGAAGATGAAAGCGACCTCGGCTGAGGACATGGGTTATCTCCAGATTCAATCGACCCGGCCGCAGACACTCGCCTACGGCCTCACCGACTCGCCTGTCGCACAACTGGCTTGGATTGTCGAGAAGTTCCGGGCGTGGAGCGACCCGGAAGCCGACCTTCCGGAGGACGCTGTCGATCTCGATCTCCTCCTCACGAATGTGTCGCTGTACTGGTTCACCAGGACGGGGGCGTCCGCGGCACACTTTCTGTACGACAGCATGCACGCCCAGGACTGGGGTGAGGAAGGCGCTGCGCCCACGGGTTTCGCGGTGTTTGGCCGGGACACTGTCAGCCGTCGCCTCATGGATCCCGACGAGAGGATCGAGCACTGGACGGAGTTCGACCGTGGCGGGCATTTTCCGGCGATGGAGGTGCCCGAGCTCCTCACCGATGACATCAGGTCGTTTTTCCGGCCCCTCCGTTGAGGAGCGGCCGGATCAGGACTGGTCGCTCGTGTCGCTTTCGACGGGTGTCACGGTGACATCCCCCGACATCGGGATGGGCTCGGCGTCGCTCGCCATGGTCTCTTCGGGGGGAGTCGCCTCTTCGGCGAATGGGGACTCGGTCTCCTCGGTCTCCTCAGCCTGATCTGCGGCCGCCCAGCGCTCCTTGGCGGCGGCGATGCCCTGGTCGATCACCTCACCCAGCTCTTGCGCGGCCTGCTTGGCCGACTCGAGGGCGCTCATGCGGCTGTCCCGGGTGGCTTCCCACGCCGTGCGGAGGGCATCTCCCGTGCGGTCCAGCGCTTCCTGCACCTCGGCGAACCAGCGCTGCTGCTTGCTCTCGCCTGCCCCGTTCGTCTTGTCGTCTCGGTCTGTCATCACGTCCTTCCTGGTCGTCGCTCCTCCATTCTTGTCCCAAAGCGGAATTGACGCACAGCCGTCGTTGGGCCGACCCCTATATCGTCGCGCCGTGGAAGGTTTTCCCGCCCGCCTCGTATCCGTCTCGGCGCACATCCCGGTGCCTCCGGCTGAGCTGTTTCGCTTCGTCTCGGACACGCGCAACGACCCGTTGTGGTGTCAGAACGTGGAAACCGTGGACCTGGTCGAAGGGAGCAAGGTCGAGGTGGGTGCCCGGTTCCGGTTCCACCAGCATCTCGATCGGCCCGGGGCCAAGCGGACGCAGTTCGATGTCGACGTCGAGGTGATCGAAATGGGCGAGCGCACGATCACCTGGGAGGCCAACGATCGATTCCAAAGGAGAACGATCAGTCTCACAGTCGAACCAGAGAGATCCGGGTCTCGCATCACCCAGGTGACAAGAGCAACGTTTCTCCGACCCCCGGGGATGGCTAAGTGGCTCTACCCGTTGCTGGCCCGCCGGATCTTCACCGGCCAGTTCCGGGATCTGAGCGCCTACTTCGAAGAGAATCGGGCTCAATCTCGGTGAGTGACCGCCCCTGATCCACTCATCTCGCTGTCGACGCTCGGCCGACCGAGATATTCGACATCGCCGGAACCGGACACTGACACCTCGAGGTCGTCGGTGACATTGACCACCGCATTACCGGACCCGGATACGTCCACTCTGCCCTGGGGCGCGGTTAGGGACTCTCCGTCGAAAGCCCCGGATCCGCTTATCGATATCGAGAGGAGCCCGCTGAGTGTCCCCTCCGCGTCGACGTCTCCCGACCCGCTGATATCGACCCGGAAATCCGTGCCATCGATGGCGTCGGCTTCGACGACCCCGCTTCCGCTGATGACGAGGCCGTCGAGAGTCGCCGCGGTGATCGTGTAGACGATCTCGACCGTCGGCGAGATGCTCCGCTTCGTCTCGAGCCGAAGACGTCCGCCTCGGACGGTGGTCTCGAGGAGCGGCATGATGTTGTCTTCGGCCTCGATGGTCAGCGACTCGGTCCCAGTGACCTCAACCACCACACGGCCGGTGCCGCCGAGGACGATCTCGTTGAACCCACTCACCTCTCTGGACTCGCTGATGACGTTGCCAGAGCCCTCGACGCCAAGTCTGACGCAGGAGGCGCAGACCAACGCTGCCATCAGCACGGCGACCAGGGACGAACGGGTATGGATCGGCATCGGGCCAACCCTATGCCACCGACCGTCTCGGCCGGACCCGATAACGTCCCGGTATGGAAGACCGCCTGCGGAGCGACCCCTACGAGTCGCTCCCCGAAAGGCTCATCCGTGAGGCGATCGAAGCCGGCGAGTTCGACAACCTCCCCGGTGCCGGAAAGCCGATACCCGGCGCCGGCGTGCCGGACGACGACCTGTGGTGGGTGCGCGAATGGTTGGAACGGAACCGAGCCGAAACGGCTGGGGGCTGATGGAACTCGGGATCACCACCTTCGCCGAGACATATCCCGATCCGAAGACCGGTGTCATGATCGGCCACGGCCAGCGTCTCCGCCACGTCCTCGAGGAGATCGTCGTCGCCGAACAGGTGGGGCTCGAGGTATACGGCGTCGGGGAGCATCATCGGCCCGACTTCGCTTCGTCCTCCCCTGCCGTGGTCCTCGCCGCAGCCGCCGGGAAGACCCAACGGATCAGGCTGACTCCGGCTGTGGTCATCCTTTCCTCAGACGACCCGGTGCGTGTGTTCCAGGACTATGCCACTCTCGATCTGGTCTCGAATGGCCGGGCAGAGCTGTTGGTCGGGAGGGGATCATTCATCGAATCCTTCCCTCTCTTCGGTTACTCGCTCTCCGATTACGACGAGCTGTTCTCCGAAAAGCTCGACCTTCTGTTGGCGATCCGCGATCGGGAGCGGGTCACCTGGTCGGGCAAGTTCCGTCCGCCACTGCAGGACCAGGCCATCTATCCCAGGCCGCAACAGGACCCCTTCCCCATCTGGGTGGGTGTGGGCGGCAGCCCGGAGTCAATCGTCCGCGCGGCCACCCGTGGGCTGCCGGTCGCCCTGGCGATAATCGGTGGCAACCCGGACCGCTTCGCCTTCTTCGCCGAACTCCATCGCGGGACCCTGGCCGAATCGGGGCACGATCCGGCCGCGGCCCCTCTTGCCGTCCATGCTCACGGATATGTCGCGGACAGCGACGATCAGGCGGCAGATGAGTACTACAACGCCTACGCGGTCGCGATGACCCAGTTGGGTCGGGAACGCGGATGGGGGCCCATGACGCGCCCGCAGTTCGACATGATGCGTTCTCCCGAAGGATCGCTGGTGCTCGGGGACGTAGAGACGGTGGCCGCGAAGATCATCCGAATGAGGGAGGTCCTCGGGATCGACCGTTTCATGCTGCACATCAGTGTCGGCACGTTGCCCCACCAGCAAGTGCTGCACGCCATCGAGCTGTTGGGCACCAAGGTGGCCCCGCTGGTGCGCGGCTCGTAACGCTCAGCCTTCGGTGACCGCAACCGAGTCGAGAATGAGCTCGGCGTAGTAGGCCGGCCAGTGCTGTTCCGGATCGTCCTCGGCCCGGTACTTCTCATCGGCGTCTCGCAGCCACCCGCTGATCTCCTCGATCGTGGGCTCGAATCCGACGAAGGAGCCCAACTCGGGCTGGAGCCGGGTGGCGTACCACTCGGCCCATTGGGGGCTGGGGTCGGTCCCGTGGGCCTCGTGATGTTCCCTCGCTGTTTGGGCGAGGAGGTGCCTCAACTGTGTCACTCGTTCCTGGTCTGCCATGACGATGGAGGTTAGGAGTCGCCCGGTGATAGCCCCTATCCCGTCGGTTCGCGAAGAAGATGGCTAAGTCGCGAAATTTCATCTGCCGTTCAACTTGCTCCTCGGAGAATCGCAGTCCTAACGTGGCGGAGCCGACTTGGAGGCAACTCCAGATCGGACTGAAAGTGACCGAGAGGTGACTTTGAGACCTCGCTGGGAGACCAGTCCTTCGGGGCTGGAGTGCCAGCAAGGTCGAGAACCCCGAGAGGGTGAGGGCTTCGGCCAGCACTCCCTCGGGGTTTTTCGCGTCACGGGACGCATCGCCAATTTGTGAAACCGCGACGCCCTCTCCCACGTTTTATCGCCGTGCACCAACGATCGCCGGCGGCCTCTGCCGATCAGCATCTATTCTCGATCCTCTTCGGCCTCTCCATGGATTACCACGTGTTCTTGCTCTCGAGGATCAAAGAGCGATTCGATCAGACCGGGAACAACACCGAATCGGTGGCTTCCGGTCTCCGCACCACCGGTGCGCTCATAACGGGAGCGGCCATCATCATGGTGGCGGAGTTTGCCGGTTTCGCTGCCGGGCGCTTGGTGATGTTCCAGCAGCTGGGGTTCGGCCTGGCCATTGCGGTCCTGCTCGATGCCACCATCGTTCGCTCGGTCCTGGTGCCCTCGTCGATGAAACTGCTGGGCAATCGGAACTGGTACTTCCCGTCCTGGCTCGAGTGGATATCGAACGTCAGCATCGAAGGTCACATCGACGATGTCGTGTCCCAGACGGGACCGGTCGAGAAGGCGTCCGCCTGACAGTGGCGGGACCGGCCCATGGAGATGGGTGAGCAGTGCCCGGCCCGCTGAGCACCGAGCAGGTGCGCCGGCGTTACGACGACATGGCCGGCAACTGGCGGCTGCTCGGGATCGTCGACAGCGTGCTTCTCGTCAACCGTCTCCGACGAAAACAGTTCTCGAAAGCACATGGGGAGGTCCTGGATGTGGGGTGTGGAACCGGTGAGAACTTCGAGTATCTCGCCAAGGCCTCATCGGTCACCGCCCTCGATCTCTCCGAAGAGATGATCGAAGAAGCACGCCGCCGTCGACGACAATTGGGTGCCGACGTCCGGCTAGTGGTGGGCGACGCCCAGGAATTGCCGTTCTCCGAAGCCAGGTTCGACACTGTCGTCTCGGCGTTCTCCTCGTGCACGTTTCCCGACTACGCCGCCGCATTTCGGGAAATGGTGAGGGTCACCAAACCTGGCGGGAGAGTGCTCCTCGTGGAGCACGGCCGATCGTCTGTGGGATGGATTGCCCGGCGTCAGGATCGGAACATCGAGCGGGTCTACGAGCGTCCGGGGTGTCGCAACAATCGGGACGTCTCGGCCGATCTCGCCGAGGCGGGGTTGGAACCGGAAGAGCATGTCGTGAGCCATCTCGGGATGATGAACCGGATCACGGTCGAGGTCGTCGCATCGTCCTAGGGGGCACGGAGTCGGTGATACCCGCTTCGAAAATGCACCATCGGGTCCTGCAGATCGGACATCTCGACCTGTTCGATCATGCCGATCACCACACCCGACCATCCAACCTCTTCGCGGGACTCGAAACGGCAGTAGGCGCGATCCGGCATGTCGATGAGCACCGGTCCCCATGGACTCGGGTGTCGCCGGAACGCCGGCGAAGACACCGCCGGGCGACGGCGAGAGCCCGGCGAAGACATCGGCCGTCCGACGATCCTCGGCCCGGCAGATGTGGATGATGAAATGACCGCTGTCGGCCGCGGCGTCCCACAGGTCCGTGGTGGGACCGACCACCAGATGGGCCTGCGCGGGCTCGCCCTGGACGACGAGCAACGACGAAACGGTGAGACCGGACCAATTCGACTCCCGCCCGGCGGTGACGATGGTCACCCCGGCGGCGAGACGCCCCCGAAATCGGCGCGCCAGATCACGGTCCGCAGGATCGGGCGCAAAAGGGTGGTCCGAATGGATCACGAGGGCACCCTAGGGAAATCTGTCACACCCGCCGGTCATGATCTCATTCATGAACACCCAGACAATCGCACTCGTGATAGCCATCACCTCATCGGCGGCGGTGATCGGGCTGATGATCCTGCTCGTGGTCGCAAGCAGACGACAGGGGCGGCCAGAGGAGCCAGGCGCTGATCTGGGGTCGCGCTTCGACGAGCTCCAGATTGCCATCGCCAGTCGAGAGGGGGCACTGGGCGCCCAGGTGGCTCAGATCGACTCGAAGCTTGCCGCACTTCAGGATTCGGTCACAGGGCGCGAGGCCTCCCTCGATCAGCAGGTGCGTGGTATCGGCACTCAGATGCAAGGCATCACTGCTCTGTTCACCAACGATCGGGCCCGCGGTGGTTGGGCGGAGATAGGCATGAAGCGAATCTTCGAGCACGGTGGGCTGGTCGAGGGACGCGATTACACATGTCAAGTGAGCCACGGTGAGATCCGACCCGATGCGGTTGTCCATCTGCCGGGTGGTCGAAACCTCGTCATCGACGCAAAGTTCCCCACCGCCCGCTTTGTCGAGGCGCTGGCCGAAGAAGACCCGGATCGCCGGGCACGGCTCTTGGTGGAGCAGGGAAAGGATCTGGAACGTGTCGGGAAGGGTCTGGCGGCCAAGGGATACGCCGAACTGGCGTCGGGTGGGTATGTCGTGATGTACCTGCCATCGCAGGCGGTCTACGAGGCTGCGGCCGCGGCCCATCCCGACCTCATCGACCGGCTGATGGCGAGCCGTGTGATAATCGCCGGCCCTAGCGCCCTCTACGCCCTTCTGCTGAACGTAGGGTCGTTGCTCACCGAGTTCCGGGCTCTGCAGCAAGCCGACCAGATCCTCGAAGACGCTCGCGAGCTGCGCCGCCGAATGACCGGGTTCGTCGACCATCTGCAGAGGGTGGGGGCCGGCCTGACCGGAGCGGTCCGCGCCTTCAATTCAGCGGTCGGCTCTTGGGAGAGCCGCCTGTCCCCACAGCTCACCCGGATGAGCGAACAGAGCGGAGGCGGCGAAATCGTTGGCCCGACCATTGTCGAGGAAGCGGTCAGGGAGATGCAGGATGCAGGTCTGAGGGTGGCCGGCTGATCGTCCGGACGGAGGGTCCTTGGAGACCGTCGAAGAATCGGGAACTATATCCGCTGCCGACGAGTCTGAAGTTTGTCGACGGCGGGGCGTAGGAAGTGATTCTGCGATACGGGAGTGCGAGATGAGCAGCGACATTCATCAGATCTCGGCTGAGAGAGACCGTCAGTCCGATCTCGAGTTCGCCAGGAAGGCGGTCGAATACCTCGGCAAGAAGGGCCTCGGCCCCGAGGAGGTCGTCGACTATCTGGTCGAGGAGTTCAACCTCGACCGTGAAACCGCCAGAGCCTTGGCGGTCAGAGCGGCCTGACTCCAGGTCGAGAGTGGCTCATCCTGCGGCGATCTGGGCTGCGAGTCGAGCCGGCGCCACGGTGACATAGGCGTCGACAATGATCTCCTGGAGAGCGTCCCAATCGACTTCGACGTCCAGATAGCACCCAACCCAACCCCGTCCACCGACATACGGTGGGACGAAATAACGATCGGGCTCCGCTTCGGTGAGTATTTGTTGCGCCCCTTCCGGTGCCGCGCACCAGAAGGCGACACGTTCGTCGTGATGGTGGTCGGCGTAGGTCAGGAACTGCCGCTTCCCCCTTATGAACCAGGCAGGTTCGCCATGACTGACTCGCTCCTCCACTTCCGGCAACGCCATGCAGAGGCTTCGAAGCCGGGATAGGTGATCTGTGGTCGTGTCCATGCGGCCCTCATTGGACGGTGCCACACACATCGTATTTGCCGCGGCGGTACTCAACGTATCTGACGGGTTCGCTACCTTCGGCATTGCGTCGTCCGGAAGGAGGAAGGCATCCAAGGCCAACATCGACTTGCCCCGCCCGATTCGGCGGATCCCGTGAGTCGGCGACTTGCACCCGTGGTGATCTCACTGGTCTTGGTCGACCGCGTGCGGCGGATCGAGCGGTGTGTCCGAGACCACCGCGCGAGGTCGTGACGGTGACGTCTCTGGCCACCTCGACGACGGCGCGCCAGTCATCTCGTCCACGATTTCGACTGACGACCGTGGTGACCACCGGGGCTCGCCATCCACGACCCAGCCCGACAGTCCGTCGGGATCCGGCTGCACTCCGGGCGACGCGGTCACGCTCCCTGAAGGAGAGTGGTACGGCGTTGTCGTGAGCGCGTCGCAGAGCGGCATCGAATTCGATCTGGCCTGTTGGTTCGAGGGCGAGTCGGCGGTGGAAGCCGCGGCCGAGGATGGAGCCGAGTCTCCGCCGCCGAACGACTACTACGTGCGAGACGACAACCCACAGATCAGATCGCTTCCCGTTTCGCCTGATACCGAGGTCACCTGGTATCCCAACCCCGGTGACCCGACGTCTGAGATCGTTGTCGCCTTCGCGGATTGGGTCGACGACGTGACGGCGAGAGGGCTCGGCTACGCTGCCTGGCTGGACGTCATCGACGGGGAGGTGGTCCGCATACGGGAGCAGTGGGTCCCCTGAGATCGGCCCTACCGCCGCCTCCCTAGATGCCCCCATCTCTCGAGATCATCCATCGTGTCGAGAATGGTTTGGTCGACGTCCCGGAATTCGATCCCCAGCTCTCTCCGGGCCTTGGAGTTGTCGAACCGCATCTCACCACCGAGGTGACTCCTCATGTATTCCCGGGTCCCCGACGGCTGGAACCCGACGGCCAGACGGCTGAGGGCAACCCCGACTGCATTGTCCAACCCGATGGAGGGCAGCTTGTAGCGAGCCCCCCAGCCGCTCGCCCGCAGCAAGTCGACTACCTGACGCATGGTCCGCGTCTCGGCGGCGACGATGTAACGCCCTGCCGCGGCCGGATTCTCCATGGCGAGGATGTGGGCCCGGGCGACATCCCGCACATCGACCAGCGGCCAATCGAGAGCCATCACCGCAGGTATCTGCCCATTGGTCAGTCCGATCAATGAGGTGTGACTGGGGTTGATCTCCGGGACCAGGGAGGGGCCGATGACGACGAACGGGTTGATCACGACCAGATCGAATCGGGGCTTTCCAGCCTCGATGAACTGCCAGGCCGCCTGTTCGGCGAGAGTCTTCGAGTAGTAGTAAGGATTTCGGGTCAGCGATGAGCGCGTGTTCCAGTCGCTCTCCGTGTTGAGGTGCCCGTCCGCCCGATCGGTTATGGCGGCGACGGACGAGGTCAGTACCACTCTCCTCATCGACTGGCTTTCCCGACATGACTCGAGGACCGAGATCGTCCCCCGCACTGCCGGCTCCACCAGGTCCGCCTGCGGGTCGGCTACGTCGAGGCGCGTACGGCGACGCCGTGTGAATCGCGTACTCGCAATCCCGGACGGCAGCTGTCGAATGCATCAGGAGTGAGCAGGTCGGCGCCGGTCAACTCGAGTCGCTCTGTTGCTCCTGTCAGACTGGTCAGATGTCCTGCCGCACGGGCCTTTCCCGGATCACGCACAGTGCCCCGCACCCAGTACCCGCCCTCGAGCAGTTGTTGGACGATGTGAGACGCGATGAATCCCGAGGCCCCGGTGACGAGGACCGGAGAGCCCGTGATCGGGCCGATGGGCATCGGTTGGTCAGTCGCCGTGGGCACGATCGTCGGCCCCCCGGCCCACCACGAACCAGATGGCGTGGACCGGCTCGTCGCCCATGTTGAAGAGACGATGAGGCTCCGTGGAATCGAACGCAATGGAATCCCCGGGCTCCAACTCGAACAACTCGAAACCGAGCTGGATCCCCATCTTTCCTGAGACGACGTAGCCGTATTCCCGTCCGTGATGCCTCATCAATGACTCGTCGGGCGTCGAGGCTCCACCCACCTCGTAGATCGCATGGAGGAAATCGACCCCTTCCTCGGTATCAGCGGTGAGCTGCTCCCAGCGGACTCCCGAGGCGAGATCGATCACCTTGCGCCGATCGGGGTGGACCAGAGGGCTTCCCCGGCCGTTCTGGCCGGACGAGCCGTACTCGCCGTCGTCCCGGACGGCGTTCTCGTCGCCACGAAGGAGCTTGTCCAGGGAGAGATCGAGCTCGGTCACGATGGCGTAGAGAGTTCCCACCGACGGCTTGGAAAGCCCGCTCTCCAGTTGCGAGATGAGACTGGCCGACAGCCCGAGACGGCGCGCCAGCTCCCGTTGGCTGATCCCGGCCTTGGTCCGCTCGGCGCGCAGCCGGTCGCCTATCCCATCTAATTCCTCGATCATCTGCGGAGCACCCTCATTTGGCTACATCATCAGCCAGCCACTATCGACGTAGAGGTTGATCCCGTTCACCGATCGGTTCTCCAGGAGGAAGACCGTTGCCTCGACCACATCCTCCATCGTGGCGAGTCGCTTGGTCGGGGTTCGCGCCAGGACCGAGTCGAGGGGCTTGCCCTCCCAGAAGGGGCTGTCGCCGACGATGCCGGGATGAATGGCGTTGAATCTGATCGGCGCGAGTTCCACCGCAAATGCGGTGATCATGGTGGCGACGGCCCCGTTGACCGCGGTGACGGTTGTCGAGCCCGGATATGGGCGATCCTTCGCCCGCCCGCCAAAGAGCACGACCGAGCTGTCGTCCGCGAGCCTCCCGATGAGGGTGTGGATGACCTCGGTGTAACCGACGACCTTCATGGTGGCCAGCGTCACCGCACTGCGAATGTCATACTCACGAACCGGGTTGTTGTCCCGGGCTATGGCGCTAAGCACCAACCTGTCGACTTCCCCGACCCCCCGGAGAGCGTCGGCGATGGTCTCCGGGGCCGCAAGGTCGAACCCGATAGCGCTGACATCCCCGCCAAGCTCCGAGGCAATTTCCTTGGCCTTGCCTTCGTCCCGGCCGGTGATGATCACGTCACGTCCCCGATCGGCGTAGTGGGCCGCAAGCTCGCGACCCAGGCCACCGGTACCGCCAACGATCAACACTGTCCCATCGGCCATCGATCTGCTCCTCATGGTCGCGAAGTGCGGAGATCCTAACCCTCCGACCGATCCCACTGTGCAGTGAGACTGAGCACTGCTGCTCGTCGTGGTTAGGCTCCGGCCCCCGCTCGCAGCTGTGTGAGGAGGATGCCAGTTGGCCTACGACGTCTGCATCATCGGGGCTGGCCTCGTCGGCCTCGGCGTCGCCCGAGCCCTCAGCGAGAGCCATCCAGGCATCGGCATCGTCATCGTCGACAAGGAAGCGACCGTGGCGGCACATCAAAGCAGCCACAACAGCGGCGTCGTCCATTCTGGCCTCTACTACCGGCCCGGGTCGCTCAAATCGCGCCTCTGTGTGGAGGGCCGACGCATGCTCAAGCTCTACTGCGAGGTCACGGGAGGTCGCCTTCGAGGAGTCCGGGAAACTCGTGATCGCCACGAAACCGTCCGAGTTGGAGCCTCTGGCCGAGCTGGAGCGACGGGGGACGGCAAACGGCCTCTCGGGACTGACCCGGCTTCGTGGTGAGGAGATTCGACAGTTGGAACCGGAGGCGACCGGGCTCGAAGCACTTCACGTCCCGGAGGCGGGGGTGGTCGATTTCCCGGCTGTGGCTGCCCGGTTGGCCCGCGATCTCGTGCAGGGCGGTGCCGACATTCGCACCGATTTCGAGGTGGTGGCCATATCTCATCACGGCGACGGTGCCGACATTCGTTCGGTGGATCATGGGATTCAGGCCAGGGTGGTGGTGAACTGTGCCGGTCTCCACTCCGATCGAGTGGCGGCTCTCGCCGGGGTGCGAAGTCAGGTGAGGATCGTGCCGTTCCGCGGTGAGTACTACACGCTGGTGCCTGCGGCGGAGCACCTTGTCCGTGCGCTCATCTACCCGGTTCCGGATCCGCGGTTCCCGTTCCTCGGCGTCCATTTCACACGGCGGATCGACGGCAGGGTGGAGGTCGGCCCGAACGCGGTGTTGGCGGTCGGTCGTGAGCACTACCGAGACGCCGAGCCGGATTGGGCCGAGCTCCGTAAGACTCTCGGGGACCCGGGTTTTCGCCGGTTGGTGATGAAACATTGGCGAACCGGCGCCACGGAGATGATCAGGTCTCGGTCGAGGTCGCTTTACGCCCGATCGGCCCAGGCTCTCGTGCCGGCGATCAGACCCGAGCATCTGACCCCCGGGGGAGCGGGAATCCGGGCTCAGGCCGTGTCTGCGGATGGGGCGCTGCTGGACGATTTCGTCATCGAAGAGGTCGGGTCGACGGTTCACGTCTTGAACGCGCCGTCACCGGGAGCAACCGCGAGTCTTGCGATCGGGTCACACGTCGCCGCCATTGCTGCCCGCCATCTGGGCCGGGGAGGCCAGAGTCAAAGTGTGTAGTGTCACTAAGCACGGCGCGTGTTCGGTGGATTCCAGGATGCGAGCAGGAAGACAAGGAGACATCGATGACCATTGAGTTCCCCGTGGCCACCAGCCCCGCTCCGGGCGTGATCGGCGTCGACTGGGAGACCAGGGTCGACTTCGAGCGACTCCGCCAGCACCGCATCTCCCGAACCAGACAGCTGATGGAGCAAGAGGACCTCGGAGCCCTCCTCCTGTTCGAGACGTCGAACATCCGATATGCCACCTCGACCCAGATCGGATACTGGGCGTTCAACAAAGGCGAGAGATACGCACTGGTGACCCAGAAGGGACGGCCCCGCATCTGGGATTTCGGCTCGGCTGCGAAGGCACACCGTCTCCAGCTGCCCCACATGTACGACAGCACCAACTCCGTAGGTGGCAACACCGGTTTGCAAGGGGCAATCGGCCCCGAAGCCGGTCTCCACTCGCGTGCCGCCGCCGAGCTTCGGCAAGTCCTCGAATCCGAAGGGCTTGCCGGGGAGCGCCTCGGGGTCGACATGGCGGAGACCGGTGTGTTCCTGGCTTTGCAGGCCGAGGGACTCAACGTGGTCGACGGCCAGCAGGCGATGATGAAGGCTCGGGAGATCAAGAGCCCAGACGAGATCATCCTGCTCACCCAGGCTTGCGCCATGGTCGATGGGGTCTATCAGGACATCTTCGAGGCCCTGAAGCCAGGTATCCGCGAATCCGACGTAGTAGGTCTGGCCCACGCCCGACTCTTCGAGATGGGCTCAGAGTTCGTCGAGGCGATCAACTCGATCGCCGGCGAGCGATGCAGCCCGCACCCCCATGTCTTCTCCGATCGGCTGATCCGACCCGGTGACCAGGCCTACTTCGACATCATCCACGTCTTCAACGGCTACCGCACCTGCTACTACCGCACCTTCGCGGTCGGCCGGGCGACCCAGGCCCAGCGGGATGCCTTCAAGCAGTCCCGCGAGTGGATGGATGCCGCAATCGAACTGGTCAAGCCAGGTGCCAGCACGGACGAGATCGCCAAAGTGTGGCCCAAGGCGGAGGAATTCGGTTTCGAGAACGAGATGGACGCCTTCGGGCTCCAATTCGGCCACGGGGTGGGAGTTGGCCTCCACGAACGCCCGATCATCAGCCGGCTCAACTCCATCGATGCCCCCATCGAGATCCAGGAAGGCATGGTCTTCGCTCTCGAGACCTACGCCCCTGCGGCCGACGGGCGCTCCGCCGCCCGTATCGAAGAGGAACTGGTAGTGACCGCCGACGGTGCCAAGGTCATCACCCTCTTCCCCTGCGAGGAACTGATGGTCGCCAACGCCTACTGACCCGATTCCGGATGCGGTGTGTCGCTGATAGGTGACGAACTGCGTAGAGAATGGATCAGATCAGGCTGCTTAGGCTATGTCGATGAAACTGGCCCCTTCCCTTCATCGGATCGGCTCCGACCTGGTCGCTGTCTATCTGATCGAGGACGCGACGGGGGTAACGATCGTCGACGCCGGGCTGCCTGGTCAGTGGGACGAGCTCGAGCCCGAGCTGGCCCTGATGGGTCGTTCGCTCGAGGACCTACGCGGCGTGATACTCACCCACGGCGATACCGACCACATCGGGTTCGCCGAGCGGCTTCGCAGGGAACTTGGAATCCCAGTCCTGGTCCATGAGCTCGACGCAACTCGTGCGCGGGGAGAGGTCAAAAAGGAAATCTCATGGGGCAAGGTCAAAGTCGGGCCGTTGATGCGATTCCTCTCCTACAGCGCACGACACGGCGGTCTCAAGATCACGCCGGTCTCCGAAGTAGGCGTTTTCGTCGATGGCGAAGTCCTGGAACTGCCCGGGGCTCCTTTGGTGATCCATATTCCGGGGCATACGCCGGGCAGCGTGGCCTTCCATTTCCCGTCCGTCGAAGCGCTCTTCGTCGGGGATGCAATGACTACAGGACACGTACTGACCGGTGCGGTCGGACCTCAGCCGGCGCCTTTTACCCTCGACACCGAACAGGCGCTCGCCTCTCTCGACCGAATCGAGTCGTTACCGGCAAAATGGGTGCTACCCGGGCACGGCGCGCCATGGAGCGAGGGAGTGAAAGAGGCGGTTCGCCTCATCCGGGAGGCCGCATAGGCTGACGCCATGAGGCGTTCGTTGCTGACGCTGATCATGGCGCCGATCCTGGCCTGCACTGCCGGTAGCGGCGATACCACCCTCGCCCCGACTGCGGACCCGCCAACGCAGTCGACCTCGACCTCGGCCACCATCGGGGAAACCACGACCGTCGCCAGTACGACGCCCGAGACGACCACCCCCATTACTCAGCCGGCGGCCATCGCACCCGAGCAACTGGTGCTGGAGTCGTTCCCGGTGCCTTCCGGATCCGGACCTCACGACGTCGCCCCGGCGCTCGACGGAGGGGTCTGGTACACCGCCCAGGACAGCGGTGAGCTGGGTTGGCTCGATCCGGCCACCGGAGAGACGAGGCACACGAACCTGGGTGAGGGCTCAGCTCCGCACGGCGTGATCATCGACGACGCCGGCCACGCCTGGGTCACCGACGGCGGGCTCAACGCCATCGTGGCCGTCGATCCGGCAGGGATCGAGGTGACTTCGTACCCCCTGCCGGAAGACCGTCCTGACGCCAATCTCAACACCGCCAGTTTCGACGGAGATGGGATCCTCTGGTTCACCGGTCAGAACGGCATCTATGGAAGTCTCGACCCGCAGTCCGGCGACATGGTCGTACACGACGCCCCACAGGGACAAGGGCCCTATGGCGTCACTACCACACCGGACGGCGTGGTCTATTACGCCTCACTGGCGGGTTCTCATATCGCCCGCATCGAAAGCGACGGCAGCGCCACCGTCATCGAGCCTCCCACCCCCGATCAGGGAGCGCGACGGGTCTGGTCCGATTCGGAGGGCGCGATCTGGGTGAGCGAGTGGAATGTGGGGAATCTGAGCCGGTACACCCCCGTCAGCGATTCCTGGGATACCTGGCATCTCCCTGGACAGGGCCCGGAGACTTACGCGGTGTTCGTGGATCACACGGACACCGTGTGGGCGAGCGACTTCGGGTCGAACTCGATGGTCCGCTTCGACCCGACGACCGAGGCGTTCCACACCTACGTGCTCCCTCACGATCCGGGAAATGTCAGGCAGATCTTGGGCCGACCCGGCGAGGTGTGGTTTCCCGAGTCGGCGGCGGACAATCTGATCGTTATCAGAACGAGCGATTGACCTGGATCAGATAACGCTCGGCCGCCCCTATCCATCGCAATGTCGAAGAGCGCACCCGTCGTTGGCAGGAGACGCGGTCGTCGGCCCTGATACATGGACCTCGCTGCGACCTGTCGCCCGGCGTCGGAGCGCGGCGCTACCAGGAACGTATGCGGTGGACGCTGATTCGGATCAGGGCGGAATAGTCGTCGGAGAATTGCTCCGGGGTCCATCCGAGTCGGATGATCTCTTCCCGGTACTTGGTCAGATATGCCGGATCCTGATGGGGTGGGGTCGGTGAATCGACGATCGTGGCGCTCGCTTCGAAGGTGGCAACTGCATCCCCCTGCTCATCGCCGCGGAGGTTGAAGGCAACGTTTGGGTTGGTCGAGATGTTGATCAGCTTCGAGGCGTCGGGTTTGCTGTAGATGAGCAGATCATCGCCGTCCCGGAGGAACCAGACCACCGAGCTCTGCGGCTGGCCGTCGGGCGTGACCGTGGTCAGCCAGCCGACCAGCTCATCGTCCATCTGAGCGATCAGTTCAGGTCTTGTCTCGAGCATCGAGGCAAACTAGCGATTGGTGGCGAGGACTCCCACCGGCCCGACCATTGCGAGAGTGTCCACGCCTTCTGCCGTCGACAACATTTTGCCGCTGAACAGCTCCAGGGCATGGACTCGTGGCGTGTCCAACCATGTCCATGCATACGCGATGGCGCCCGCTGAGCTGAAGGTGACCGCCCCCCAACTCTGATCAGGGCGTTCAGATGGATGGTGGGTCAGGACCGTGAGGTCGGTCGGATCCAACATGAACAGCCCGGTCGAGTCCGACACGTACACCGAGTCGGATTCCTCCGTGGTGTATCCGGACCCGACAAGCCGGTCTCCTGCTGGGGAGACGTAGATGTCCGATATCTCTGCGTCGGTTGTGGCAACGACCTGCCAGCTCGACGTGTCTACTGTCGCGACTCCGGCCGGGATCGTCTTCACCGACCAGTTGTCGTCGTCTTCGATCAGCTCGACATCTCGACTGGCGATGTAGAGGAAGCGACCGTCAGGGCTGATGGCGCCCCATCTCCTGGTCCCGGTCTCCGGGGTCGCCGTGGCATCGGCCAAATCGTGCTGCATTGCAAGGCCGGTCGACAGATCCACCTCCGTGACCGAGCTCTCATTGGCGTGGGCCACGAGAACTCGATTGCCGGCTCGGTCGATAGTGAATGAAGGGGAGTTGTAGAGGAAGGACGCCCACGGGCCCTGACTCACCGGCTCGACCGGGCCGACATGAACCTCGGGTAAGTCGATCTCGGTGACCTCATGGCTCGCGACGTCGACTGTGGCCACCAGGGCCAGCTCGCCCCCTTCAGCTGACGGGATCCTGGTGCCAAACAGCACGATTTGCTCACCGATCATGTCGGCTCCCCACACCGACATGCCCTCGGGCAGGTCGGCGATCAGCGTCGAGCCGGTGCCACCCAATACCGAGAAATGAAGCTGTGGCGTCTCGTAGTACGAGATGAAGTAGACAGTGCCCGCATCATCGACATGAACGATCAGATCTGGAAACGCGGCCCAGGACATGGCCGGCAGCCAGGATTGGAGATCGACCAGCCTCAATTGATTCTCGGCAAATCATCTCCGACTGCGGCAGCGAGAAATCTGCCGTCGGGTGACGTTTTCGGCTCCCAGAGCCAGTCGCCCATCGGGATCGGCTCGAAGACGGACAACGGAGCGAGCGAGACCGGATCGACCCGCTGGATCACGACCCTTTCGACGTCGAGGGTCGTTGCAGGCCCGGGCGGCAGTGTGGTCGTGGGCGCTCCGATCGTGGGTGTCGGGGCGAAGGCATCAGGCGGAGCGGTCGGTTGCGGTGGCGGGGCCGATTCCGTGCAGGCGACAAGAGCCAAGACCAAGGCGACAATAAGGGCCAATCCTCGGTGTGACGCCATGTGCTTCTCCCAGGGGCGAGGCTATCAACGGCGCCCACTCGACACCGGTTGCGTGCTATTTCTTCTTGGCCAGGTCCCCGAGGATCTGTTGGGAGGCGAAGCGGCCGGGGGCACCCATCACGCAGCCGCCGGGATGGGTCCCTGAGCCGCACTGGTAGTAGCCCTCGATCGGGGTGCGGTATTGGTTCCAGCCCGGCGCAGGGCGGAAGAAGAACATCTGGGGGGCGAGGAACTCTCCGGCGAAGATGTTGCCTTCGGTCAGGCCGACGACTCTCTCGATGTCGAGCGGGGTGACCACCTCCCTGTGAAGCACGAGGTCGCCGAAACCCGGGAAGAAACCTTCAAGAGTCTTCTGCACCACATCGCCGAACCTGTCCCGTTCGGTGTCCCAGTCGCTCTCCTTCAGGTGATATGGGGCGTACTGGATGAAACAGGACATCACCGCCTTGCCCGGCGGGGCCATGTCGGGGTCGACGTTGGACTGGATGCACCCGTCGATGTACGGCTTCTGCGAGTACCAGCCGTACTTGGCGTCGTCGAAGGCCCGCTCCAGATAATCGAGTGATGGGCCCATGTTGATGAATCCCCGGTACTGGTCCGACCGGCCCTCGAGGCCGGGGTAGGTCGGGTTGGAATCGAGAGCGAAATTGACCTTGGCCGACGTGCCCTGGAACTTGAAGCGGCGGATGTTGTCGACCAGATCGGTTGGTAGCTCGCGGGGGTCGACCAGCTGCATGAATGTGCGCCTGGGGTCGACCGCACTGACCACCGTCTTCGCCTCGAGCTCGGTCCCGTCTTCCAGCATGACCCCGGTGGCCCGGCCGTTCTTGGTGATCACGTGGTCGACCGGCGACTCGAGCCGGATCTCGGCACCAAACGACTCGGCGGACCGAGCCAGAACCTGGGTGAACCCGCCGTTGCCACCTTTGTGGAAGGCCCACGCACCGTAGGCCCCGTCGTGCTCGCCGAAGGAGTGATAGAGCAGGACCAGACCGGAGCCTTGGGAGCGCGGCCCAACCTTGGTCCCGATGATGCCCGAGGACGCATGTAGACCCTGCATGATGTCCGACTCGAAATAGTCCTCCAGGATGTCGGCGGCGCTTCCTGTCATGAGCCGGATCATGTCGTGGAGGACTCCCGGGGGGAGATCGGCGAGGTAGGAGCCCATCGCTGCCATGCGTGCCCGTTCCTCGGGATCCTTCGAGGTGATGTCGGGAGGGATGGAGTCCATCAACGGCCTGATGGCGTGGACCACTTGCTCCATCATGTGCCCGTAGGCGTCATAAGCATCGGCGTCGTGGGGCGAGTGGCGGGAGATCTCGTGGTGGTTCTCGTTCTTGTCCTGCCCCAACAGGATGTAGTCGCCGTCCTCAGTCGGGGCGAAGGTGGACGGCATGAGGAGGGGCATGAAGCCATGCTTGGTCAACTCGAGCTCGTGGATGATCTCCGGGCGGAGCAGGCTCAGGGCATAGGAGAACGTGGTGAAGCTGAAACCCGGATGGAGCTCCTCGGTGATGGCGGCGCCGCCGACCAGATGCCGGCGCTCCAGGATCAGCGTGCTCAGTCCTGCCTTGGCCAGATAGGCGCCGTTCACCAGACCGTTGTGACCGCCTCCGATCACGATCGCGTCGAATTTCTTCTTGGCCGGCATATCTACCTCAGGCTGTCTTTCTGGGGGGGTTGAAGAAGGGGAGGCGGCTCACATTCGCCTTCACCACGTCGTAGCGATGATCGATGGTCACCTCGAGACTCACCTCGGTGCCGAGAGCGGCGTGCTCGGGGCGGACCCGGGCGATCCCGACGTGTCGTTGTGCCATGGGTGAGTAGACGAAGCTAGGGGTGTACCCGATGCGCTCCAGGTTCTCGTCGTAGATCATCATCCCGCCATGCTCGGGCGTGTGATCCTTGGGAGGGATGAGGCCGCGCTCGTTGTAGACCCGGTTCCAGTCTTCGTAGTCGACCATTATCCCGACTGTCTTCCACCTCGATGTGCCGTCGGCCAGCTCACGCTCGATGGCGCGTCGGCCGATGAAGGCCCGGTCGTCGGATGCGAGGTCACGAAGCATCCACCCCAGTCCCAACTCGTGGGGTGTGGTCCGCTGGTGGTCGTTCCAGGCGTAACGGGAGGAGTGAAAGTCGACGTCGATCAGGACCAGCCCGGCCTCGATGCGGGCGATGAGCAGTGCGGTCTGGCCGGCCGGTATGACGCCATACGGAGCCGCCACCTCGAAGAGGGCATCCCACACACCAACGGCGTCGTCCCGCTCCACCCAGATCTCGTACCCGAGATCCCCGGTGTAGCCGGTGCGGGAAATGGTGACTGCGGCGTTGCCCAACTTGGCCGGTGTGAGGTGGAAATATCCGATCTCCTCCATCTCCGGGGCAAGTTGCTTGAGGATCTCTCGGGCGTAGGGGCCTTGCAGGGCGAGAGCTCCGAAATCGTCGGATACGTCCTCGATCTGAACCGCCTTGTGGCCGGCGAGGTCCTGCAGGTAGGCCATGTTGGGCTCGGCCGCGGTGAGCAGGAACTCGTCGTCGCTGTGACGGAGGATGACTCCATCTTCGACCACCCACCCGTCGTCGTCACACCAGACCGTGTAATGAGCCTGTCCGGGTCGGCATTTGCGGATGTCTCGTGCCAGAACGCCGGCGAGGAATACGCTCGGCGTCTGACCCGATGATCCGGTACTTGTAGAGAGGGGAGGTGTCGATGACCGCCGCCGAGTTCCTGATCGCGAAGTACTCGAATTTGTCAGACATCTGGTAGCGGTCGGTGGCCAGGTATCCCGACCAATGGCTCCACAAACCGGTCTTGTTCGCCTCGCTGGTCCTGGGATGAAACGGTGTCTCGCGGATCAAATCTGCAACCTCGGCTCGGTCGGATCACTGTAACCGGGGAAGCCTGAATCGTCATTCAGGATTCACCGTGAGGCGAATCGGCGTCACAGTCCCGCAGATGCGGATACATTGCCCAGTGGGGCAACCTGAATGGAGAATCAAATTGATGAGACGCCTAATCGTGTCGATGATCGCCGCCTTGGTCGCGGTGACGCTTGTTCCGATCGCATCGGCCCAGGAGGAGGATGACCAGGTCACCCTTCGCGTCGGGCTCACCCAAGACTGGGAGGTCCTGAACCCGACCTCGGGCTACACGGTGGCCGCATACGAGGTCTGGAACCTCCATTACGCAACCCTCACCGACAAGGCCGCGGACGATTTCGCGACCACCCCTGGGCTGGCCGAATCGTGGGAGGAGGTCGAGCCCGGCATCGAGTACGTCTACACCCTGCGGGAAGGGTTGACCTGGTCCGACGGCGAGCCAATCACCGCTGAGGACGTGGCCTGGAACATCAACACAGGCAGAGACCAGGAATGGGACAACATGGTTTCGACGGTGGGAAACATCGAGGCCACCGCGGAGGACGAGAGAACCGTCAGGCTGGTTTCTTCGGTCCCCGACCCCAAGCTCCCCACCATGGACGTCTATCTGGTGCCGCAGCACATCTGGGAGCCCATCGCCACCGACTATGACGCAGCCACCCAATATGCCGCTGACGATGGCGTAGGGAGCGGGCCATTCGTCATGACCGAGTTCACCCCGGGGCAATCGGTGGTGATGGCGGCCAACCCCAACTACTGGGGATGGGAAGGGGAGGAGCCTCCTTACGATCAGGTGATCTTCCGTCTCTTCGAGAACCCCGACGCCATGGTGGCCGCCCTCCAGCAGGGCGAGATCGACGCGGCCCAGGGATTCCCGGCCTCGTCATGGGACGCGCTGGAGGCGGATCCAAACATCGAGGTGGTGGCGGGCCAACAAGGTGGCTTCGACGAGATCGCCATCAACGGCGGCGCCGCCGAGGGCCAGCCTCATCCGGCGCTGCTCGATGTCGAAGTGCGGCGGGCCATCGCGCACGGCATCGACCGCCCGCCGTCATCGAAGACCTCTGGTTCGGCCTGGCAACTCCGCTGGAGGCGATGAGCCCCTCGGCCGACCCGAAATGGATACCCGAGATCCCGGAAGAGAATCAACTCGCCTACGACCCCGAACTGGCCAACCAGATCCTCGACGAGGCGGGGTACATGGACACCGACGGTGACGGGATCAGGGAGATGCCCGACGGCACCAATCCGATCGTCATCCGCCATGCCGTCAACACCGACGGCGACCTGGCCGGGTCGATCGGCGATCTGATGGTGGGATGGATGGAGGAAATCGGCATCGGGGTCGAGTTGGAGGCCTATGACCAGGACGCCCTCTTCGGGGTCATCGTCGAAGGGACCTACGACACCTTCTTCTGGGGCTGGGTGCCTTTCGTCGACCCGGACCCGATGCTCTCCTATTTCACCGAGGCGGAGATCGGCAACTACAACGATGCCAACTGGTTCGATCCCGCGTACGACGCGCTCTATGCGGAACAAAACCAGGAAGTCGATCCGGACCGGAGAGTGGAAATCGTGCACGAGATGTTGACGATGTTCCACGATGCGGCCGTATACATCCCGATGTACGTCGCGCCCGACCTCCAGGCCTATCGAACCGACACCTTCGAGGGCTGGGTCAAGCAGCCCGCCGAAATCGGTCCGGTGATGTTCAGCAACACCTCACCCAGCTATGTCCAGCTCACACCGATCGGTGCCGATGCTGGGGGGTCCGACATCAACTGGCTGCTCTGGGGTGGCATCGCCGCCGGTGTGATCGTGATCGTCGGTGTCTTCCTGGCGATGCGGAATCGTTCCAAGGCCGACGAACGGGAGTGAGCGCCTGACCACGGCTCGAGCGACGGGACGGGGGCGGGGAAGACTCATAGGCCGAAAGGTGCTCGGGTCGCTCCTCACCCTCGTCTTCGTGCTCGTGTTCAATTTCTTCCTCTTCCGCGTGGTACAGACCGATCCGATCGGGTCGCTGTTCAGGGGAAGGAACGTCCCGCAGGAGACGCTGGACAATCTGCGGGTGGCTTTCGGCCTCGATCAGTCACTCGGGACCCAGTTCCTGCTCTATGTGAGGGAATCGGCCCAGCTCAACTTCGGGATTTCCTATCAGACACGCCAACCGGTGTGGAACGAGATCGTCGCTGCGATCCCGGCATCCGTTGCCCTGGTCGGCGTCTCGGCGATTCTCTCCGCTCTCATCGGCACCATCGGGGGGATCATCGCCGCCTGGCGGCGGAACACATGGAAGGATCACTCGATCACCTCCGGGACGATGGTGTTCTACTCCATGCCAGATTTCTGGCTGGGCATGATCCTCCTCGTGCTGTTTGCCGTCGTCCTGGGGTGGTTCCCCGTTGGAGGCGTGTCCACAGCTGGATCCGGCGAATCAGGTCTTGCGCTGCTCATCGACCAGGCGTACCACATGTTCCTTCCGGCGCTCACTCTCACCCTTGCCTATCTCGGGGAATACACCCTGGTCACCAGGAGCTCATTGCTCGACGTCATGGGGGAGGACTATCTGACGGTTGCTCGGGCCAAGGGATTACGCGATGTGGCGGTGCGCAACCGTCATGCCGTTCCCAACGCGTTGCTCCCGGTAGTGACCCTTACTGCGATCAACTTCGGCTTCGTGCTCTCGGGTGCCATCGCCGTCGAGGCGGTCTTCTCCTGGCCCGGTCTGGGCAAGCTCACAGCCGACGCCATCCGCGGGCCTGACCTTCCGATGCTCCAGGCGCTGTTTCTCCTGTTCAGCGCGGCGGTGATCTTCTTCAATCTGATCGCCGACCTCACCTACAGCTGGCTCGACCCGAGGGTGGAGGGTCAATGACCAGTCTTGCCATGCAGCGCCGACGTGCTACCGCAGGAAGGGTGTGGAAGCAATTTCGCAGCTCCAGAAGCGGCATGATCGGGCTCGCTGTGCTGTTGCTGTTCGTCTTGATGGCGCTGGCGGCGCCGTTGCTCGCCGACGCCAGAGAGTTGAACCCGGTGTACGCCCGGGCGCAAGGGAATCCGCAATGGGCACCACCGAGCGAATTCGGCCCAATGGGCACCGACTACATACGCCGGTCGGTATGGGCCCAATTCGTTTGGGGGTCCCGGGTCAGCCTCTTCGTCGGTCTGGCGGCAACCGTGCTCACGATCCTGATCGGCTCGGTCATCGGCATCATCTCCGGATTTGTCGGTGGCAGGCCCGACGCGGTCCTGATGCGGATCACCGAGTGGTTCCTGGTTGTGCCCTTCCTGCCCCTGGCCATCGTGCTGGCGTCGGTGCTGGGGCGGAATGTCTGGAACATCATCTTCGTCATCGGCATCACTTCCTGGCCGTCGACCGCACGTCTCATTCGCGCCCAGGTGCTGACGGTCAAGCAACGTCTCTTCGTCGATCGGGCCCGCTCGCTCGGGGCGAGCGGAAGGCACATCGTCGGGCAGCACATCCTCCCCAACGTCATGGGATTGATCCTGGCCAACGCAACTCTGGCCGTACCGATCTCCATCCTCACCGAGACCACGCTGGCCTTCCTGGGGCTGGGTGACCCTTCGGCCGCCTCATGGGGCAAGACCCTGGAGGAGGCCTTCGTCAACGGGGCCATGGTCAGAAATGCCTGGTGGTACTTCGTCCCCGCCGGTCTCGGGATCCTGGCGGTCGTCCTCGCCTTCACCCTCATCGGGCGCACTCTCGAGGAGATAGCCAATCCGAGACTGAGCCGGGCTCGATGAGCGAGCCGATGCTTTCGGTGCGTGACCTCGAGGTCACCTATCACGGGCACGGTGGCGACGTGCCGGCGGTGCGCGGGGTGAGTTTCGACCTGGAAAAGGGAGATTCACTGGGACTCGCCGGCGAGTCCGGTTGCGGCAAGTCCACCTTGGCCAATGCATTGCTCCGCCTGCTCCCCGCCGGGACCGAGGTGACCGGGCAGATCACGCTTGACGGGAAAGACGTACTCAACCTCTCTCCAGGAGGGTTGAGGGCGGCACGGTGGACGTCTGGGGCCATCATCTTCCAGGGGGCGCTCCACGCGCTGAACCCGGTGCAGACGGTGGGCGAGCAGATCGCCGAGCCGATGTTGGTTCACCACACCGCGGCCAGTGACAGCGTCGCCGGTGAACGCGTCGTCGAACTGCTGAGGCGGGTCGGTTTGCCCGCAGCCAGGGCCGACTCGTACCCCCATCAGTTGTCGGGAGGCCAGCGGCAGCGGGTCCTCATCGCCATGGCCCTGGCCTGTGACCCACTCCTCCTCATCGCCGACGAGCCCACCACTGCCCTCGACCTCATGGTCCAGGCCCAGGTGCTGGCCCTGCTGGGCGATCTCAAGCAGGAGCGGGAGCTGACACTGATGTTCATCACTCACGACCTGTCGGTGCTGACGTATGCGTGCCGGCGCCTGGCGGTGATGTACGCAGGACGGATCGTGGAGGAGGGCCCGGCCCGGGACGTTTTCGAGAATGCCGCCCATCCCTACACCCGGGCACTGGCCGCAGCCTTCCCGACCATCGGGGACGAGACCTCGCGTATGGCGCCATCGGGTCTCGGCGGCGATCCGCCCACTCCTGACAACCTCCCTCAGGGCTGCCCGTTCCATCCTCGATGTCCGCTGGCCCATGATGCCTGTCTGCCGGTCGAGCCTGCCCTGCGTTCTTCCGGTGCGGAGAGGAGTGCCGCGTGCGTGCTGGTGTGACCAACCTCGTCGAGGTGGAGGATCTGCACGTTCACTTTGGCGCGGCCCGGGCCGTCGACGGGGCAT
Organism: uncultured Acidobacteriota bacterium; assembly: GCA_963720925.1. Classification (GTDB taxonomy): domain Bacteria; phylum Actinomycetota; class Acidimicrobiia; order Spongiisociales; family ZC4RG35; genus JARDZU01. The sequence continues at coordinate 151,770 of CAVRHE010000004.1, forward strand.
CCCTCCACGTCTCGCCGGGGGAGGTGCTCGCCCTGGTCGGCGAATCGGGGTCGGGGAAGACGACGCTGATCCGGGCGATACAGGGTCTGCAAAAGCCGACGTCCGGTCAGATTCGTGTCGAGGGTGAAGACGATGGTGCTCCCAGACCGAAAATCCAGACAATCTTCAATCCCAGTGTGCAGATGGTCTTCCAGGACCCAACCGGTGCACTCAATCCGCGGCAGACCATCTACGAGATCGTCGCCGAAGGCCTCCGCATCCGGCACGAGGCGGGCGAGGAAGTGGAGCGAGTCGCCCGGGCGCTCTCACGCGCCGGTCTTCGACCACCGGAGCGATTCTTCCCCCTCTACCCGCATGAGGTGTCCGGCGGCCAGCGACAGCGGGTTGTGATCGCCGGTGCAATGGTCATGGAGCCGCGTCTCTTGCTGGCCGACGAGCCGGTGGCGAGTCTCGACGCCTCCATACGGGGCGAGATCCTTGTCTCTGATGCGCCGCCTGGTGGACGAGACCGGGTTGGCGATCCTCGTCGTAACCCACGATCTCGGTCTGGCCTGGAACATCGCCGATCGGGTCGCGGTCATGTATCTGGGCCGGATCGTCGAGACCGGGCCTACCGAGCAGATGCTGGAAAGCCCCCGACACCCCTACACGCGTGCCCTGCTTTCGGTGGTGCCCGAGACGAGGGAGATGGAGCAGCAGATCCTGACCGGGGAAATCCCCGATCCGGCCCGGATTCCGTCCGGATGCCGCTTCCATCCCCGCTGCCCCCTCCTCCAGTCCGGTTCTCTCCCGCCGGAAATCGCAGCTCGATGCCCCAGCGATGACCCGGGCCCAACGCCGGTGGGCGCCCTCACCGCGGCTGCCTGCTGGGCAGTCCCGTCCTAGCCGGGCAGGTCACTCAGGGAGAGGCAACGCCAGGCGGAACACCGATCCACCATCGTGTCGATAATCGAGCTCGCCACCCATGATCCGAGCCAGGCTCCTCGCCACGGCAAGACCGAGTCCCACCGAGTTCGGGGTACGTCCACCACTGTCGGCGTGGACGAAGGGGTCGAACATGGTTGCCGCCCGGCCTGCCGGGATCGGGCCGCCCGAATCCTTGATGTCGATGTTCGCCCCCGACGAGCGCGAAGTGACGAGAACTGCGATCTCCTCGCCCCCGTAGCGGATGGCGTTGGTGATGAGGTTGCGCACGATCTGCCGCAGCCGGTTCGGATCCGCCCACACCATGGCGTCTCCCTGCCACGAGATGCTTCGTCCCGACTCGCGTCCTGAAGTCTCCACCATGTCGGCCAGGTGCTCGGCGACGCTGATGGCCGACGGGTAGAACGTCATCGTTCCGGCCTCGAGCCTGGTCACCGTCAACAGGTCGTCGACGATGCTGGAGATGTCGGCCGACTGGCTGGCGATGAGGCGGACCAGAGAGCGCGCCTCCTCTGGCTCGAAGACGTCCCACGAGTCGGATAGCTCGCTGGCGAAGCCCAGGACCGCCGCCAGGGGTGTGCGCAGCTCGTGACTGATGCTGGCCAGGAACTCACGCTTCTCATGGTCCAGCGCCTCCAACTCGGAAACCCGCACCCTGGCCAGCTCAGCCTCCTGACGAGCGCGTTCGACCTGGAACCGGGTAGTCGCGAGACTGGCCCGCCGTTCCGCCTGATCCGTGTGCAGGTCTCCGTCGAGGCGGTGGTATTCCCTGTGGCGGGCCAGTGCCCCGGCATAGTCGCCCATCGCCTCGAGCAGGTCGGCTCGCAGGGCAGTGGCCCTCACCAGCAGCCGTTTCATGTCCAGACGCTTGCTGCGGTCGGCTGCCTCCTCCACGAGCATCCCAGCCTCTTGGTTTCGGCCGGCGCCGATGAGCCATCCGGCGCGATCCAGGGCGAGCTCGACTGCCAACTGGTCGAGCCCTCCGGAGCTTGCCTCCGCCTCGGCGATCACCGCCGCATCGATCGCATCGTCGATCTGGTCGGTGGCGGCAAGGACGTGAGCCCGCATTGACTTCCCGTAGGCGAGGGTGTGACGCCCGTCGTCACCGAGCTTCTCGCCCCTATCGATGATCGCCTCGGCGAGAATCCCGACACGCTCGATCTTCGCAGCTCGTTCACCCTCGTCGCCCTTCTCCACGAGGGCGAGGAGCTCGAAACCCTGGTTGATCATCGCGGTGCCCACCCGTAGCCCATCGCCCAGCCTGAGATAGATCGTTTCGGCTTGCTCGAAGAGGTCGAGAGCTTCCTCGTGTCTCAACTCGTGGCTCAATGCGATCCCGGTGAGGTTCGTCAGCAATCCCACTCCGAGCTCGTCGTCCGCCAGCCTGAGTGGTGCCCGGGCCCGATCCAGATACTCGAGCGCCGTCGAGGTGTCACCGACATCTCCATACAGGTCGCCGATCGCCATCAGGGAATTGGCGACCCCACTCATGTCCCCTTCCAGCTCGAACTGGGCGCGGGCGGACAGTTGGGAGTCGAGAGCGTCGTCGAGACGTCCCATCGAGCTCAGCGCCCATCCCTTGTGGTGGAGCGCCCAAGCACGAGCAGATCCGTCTCCGAGGACGTCGGCCAGGGCGATGGCGGCGTCGGCCACCATGACCGCCTCGGCAGAGTCGTACTCATACAAGGCAGCGGAGAGCTCGTTGAGGGCGGCGAGGCGTTCCGCCTCTTGTTGCGCTTCCTGGACGCGCCTTCGCTTCATGGAGAGAGAGTCCATGTCCGAAAGGAATCGGCCCAATTCCGGGGTACTTGACCTCGGCGAGGGTCTAGACCATGTAGGAGCGCTCCGGCTCCTTCTCCTGGAGGATGGCCCGGTCGGCGGCGAGGGCGGAGATGTCGTGAGTCGTGGCGCCGTCGAGAGCGAGGTCGACGAGGATCCGGCCGAGCAGCGACGCGAACTTGAAGGCATGGCCCGCGCCCACGACGGTGAAGACGTTCTCGGTGCCGGGCACCCTGTCGAGGAGAAAATCGCGGTCAGGAGTGAGCGTGTAGAGGCAAGTCTTGGCCAGCCGAACCGGGCCGACGGCCTGCGGGAGGTGTCGGGCCGCGAATTCGCGCACCGCCTCGGTGACATCATCGCGGGGGTCGAAGGTTCGGCTCTCAGGATCGGTCACGATCTCACATCGATCCCAGGCGATCTTGACGGCCGGTTCCCCGAATATCGGGAAGCCGTAGAACGATGGCTCGTCCATCCAGATCCAGATGGGGAATCGGGCGGGGTGGAAGGACACCGGATCTGCCGCCTCCATGTAGACGACCTGTTCCAGAGTCACCTCGAGAGGGACTTCGACTCCCATCCGCCCCAAAACGACCGATGTCCAGGCCCCGGCGGCGACGATCAACGAGCCGACTCGGTGGGCCTTGCCGTCGACTTCGATCTCGACCTCGCCGTCGACTTCCCGGATGGCGCCGACTCCAGCGCTGTCGATGAGGGTCGCACCGTTGTCCCGGGCAAGCCGTCGATGTGTGGCATTGGCCCTCGAGGCCATGGCAATGCCGGATCGCTCTTGGTAGAGGGCGATCACGTCTTCGCTCAGCCTCCATTGAGGCCAGCGTCGCATCACCTCGGCAGCGTCGAGCTCCTCGAAGGGGACCGAGGCAGAGGTCATCGACTCCCGGTAATCGTCGAGGCCGATCGAGGCGTTGGCCGGGGCGAGATCGAGCCCGCCGGTCCTGAGGACGAGTTGCTCGCCGGAGTCGACCTCGACCCGCTCCCAGGCCTCGTAGGCAGCCTTGGCCAGCTCGACGTAGGCGGGGGTGTGATAGGACAGCCGGATGATCCGGCTGTGATCCTCGGATCCTCCCCGAGGATGACCCAGTTCGAATTGCTCGACACCGAGAACATCGCCACCCAGGCGGCGGGAGGCCCAATAGGCGGCGGCGCTGCCGATCCCGCCCAACCCCAAGACGGCCACACGGTAATCGGTCACATCAGACCGTCGAGATACCGCCGGATGTCCATGGAGTAGTCCTCCATGGGGGCGTAGAACCCGGTGGTGAACCGACGCGACGACATCCCTCGCTGCACCGACTCGCAGATCTCCCAGTCCTGACGGTTGACCATGTCCCAGAACTCGACGGCGTCCGAGGGATCGAAGTCGGCCCGAGCCATCTCGTCGGGATGGAACAGGAAATCACAGACCACGGTGGTCGATGCCGGGCCGTGGGGCCAAAGGGTGAAGGCGGCTACGTGGTCGGCAGAGAGACTGAGCATGAGATTCGGGTAGACGAGCTGGCCTTTGTGTCGCTCTTGCTCCTCGGGGCTCAACCCGGGAAACGGCTGACGATTGGTCGTCCCGCTGGCGGTGAATGTCCACGCGCCTTCACGGTGGGGGATCCCGCCCTCCCAGTCCAGCTCGGAGCCGCCCCGCTGTCTGAATGCGGGCACCAGCTCGACGAGCTCAGGGTGCACCGGACCGCAGTGGTAGCACTCGTTGTAGTTCTCCACGAGGGCCTTCCAGTTGGCGGCGATCGGGTAGACGATCCGAACCGCCGTTCGGAGGTCCCTCAGGGGGTAGTTGGCCAGGTAGGTCTCCGACTCCTGGAATTGGCCACCGATCGGCTCGGCCGCTTCCGGGCCGAGATGGATCCACACGAACCCGGCCCACGTCTCCACCGCAACGTGATGAAGGGGCAGGTCCTCCTTCTCGAGGCCGTCCGCTTCGTCCAGAAATGGTGCCGCCCGAAGCCGGCCATCGAAGCCATACGTCCAGGCGTGATAGGGGCATTGGATCGAGCCCTTGAAGGTGCCCGTAGGGCCGAGCTCGGCTTGCGATGGCTTGCCTGCGGCACTGGTCAGCTGTGACCCACGATGGCGGCAGAGATTGACGTAGGCAGCGAGGTCACCAGCCCGGGTCCGGGTGACGATGATCGATTCTCCGACCACGTCGCAGACGAGGTGGTCTCCGGCCTGGGGAATCTCCTCTTCGCGGCCGACGCAGAACCATTGGCGCTCGAACACGCGCGACACCTCTTTGGCGTACCAATCGGCCTCCACGTATCGGTCCCGGTGAAGTGTCGGTTCCATCCGTCGAGATTAGTTGAACGGCGGTTCAGGCCCAGGTCCTCGGCACGGTGTCGGTCCAGGTCCGGCTGAAGACAACCTGGTCGTCGTGCGATGCGGTGAGATGGATGACGAGATGGAACGAATCCGAATCCCCGGCCAACTCCATACTGCCTCGGGTGGAGACCTTCCAATCGGGTCGCTCCATGATCGTCTCCGCCTCGGCCCGCACCCGCGTGGAGGCCGGATTGTCGTCGTCCACGCTCACCGTCCAGTTCTCGTCCGAGGCGTAGGTCAGTCCGGCCCGCTGCGGTAGAAGCTCTTTGGAGTAGCGGTGGCGAACGTAGGTGGTGGTCGGGCCGTCCCGTTCGACCGCGGTGCGTTCTCGATCCTCGTCTTCGAGACCGGGAGGCCGCGGGAGAGGATTTGCGGCCGGAATCGAGATCCTGGATTTATCACCACGCACCGGGACTGTGGGCAAATGCATCTTGGAGCGACTCGGGTCGAGGGTCAGCGTGAATCTCTCGCCCGGTGGCCAGACCACCGGAAAGTCGGCACCGGACAGGGCAAGCCGCAAGCGCCAGCCCGCCGGCACGACCGCAGAGGTCGTCATCAGCGGAAATCGGATGGTGATTGGTGTGTCCGGCTCGATCGGCAGCGGGGTCGACAGGTCCTCGGGGAATGCCAGGTTGCGGTTGCCCCTGGTGATCAGATGCGCGTCGCCGGTGGGCGAGATGGCGAGGAGCCTCGCTGCGACCAGACCGACCGTCTTGTCCGTGGCCACCGTCACCTCGATCTCCGGGGTTCCGAGGATCTCGAGCTGCTCCTCCAAAGCTGCGGTCTCGAAGGTGAGGGAGTGGGCATCGTCCTCCGCCGAATCGGAGCTGCCTCGCCCCGCTCGATCCCAGGCGGGGGCGTGCACCCCCACCCACTGCGGCCCGGACCAGACCGTGGCGTCATGGTGGAGATCGTTCAAGGGCAGATCGACGACGATGCCGTCGGCAGGTGGCCAGACCGGCTCGGCTCGCCAGTATCCGGGTGTCGGCGGGTCGTCGAAAGGCGGGCTGGTCGGCCCGTCGTATGGCGTGCCGGTGCGGATGAAGGCGGTCACCGCGGGCATGTCCATCACCCCGTTCTCGTCACCTCTGAGGTGATGGCCAAACCAACGGGCGAGCAGGTCGAGATGGTCGAGCCGCGGCGACGGAATCCCGGTCGCCGGCCGGAAATGTCCCCAAGGACCGATGACGGTCCGGGTGGGGCAGCTGAGGTGCTGGGCCATGGCCAGCATCCCGTCGACATACCCGTCGACCCAGCCACCGATAAGGAGGGTGGGGCATTGGATCGCTGTGTAGTCGGCGCATGGTGATCCGTGTAGCCAGTAATCGTCGCGGAGTTGATGGCGGAGCCAGATCCCCGGCCATTGCGGCGTGTGCTCGAGCCGCTCCATCCATCGCTCGTACCAATCGTCGCCGACGATGTCCGGATCGGGGGGAAGGCCGTTGCAGACGACCATCGACGGGGGCCAATCCACCTGTTCCTGGGCATGGAGCGAGCCACCGATGTAGTGCACATCGCAGGCGAATCGGTCATGGGTGGCGTGAACCGGCGCGATCGCCTTGAGCTGAGGCGGACGGAGCATCGCAGTCTGCAAAGAGCTGAACCCACCCCAGGACACCCCCCACATCCCCAGGTTCCCGCTGCACCATTCCTGGTCCGCCAGCCAGCGGAAGATCGCCAGTGTGTCCTCCTGCTCCCTCGGCACGTACTCGTCCTCGATGATCCCGGCCGAGGCCCCGGTTCCCCTGATGTCGATGCGCACGCCGGCAAAGCCCCTGCGGGCCAGGTGGGCATACGTGGGCCAATCGGTCGAGTAGAAGGCGTCATCCTTGCGATAGGGGAGCGATTCCACAATCGTCGGGTAGGGGCCGTCGTTGTCGCTGTCGGGTTGATAAACAGTGAGGGCGATGGTGACGCCATCATCCATCGGGACGAACACCCGGCGGTCGACTCGGACCGGATACTCCGGTGTTCCCTCAGACACGGCGGCAATCTAGCCACGGGCTGGCATACGCTCGCTCCGTCATGAACGGCAACGTACCCCGTCGGGTGATCGTGGTCGGAGCCGGGGTGGCAGGCCTGGTGGCGGCGCGGCGGCTGTGCGATCGAGGTCTCGACGTCCTCGTGCTGGAGGCCAGGGACCGGGTCGGAGGCCGTCTGTGGTCCCACCGCATGCCCAACGGCGAGATCGTCGAGCTTGGTGGCGAGTGGATCTCGACCTCGCAGAAGGCGGTGACCGGACTCGCCAGCGAACTCGGCCTCGGGCTGATCGACACCGGGATGGATTTCATCTCGCGCGATCCGATAGATGGACCGCCGATCGCTAGAGGGGAGCATGACCGTCTTGCCCGGCTCCTTTTCGATCGGATGATGGTGACAGGGTCGGCGAGGTTGTCGGCGATCAGTGCGAAGGATTTCCTCGACGAACTCGGTGAGTCCGGTCCGGCGATGTCGATTCTGCGCTCCCGTATACAGGGGACCGCCGGCGCCCCGCTGGAGTGGATCGCGGCCGCCGAGATCGGCGAGGAGTTCGGCATAGGCGACGAGGGGTCGTACGTGCGTGTCGACGGCGGCAACGATCGCCTCGCCATCGCTCTCACCCCTGGCCTCGATGTCCGCTTTGGGATCGAGGTCATCTCGATCCGTCAGACGTCGCACTACGTAACGGTCGGAACCGCCGACGAGGATTTCACCGCCTCGGCTCTTGTGCTCACCGTCCCGCTTGGGGTCTTGAAGCGGCTGACATTCGAACCGGAGCTGCCCGGTGAGGTGGCCTCGGTGATCGGGAGACTGACGATGGGTGTCGGCCTCAAGGTCGCGATCGCCACGGCCGAACCGCCGCCGATGTTTCGTAGACAGGACATCGACATCCCGGCCTGGTATTGGACCGCGTTCGGTCCTTCCGGAACGGTGAGGCGAGCAGTCACCGGCTTTGCCGGATCGGAGGCGGGGGTCACGGCCCTCCGGTCAGATGTGACCGCGCGTCTGCATCGGGCGGCACCGGATGCCACCTTCGATGGAGCACCGGTGGTCGCCGATTGGGGCTCCGATCCGTTGGCAGGCGGCTGCTATTCCGTCATCGGGCCCGGACAGCGAGCGATGCTGGAGATGTTGAGCACGCCTCTGGGGCGTGTCTTCCTGGCCGGTGAGCACGTCAACGGCACCGGGACGATCGATGGGGCGATCCGCAGCGGTGACTTCGCTGCAAACCTGGCCATGTCCCTGGTTTTCTGAACGGCGGTTCAGTCGTAGTGTTACCGTCTCGCCGAGATCGAATACGCCATCGGAGGCAGGCGTGAAGCAGCTCTACATCGACGGAAAATGGGTCGACCCCCGTTCTGAGGCGCACTTCGAAACCTTCAACCCGGCTACGGGTGAGGTGCTGGAGAAGATCTCAGCGGCCGGCCCTCGAGACGCAGACGTCGCCGTGGCTGCCGCCCGTCATGCGTTCGACAACGGAGCCTGGGGCTTGCGGTCGGCGCCACGCGACCGGGCCACGCTTCTCCTCCGGGTGGCAGAGATCATCCGCCGTGACAGGGACAGACTCGCCGAGCTGGAGACCCTGGACAATGGAAAGCCGCTTGGAGACGCATATTGGGACGTCGACGAGGCGGCCTACATGTTCGAGTACTACGCCGGCTGGGCGACCAAGGTGATGGGCTCGATCCCACCGGTTGGCCCCGAGGCCATGAGCCTGGTCATCAAGGAGCCGGTGGGGGTCGCCGCGTTGATAACGCCATGGAACTACCCGATCCTGATGGCGAGCCAGAAGATCGCCCCGGCGCTCGCGGCGGGCTGCACCACGATTCTGAAGCCGGCGGAGCAGACTCCGCTCACAGCTATCGAGCTGGCCCGGATCCTCGATGAGGCCGGCGCACCGCCCGGAGTGTTCAACCTCCTCACCGGCTTCGGTCCCGACGCTGGAGCGCCGCTGGTCGCTCACCCCGGTGTCGACAAGGTCTCATTCACGGGTTCGGTCGAGGTGGGCAAAATCATCTCGAGGACGGCGTCGGAGACCCTGAAGCGGGTCACTCTGGAGCTGGGGGGCAAGTCGCCCAATTTGATCTTCGCCGACGCCGATTTCGAGTCCGCCATCGACGGGACCTGTGCCGGTATCTTCGCGAACAGCGGCGAGGTTTGCTCCGCGGGGAGCCGGGTCCTCGTCGAGAAGGCCATCTACGACGACGCCGTTTCCTCGATGATCGACGAGGCGGCTCGGATAAGGGTGGGGAGCGGTCTCGATCCTGAGACGACCATGGGACCGCTGATCTCCTCCGAGCACAGGGAGACCGTTCTCTCATACGTCGGCTCGGGCCGGGAATCTGCTGCCGTCGCCTATGAAGGTGTATTGCCCTCCGACCCGGTGTTAGCGGGCGGCTACTTCGTGCCCCCAACGATTTTCACCGACGTCGACAATTCCGCGAGGATCGCCCGGGAGGAGATATTCGGGCCCGTCATGGCAGTCATACCCTTCTCCGACGAGGACGATGCCATCCGGATCGCCAACGACACCACCTACGGGCTGGCGGCAGCCGTCTGGACCACGGATGTGAAGCGGGCGATGAAGGTAGCCCGGGGAATCAAGGCCGGAGTGGTCTGGGTCAACGACAGCCAGCCCGCCCCCACCGAGTCGATCTGGGGCGGATACAAGACATCGGGTGTCGGCCGCGAGCTCGGTCCCTGGGGAATCGAGTCCTATCTCGAAGAGAAGCAGATCTACCTCAATCTCGGATGAGCATCTCCCTGACCACTGCCGAGCTGGCTCTCCAGGAACGAGCGCGGGCCTTCGCCGACGAGCTCATTCCCTGGGAGGTCGAGGCGGAGATGAACCACGGCGAGATCCCCGAGAGCGTGCTCAAGGAGCACAAGGAGCGGGCACGCGAACTCGCCCTCATCTCGATCAACATGTCTGAGCGGCTCGGCGGCCCCGGGTACAGCATGCTGGCCCAGGCCCTGATCCAGGAGCAGACCGGGCGGGTGACAAACGCCCTCGGTTGGGTCGTGTCGACCGGGCCGTCGTGGATCGAGGACGTGGCCACCGACCACCAGATCCAGACCTGGATCCGCCCGACTGTGGCCGGCGATATCCACGAGTGCTACGCCATCACCGAGGAGGGAGCCGGGTCGGACGTCGACGGGATCGAGGCCACCGCCCGCCGCGACGGGGAGGAATACGTCCTCAACGGGGTGAAATGGCATGTCACGTCGGCCAATCTCGCTTCCTACGTGTTCTTCCAGGCGAAGCTGGCCGAAGGCTCCAGCGCCGGCCAGCACGTCTTGTTCTTCGTCGACATGGATGCACCCGGCGTGGAATGTGTCCGGGTGCCCGAGTACTCCCACACCTACAGCCACCACCACTGGGAGATGAGATTCAGCGACGTGAGGGTGCCGGCGGCGAACCTGGTTGGCAGCGAAGGCGACGGTATGAGCTTCTCCCATGCTTGGTTCCGTTATGAGCGGCTGATGATCGCCGCCCGCTGCTGCGGGGCAGCCGAACGCCTGATCGAGGAGGCCAGCGCTTTTGCCGAAGAACGGCACGCCTACGGGTCACCGATCGCCGACTACCAGGCAATCCAGTTCATGCTGGCCGACTCGCTGACCGAGCTGTGGGCGGCGCGGCTCATGACCTACGAGACGGCGCGGGCCATCGACGAGGGCGTCGATCTCAAAGTGCAACACGCCCAGTGCTCGATGGCCAAGCTCTATGCGTCGGAGATGGCCAATCGGGTGGCGGACCGGGCAGTGCAGATCTTCGGGGGTCGAGGTTTCATGCGGGAGAACGTGGCAGAGCGCTTCTACCGCGAGCTCCGTGTCGACCGCATTTGGGAGGGCACGTCCGAGATCCAACGCATCATCATCGCCGCCCAGCTGCGCAAGCGGGGGGTGCGCCCCCTTACCGGGTGAAAGCGGTTCGTCAGCCGACGTTGTCGTACGACCGCTTCACCAACTTCTCGAGGATCCCGAGGTCGATCTCCTCGAGCCGCTTGATGTAGATGCACGCCTTCCCGGTTGTGTACTTGCCCAGGTTGGCGAGAAGGGGATCGCCGTCCGGTATGTAGTCCGTGATGTAAAGAGTCAGATTCTGCTTGCGGGGCGAGAATCCGATCTTGAACCATTCTCCCTCGCGACCGGACTCGTACTTGTAGTGCTGATCGCCGAACCCGATGATGCTCGGGCCCCACATGTTGGGCTCCTCGCCCGTCACTTTCTCCATGATGTCGAGGAGAGTCTTCGAGTCCTCCCGCTTCCGATCGTCCTCGATGCCGGAAATGAAGTCGTCGACGCTGTCGTCGGTTTTTTGGGTCTTGATCTCGGCCATACGCCGAACATATCAAACGAGGGGAGCGTCCGAGTGGTCGAACGTTCGGATCAGGTGACCGTTTCCCGCAGCTCGCGGGTGGGCACCGTGGGGACGACGAGGCCCTCACCGAGGTAGGCATGGGACACAATGTTGAGGAACTGGTAGACGGTGCCCTCCCAGCCCGACAACGGCCCCGGCCGGAACCCCCGGTTCTTGACCCCACGCATCACCGATTCGCAGGCGGACCAGTCCTCGCGATTGGTGATGTCCCAGAAGTCGACGGCGTATGCCGGGTCGAAACCCTCCAACTCGAATGCCTCGGGTGGGAAGAGCCATGAGCATTCGATATGTGTCTGATCGGTCCCGATCGGGGTGAGACGATGGGTCATGACATAGTCGGGGTGAATGGATAGCAACAGGTTGGGGATGACGGTCAGATACCAAACCTGACGCTCGAGCTTGCCGGACAGCTTCCTGAAGTTGACACCCTTCGGACAACCCGTCGAGGGACATCGTGACCGCGTGGGTCTTGAGGTCCATCGTCCCGCCGCACCACATCCCGGTGGGGATGTGGTCGTAGCCACTGTCCGGGGGGGTCACCTCGCACAACTCGGGATGAATCGAGGAGCAGTGGTAGCACTCGTTGTAGTTCTCGATGATGATCTTCCAGTTGGCGTCGACCAGGTAGGAATGTGTCGCCGCGGTGGTCAGCCGATCGGTCTCGTAGGGAGCGGTTATCTCGGCGAGATTCCCGAAATGTTCGTCAATGGCCGGCGCCGTCCCCGATAGATCGATCCACACCCACCCTCCATATACGGCCACTCCGAGATCGATCAACGGGTACTCGGAGGTGTCGAAGTCGTCGCTCTGCGTGAACCGAGGAGCGGTGCGCAGGCTCCCATCGAACCGGTAGGACCAACTGTGATAGGGGCAGCGGATCTGGCGAGCATCGAAAGCGTCGCCGATCGGGGCTAGTTCGTGCCCCCGATGACGGCACACATTGGAGAAGGCGCGCAGGTCTCCACTTGCATCCCGACTGAGCAGCACCCCCTCGCCACCGACGTCGATGGCACGAAGCTGACCGGGGGTGACTAGCTCGTCGAGACGCCCGACACAGTTCCAGGTCGACTGCCAGAGGTGCTCACGTTCCCAGGCCAGGACGTCTTCGGAGAGGTAGACGGCGGCGGGGAAGGTCAGGCTGGACCCAAATGGATCGAGGACCCTTCTGATCTGGTTCGGGTCAACCGGTGCCGGCTTCATCCGATTTTCTCCTGCCGCTGTGGTCTCAGTGTATCCTGAACGGTGAGTCAGGATACCCGAAAGGAAGGTGGCTCATGTCCTCCGTGGACGCGCAAGTCTCGGCTCTCGATGACTTGATCGCAAGGGAGCGGCTCAGTTTTCTGGATCGGGCGCCCAGAGCGACCGAGATGGGCGACCGTGCGGGGCGCTCGTTGGCCGGGGGAGTCACTTCCAGCTGGCAGATCTCGGATCCCCAGCCGATATGGATAGATCGCGGCGAGGGATCGAGGGTCTGGGATGTCGACGGCAACGAGTACGTCGACCTACCACGGTGGATACGGCGCCATGCTCGCCGGACACGCCCACCCTGCGGTGGTCGCAGCCGTGTCCGAGCGCGTGCGCAAAGGGACCCACTTCGCCCAGCCCACTGCCGACGCGATCGCCGTCGCCGAGGAGCTCAGCCGAAGATACGGGATGGCGATGTGGCGGTTCGGCAACTCGGGCACCGAAGCGACGATGGATGCAGTGCATCTCATGCGTGCCATCACCGGCCGGGACTCGATCATCAAGTTCGAGGGCGGCTATCACGGCCACCACGATTCGGTCATGGTTTCGGTCTGGAACGAGGACGGGCTCGGGTCGGCCAAGCAGCCGAAGAGCGTTGCCGCAGGCAGCGGGATTCCGCAGGCGATCGTCGACCTCGCCCTGGTGGCGCCTTTCAATGATCTCGATGCCGTCAGCCGGCTCTTCGAGGTGAACGAGGGTCGGATCGCGGGGATCATCGTCGAGCCGATCCTGCAGAACTGCGGGATCCTGCTCCCACAGCCCGGGTTCCTGCAGGGTCTACGCGACCTGACCCGGAAGCACGATGCCCTCCTGACCTTCGATGAGGTCAAGACTGGGCTGACGGTGGGCAAGGGCGGCGCCACACGACGTTTCGGGGTGCAGCCCGACATCGTGTGCCTGGCCAAGTCGCTCGGTGGCGGGCTCCCCATTTCGGCAATCGGCGGCACCGATGAGGTGATGAGCCACATCGTGGACGGGACCTATGACCAGGTCGGGACCTTCAACGGAAACCCACTGTCGATTGCCGGGGCGAAGGCGATGCTTACCGAGGTCATGGTGGAGGAGACGTACGAGCATCTCGATCACATCCAGAGCCGGATGGAAAAAGGGGCCAACGAGGTGGTTGGCCGGCATGAACTCACGGCCCACGTCGCCACTGCCGGAGCCAAGGGGAGTGTCATCTACTCCGCCGAGCCCTTGCGCACTTATCGAGATTTCCTCGCCGTCGACGGCCGTTATGCACAGGCGCGCCTGGCTCTATCAGTACAACCGCGGCGTGTTCCTGCCCCCGTGGGGCAAGGGTGAGCAATGGCTCCTCTCGGTTCAGCACACCGTCGACGACGTGGATCGATATCTGGAGACTCTGGATGGACTTCGCGACCGTCATCAATGGGTGAGGCGGTCATAGACTCGCCCGGCTCATGAGCGGCGTCGTCGAACTGGTCGATCTGGAGAAGAGCTTCGGTGATGTCGACGCGGTGGATCGCATCAACCTGAAGATCGAGGACGGTGAGTTCTTCTCTTTGCTCGGCCCGTCAGGCTGTGGGAAGACGACCACGCTGCGGTTGATCGCCGGGTTCGAGCGGCCCGATGCGGGAGCGATCCTCATCGACGGCGTCGACCAGGCATCGATCCCTCCTCACAAACGACCGGTCAACACCGTATTCCAGAGCTATGCGCTCTTCCCGCACATGGATGTCGCCGACAACGTCGCATTCGGTCTCCGTTACAAGGCGGGGACCAAGGCCGAAGAGAAGGCGAAGGTGGCGGCGGCCCTGGAGCGGGTCCGTCTCACCGGGATGGAGAGCCGGAAGCCGACACAGCTGTCGGGCGGGCAGCAGCAGAGGGTCGCCCTGGCCCGGTCACTCGTCCTCAATCCCTCGGTTCTTCTACTCGACGAGCCGCTCGGCGCCCTGGACGCCAAGCTGCGCAAGGCTCTTCAGGTCGAATTGAAAAGCCTTCAAGAGGACCTGGAGATCACATTTATCTACGTCACCCACGACCAGGAGGAGGCACTGACGATGTCTGACCGCATCGCGGTCATGAACGAGGGGCGCGTCGAGCAACTGGGAACCCCTTCAGTCGTCTACGAGACACCGACCTCGAGCTACATCGCCGATTTTCTGGGAGTTTCCAACCTGATGCCGGCAGTGGCGACCGGCCCTGGCCAGGTCTCGGTCGCCGGACGTGAAATGACATGCATTGCGACAAATGGGGCGAGCGGGCCCGTGACCGTAAGCATAAGACCGGAGCGGGTGGAGCTCCATCCGGTTGGCTATGAAGGCGACAACTCGCTGCCCGGCGAAATCGAGCGGGTGGTCTACGCCGGGGCGCTGCTGAACGTCCTGGTCAACATCGCCGACGTCGGGATCATCCAGGTCACGGTGCCCAATCAGGGTGCCGGGTTCACACTCGATTGGCCCGACCCGGTGGTGTTGCGGTTTCCCTCGGAGGCGCTTCGCATCGTCTCGGATGTCCCACCCCTGCCGATCGATCCCGACGCCGCGGAAGAGGTTGGCGCAAGCGGCTGACGGGTATCACGAATAGGCGCCGGCCAGCCATCTGCCGATCTTGCCCAGCTCAGCGCTCAACTCAGGCGGCTCTACCACCGTGAAACGGAAGGGAAGGCCGAGCAGGTAGCGGGCGAGCCAGCCGAGATCGTCGGCCCCAATGACGAGGGTGCACCTGTTCTCGCCCGCCGCCTCGAGCGAGCCGACCATCGGCCCGATCACGCGGGCAGCCTCATCGAGATGGACGTGGAGCCGGATGGTCGCCCGATGCCTCCAGACATCGATCGCCACGCCACGCTGCACCAACTCCACCGGGTCCGGTGCCTTGCGCCGTGCCGACCGGATCCCTGTGGGCTTGGGGTCAGCGACCCGATCGAGACGGAACGTTCGCCAATCGTCGCGATCGAGGTCGAACGCCACCAGGTACCAGCGCCGACCAGTGTGAACGAGGCGATACGGCTCGGTATGCCGTTCGGAGTGCCGACCTTCGCCATCGGTGTATGCGAAACGCATCCGGATCCGCCCCCTCGTGGCGGAGGCGGCGATGGCGAGCGCGTTGTGGTCGACCCGGCTCGAGGGGAGGCCGGACGTGGAGACCGTTGCCTCCGAGACATCCTCCAGCCTCGTGCGGAGCCCGGGTGGGAGGACATGCTCGAGCTTGGCCAGGGCCGACAACGAGGCATCTTCGAGACCCCCGACCGCGGCGGTCGTCGCAACCCTCAGCCCAAGGGCAACGGCGAGGGCCTCTTCGTCGTCGAGCAAGAGCGGTGGCAGTTTGCCGCCTGCCCCCAGGCGGTAGCCGCCACCGGGGCCGGCCACCGCCTCGACGGGGTAGCCCAGGCCGCGAAGCCTGGGTGACATCGCGACGCACCGTCCTGGTGGTGACTTCGAGACGCGCCGCCAGCTCCTCGGCGGTCCAGTCGATGCGACCCTCGAGCAGGCCGAGCAGCTTGAGCAACCTTTCTGCGCTATCCATTCGTCCTGGATTCTTCCCGGTTATGCGGACCGATCCTGTCCGCATTCGATCGTAGGCTCGTCACTAGCCGATGAAGGAGATTTTCATGCTCGAAAGTGCCGGTTTCCAGATGACCCGCCATCTCGATGAAGAGCTTCGGCAGGCATCACGCCGCAAGTTCTGGTGGCGATACGTCCAACCCGAGCCCGAGCCTGTCACGCCGACACACGACGCCGAGATAATCGAGTTTGCCTTTGGCTCGCAATGCGAGGTGGAGGAGCCGCTCGGTGCGTAGCGATCGCTGGGCGCATGTCAGCGAGACCGACCTGGGGACGATGACCAGCCGGCCGCTCACGCCGGAGCGGTTTCCCGACATGGTGGAGGTGTTTGGCGAGCGGGGAGTCGCCAGGAACTGCTTCTGCATGTACTGGCGGACCCCGAAAGGTGGGTTCGAGGACCACCGCGACAACCGTGACCGATTCGCCGACGTGGCGCGGGATGAACGGCCGCCGGGGTTGATCGGGTATGTCGAGGACAATCCCGTCGGCTGGGTGCAGGTGGGCCCTCGCCATCGAGTTCCCGACTCTCGACCGCTCACGCCTCCTCAGATCCGTCGACGACGTCGAGACTTGGTCGATCAACTGCTTCGTGGTGCGCGCCGGCCACCGGAAGCGGGGAGTAGGCGCCGGGCTGCTCGCCGGTGCCATCGAGTTCGCCAAGGACCAAGGAGCGGCCGTCATCGAGGCATATCCGGTCGATGGCCCACGCAGCTCATCGGTGGACTATTTCACCGGGACACTCAGCATGTTCGACGAGCACGGGTTCGTCGAGTTGATCCGCCGCAACGATTCGCGACCGATCGTCCGTCTCACGGTGTGAGCCCTATATCTCCAATCCGGCAATCGACTCGATGGTCGACTCGTCGCCCCCGCTTCTCTTCTTCCAGGCCCGGAGGGCCAACCCGGCCAACACGATGGCGGCGATGGTGATCACCATGAGTATCGTCGCCAAGGCGTTGAGCGACGGGGGCGGGGCCAGTCGCGCCCCCGAGTAGAGCTGCACCGGGATAGTCACCGTCTCGGCTCCCCCGAGAAGGAACTGGCTGATCACGAAGTCGTCGATCGACAGGGCGAAGACCATGGCGAAGCTGGCGAGGATCGCCGGCGAGAGCAGCGGCAGCAGGACCCGGCGAATTGCCTGACTGGGGGATGCGCCGAGGTCCATCGCCGCTTCCTCGTAGTCCCTGCCAATGGCAAACAGACGTCCCCGCACAATGATCACCACGAACGAGATGGAGAAGGTGACATGGCCCAGGAATTGGGTCCAGGTCCCGAATGGGACGAAGTCGTAGACCTGGTCGAAGACGAGGACCAGAGCTACGCCCATGACGATCTCGGGGGTGACCAGCGGGATCAGCATCAAGAGATTGGACGCCCTCACCCCTCGCCCCCGCCACCTTGCAAGTCCGAGGGCAAGAGCCACACCAATCGGAGTCGCCACCAACATGGTCAGCAAGGCGAGTCGTACGCTCTGAGCCAATGAAAATCGAAGAGACTGGTCGTACACAACCGACTCGGCTGCGGCCGGGTCACCGACGTACCACCGAGTGGAGAAGCCTTGCCAGGTGCTCCTCGATCGACCCGAATTGAAGGAGAACAGAACCGCTATCGCTACCGGGATGATCGACCAGAGGACATACCCGAGGGTCACCAGCGGTAGGAACCTGGACCTGCCCCACGGATTCGCAATGGCTGTTTTGACCCGCGACGCCCTGGATTCGGTCATTCTCGCGCCTCTTCAGAGGCGCGATTGATCGATCGCAGGTAATAGATCATGAGCCCGGCGACAAAGATCATGAGAATGATGGTCAGCGCCGCGCCGATCGCCCCGCCACCGGTCGTCTGATTGATGTACTGGTCGATCGTGTTCCCGTACATCCGTGTGCGGGGTGAGCCCGACAGGAGGTTCGGTGTGTAGTAGTCGCCGAACATGGGGAGCATGACGATGACCAGGCCGCCAAGGACCCCGTTTCGGGAGAGGGGCAACGTCACCCGCCAGAAAGTCTGCGCATTGTTGGCTCCAAGGTCTCGGGAGGCCTCCAAGGTGGCCTCATCGATTCGATCGAGCGCGGCGAAGAGAGGGAGGATGAAGAAGGGGATGTACCCGTAGACGAGCCCGAGGATGACTACGAAGTGGTTGCCGGCCAGCCAGTCGGGTGGGACGAAGTCGATGGAGAACCAGCCGGCGATCGTGGTCAGCCAGCGGTTGACTTGGCCATCCGGGCTGAGCAGGTTGACCCAGGACATCATTCGCATCAGATAGTTGATCCAGAACGGGGCCAGGATCAGCAGTAGCCAGAGCCATCGCCATCGCCCGGCCTTGCGCGATACGAAGTAGGCCACCGGGTATCCGATGGCCACGCACAGCACGCAGGCGACCAGGACGTAGGCGAGAGTGCGGAGGGCTATTACCCCCAACTGGCCGCCAAAGAGCTGGGCGAAAGCCTCGCCCATCACGGTCAGGTCCCAGTAGAAAGGGTTCCACTCGGGCACGGCGCGCTGCAGGACAGGATCGAGCTGGCCCATAGCGATTGCGAACACGGCATAAAACGGGACGAGGAAGAGGAGGATCAGCCAGATGACGCCAGGCAAGGCGAAACCCGGCCACACCCATCGCTTCTGACCAACCGTGGCGTATTCGGCACCTGAGGCGAGGTTGGTTGGCATGACCCTCTAGGAAGGCGGGTCAGCCACCCGAGTTGGCCCTATTCCATTGCTCGACCCACTGCGCTTCCGTGTCCGCATCGAGCGGACCTTGGACCCACGCATTGTCCAGCTCGAAGTCCTCGGGAGTGACCAACGCCGGCGCGAGGTGGGGCAGCAACCATTCCTCGCTGACTAGGTAGTCGGCGCTGAGACCGTTCTGTGGTGGCTGGTAACCGACATATTCGAAGTTTTTCAGCGCGTTGGCCTCATCGAGCATGAATTCGAGGAACATGTGGGCCAGCACCGGGTTCTCGGAGCCCTTGAGGACCGTCATGGTGTCGCTCGAGATCGCTCCATGGGTGGTCGAACCATCACTCTTGGCGGGCCACAGATATCGCGTGGTCCCCTCGTCCACCCCACCGGGCCAGTAATACTGCGAGTTGATCAGGTCGCCAGACCAGGCCTGATGAATGGCATATATTCCTTCCGGTAGACCCGAATAGCTGCCGTCGATCCGGTATCGAATGTCAACCAGATCGATCAACTCGACCAGTGCGTCACCGGCGGCGGTCAGTTCGGCTTCCGTGGCCTGGGACGGGTCGGCTACTCCGTTGTGGAACAGCGCTACAGGTATGACATCTGTAAAGGAGTCGAGCATCCCGATCACCCCGGTGTACTTCTCATTCCAGAAGACATCCCAGGGGTTGGCCTGGCCCTCGATATCCGCGCTGTCCGCCAGGTCGATCCGCCACCCGATACCAGTGGTGTAGGTCACATAGGGCACCGAGTACCGAGACCCCTGGTCGTAGTACGGGTCTGCCAATTGTGGCCACACGTTGTCGAGATTCGTCAGGTAATCGTGGTTGATGGGTTGGATGAGGGAGGCGGCCACAGCCACCGGGATCCGTTGTGAGGTCGGGAACCAGACGTCGAATTGAACCTCTCCGGACGAAAGCCGAGCCAAAGCTTCCTCCTCATTGACAAATGTGGTCGTCTGGATGTCGACTCCGAGCGCCTCCGCGGCGAGGGGGATGATCTCGGGGTTCATGTAGTCCTCCCAGTTGTACAGGAGGAGAGGGCCGGACTCAGGAGACAAGCCAGATTCGATAGCAGCGTTGTCCTCGAAAAGAGGCTGCTGCGCCGGGCTCCCGGGCGTCCCGATGGCGAGCTCAGCCCCGCCTTCGCCCTCTCGCTCGGCACATGCGGCCAGCAAACTGGGGAGGGCAGGAAGAGCCACCCCCAGGATCGCCGCTCTCTGCAGGAAGTCCCTGCGGGTGTACACCCTCTTCCGATTCAGAGGGCTCCAGTTCTCCCTGGGGTGATAGGCCATGATTCCTCCTCGCAGCCGTGCCAGACACTAAACGGTCATTCAGGTATCGCGTCGGTCAAACCCGGGTAAAGAGCGCCATCTCGACGAAGTCGAACGCCAGCTTCTGCATGCGCGTCGCATCCACCGTCGGGTCGCGGAGCATCACTTCGATGGCGAGACCATCGAGCAGAGCGGCGAGTTGGATGGAGAAGTCGGAGGCGTCAACGGCGGTGAACTCCCCGGCCGCCATCCCCTCCTCGACGATGGCGGCGATCTGGGCTCGCCATGATTCGTCGAGGCGGGCGCGGGCCGCGGCCAGGGTGGGGTCATGGCGCGACATCTCCCAGGCCGCGGGCCACAGCACCCATCCATCAGGATCTCCGTTGCCACGAGAAGGCTGGGGACAGCTGGCTTCTATCAAGATGGCGAGCTTGGCGGCAGCAGTCGTCGCATCCTCCAACTCGCCCTTGACCGCTTCGTGAAACATCTGGTCCTGATAGACGAGCGCCTCGGTGACGAGGGCTGCCTTCGATGGGAAGTAGTACAGGATGAGGGCGGGGCTGGCTCCGATGTGATCGGCGATGTCGGCGATGCGGGTCTCACACAATCCCCGGTCGGCGATGGTGGCGCTGGTGGCAGCCAGGATCTCGTTGCGTCGGGTCGCGGTCAGGCTTGGTCGAGGGCTCACCAGGCAATCTTGGCACAGCATCCGTGTCCATTGCGGCCGGCCCGCCGCCACCGGTACGCTGAATCGCCGTTCAGGATCCGCACACGATGATGTCACTCGACTCCATGCTCAAGGCCCGATCCGTCGCCGTCGTCGGTGCCAGCGAGCGTCCCGGATCAGTAGGTGATCAAACGATCAGGCAGCTGATCTCGGGCGGTTTCGACGGCGAGCTCCACGTGGTGAACCCTCGTTACGAGACTGTGCACGGGCTCGACGCCGTCTCCTCGCTCGAGGACCTCGACAAATCGGTCGACCTGGCAGTTCTTGCGGTGGCCAACGGGCAACTCGAAGGCGAGATGGAGAAGGCCCTGGGCATCGGCGCCCGATCGGTGGCGATCTTCGCCAGTTGTCACGGGGAGGCATCCGCTGGGGGGTCACTACGCGATCGCATTCGCGACCTGGCCAATCGGGGAGGCATCCCGATCTGCGGTGGCAACGGGATGGGTTTCCTCAATGTCGAGGAACGGATCCGGGTGTGCGGGTTCTACCAGCCGGAAGACCTGCGGCCCGGTGGCGTGACCTTTCTCAGCCACTCGGGTTCCCTGTTCTCGGCGATGCTGCACAACAAGCGTGACATCAGGTTCAACCTCGTCGTCTCCACCGGGCTCGAGATCAACACGACGATGGATGCCTACATGCAGTGGGCTCTGGAACTGGAGTCCACACGTGTCCTCGCAGTGTTTCTCGAGACGATCCGCGACCCGGAGGGGTTTCGGCAGGCGCTCGGGCAGGCTGAGGAGAGCGATGTGCCCGTCGTCGCCCTCAAGGTGGGCTCTAGCAGCAAAGGCCGGGAGGCCATCGCCACCCACTCCGAAGGGATCGCCGGCGATGACGCCGTCTACGAGGCGCTCTTCTCCGCCCACGGTGTCCATCGAGTCTGGAGCATGGATGAGATGGTCGACACGGTCGAATTGTTCGCCGCGGGTCGGAGGGCGACGGCATCAGGTTTGGCCGCTGTCCATGACTCCGGCGGCGAGCGGGCGCTTCTCATCGATACCGCGGAACGGGTCGGAGTCGCATTGCCCCACCTGGGGCAGTTGGCCACGACTCGTTTGTCACAGGTCCTCGACCCGGGTCTCGAGCCCGTCAATCCGGTCGACGCCTGGGGCACCGGGCGCGACGCCGAAGACGTGTTCGTCGAGTGCCTGCAAGCCGTGGCCGACGACCCGGGAGTTGGCGCAGTCGCCTTCTGCGTGGATCTCACCGCCGAAGAGAAGCCCGACTACGCCTATTCCGAGGCAGCATTCACCGTGGCCGCTCGCATCGGGAAGCCGTTGTTGGTGCTCAGCAATCTGGCAACGACCATCGACCCTGTTCAGGCCGGGCGGCTACGTGAGGGTGGCATCCCGGTCCTGGAAGGGACCGAGACCGGTCTTCATGCGATTCGGCATCTGCTGGATCGCCACACCCGGTCGCTCCGACCCAAGGCCTCACCAAGACTCAGCAGCCCGTCGACTCCGATGCGGGTCATGGAAGGCGAAGCCGCCGCGCTGCAGGTTCTGTCGCGTTACGGCATAGCCGTGCCGCGGTTCGAAGTCGTTGGCAATGAACTGGAGTTGGCCGAGGTCGCACTCCGCATCGGATACCCCATCGTCCTGAAGACGGCCGAGCCGATCGATCACAAGACGGACAAGGGTGGGGTGTTGATCGGCATCGGCGACGATGAGGGTCTCCGGGCTGGCTACAAAGATCTGGCGGCCAGGCTCGGGCCTCGGGTCATCGTGGCCGAGAGGATTCCCGAAGGGGTGGAGATCGGTCTGGGAATGATCGACGACGACCAATTCGGTCCGGTGGTGATTGTCTCCGCCGGCGGCCGTCTCATCGAGACTCTGATGGATCGGGTGGCGGTGCTGCCGCCCATCGACAAGCGAGGAGGCGGTTCGCGTGCTGGGCCGGCTCCGGATTCGCCCGCTCCTCGACGGGGCGCGGGGTGATCCACCGGCCGACCTCGACTCCCTGGCCGAGGTCATCGCCCGGTTCTCGGAGCTCGTAGCTGATAGCACCGGGTTGATTGGGGCCATCGACGTGAATCCGGTGATCGTGGGCTCGGACGGCGCCGTAGCGGTGGACGCGCTGATCAAGCTGCGATGAGCGGGTCGAACCTCCTCGTCGAAGATCTGGGGTCGATACGCCGTTTCACCCTCAATCGGCCGGAGAAGCTCAATGCCCTCGACTCCGCATTGGTCGAGGCGCTCTCAGAAGCTCTGCGCCACGCGGCGGACGACACCGACGTTCGGGTGATCGTGATGGCCGGCTCCGGCCGCTCGTTTTGCGCCGGTTACGACCTGTCCGAGGAATCGGGACCCGGGAGCAACCTGGACAACTTGACCCACAGCCTCGATCGCCTGCTCGAGGTCTTCGATCACCCCCGGCCGATCATCGCCCAGGTGCACGGCCACTGCCTGGCCGGTGGGCTGCGACCTGATGATGATGTGCGATCTGGCCGTCGCCTCGGACGATGCCGTTTTCGGTCAGCCCGAGATCCGGTTCGGCTCCACCGTCGTCGCCCAGGTGATGCCCTGGCTCATAGGTGCGCGGCGAGCCAAGGAGCTGATTCTCACCGGTCACGACCGGCTCGATGCGTTCGAGGCGCATCGAATCGGCCTGGTCAACCGGGTGGTCCCCCGAGCCGACCTGGAAAAGGAGACGATGCGGCTGGCGGGAGAATTGGCGGTCGTCGACCCGGTGGCCATGACCCTCACCAAGCAGGCCTTGAACCGATCATGGGAGGCGGCGGGCTTCCGTAAGGCCCTGATCGAAGGGCGTGCGCCTCGGCGCCGAGATCGAGGCTGCTCGGGTTCCCGAACGCGAGGAGTTCGATCGCATCGCGGCGGAGAGCGGCCTCAAGGAGGCGATCCGGTGGCGTGATCAGCGGTTACGGGGGCTGAGAACCTGGACTAGCCGTGCTTCACCATCACGTGCTTGGTGATGGTGTAGTCGTGGACCGATTCCAGTGACAGGTCCTTGCCGAAACCGGACTGCTTGAAACCGCCGTGGGGAGTCTCCGAGGCCAATGGGATGTGGTCATTGACCCACACCGTCCCGAACTCGAGGGCGGAGGCCATTCGCATCGCCCGTCCGATGTCCTTGGTCCAAACCGAGGCCGCCAAGCCGTAGAGAACATCGTTGCCGAGCTCGGCGCCCTGCTGCTCTCCCTCAAACGGAAGCACCACCAGCACCGGGCCGAACACCTCCTGTTGGACGATCTCAGATTTCTGATCGGCGTCGACGATCAAGGTCGGTGAGTAGTAGTAGCCGCGGTCCATGCCTTCGGGGATCCCACCGCCGATCACGACCCGGGCGCCGGTCTCTCTCGCCCGGTCCACGAACCCGCTCACACGGTCTCGCTGGGTCGCCGAGATCAACGGCCCCATGAATGTCTGCTCGTCGTTGGGGTCGCCGATGGTTACGCCCTCAAACGCTGACACCACCGCATCGACGGTCTCATCGAGACGATCCTTCTCTACGTAGAGGCGGGTGGCGGCGGTGCAGTCCTGACCGGTGTTGTAGAGGGCCCCGACCATCGCTGCCTCCGACAGCGCCTCGACATCGGCATCCTCGAAAACGATGAATGGAGCCTTGCCACCGAGCTCGAGATGGACCCGCTTCAGGCTGTCGGCGGCGGTCTTCATGACCTTTTTCCCGGTTCCGGTCGACCCGGTGAGGGAGATCATGCGGAGGTCTGGGTGTTCGACCAAGGTCTGGCCGGCGTCGTTGCCACCGGTGACCACGTTGAAGACACCGTCGGGTATCCCCGCTTCTGAGGCCAGCTCACCGAGCATGAGTGCAGTCCGGGGGGTCCCAGGTGCCGGTTTGAGCACTGTCGTGCACCCGGCGGCGAGCGCCGGGCCCACCTTCCAGATCGCCATCAGGAGTGGATAGTTCCAGGGTGCGATCTGGCCTACCGGGCCGACCGGCTCGCGGCGCAGCATTGAGGTGTACCCCGCTGCGAAGTCACCGGCCGCGGTCCCGGCGACGTTCCTGGCGGCGGAGGCGAAGAACCTCAGGTTGTCGACACAAAATGGGAGGTCGGCGCCGAGCGCGACCTGGGCGTAGGGCTTGCCGGTGTCCTCCGACTCGACCTTGGCGAAGTCCTCGGCTCTCTCCTCGAGCAGGTCGGCGAGCTTGTGGATCGCCTTGGCGCGCTCCCCGGGCGTCGCCCGCGACCAGCGCCCGTCGAAGAATGCACTGCTTGCAGACTCCACTGCGGCGCTCACATCATCCGGCGAGGCGTCCACCACCTCGTCGAAGACCTCTCCGGTCGCTGGGTTCTCCACCTTCAGCGGCTCGCCGCCGTTCGTCGGCGTCCACTTGCCGTCGATCCAAAGGTCCCATGCCATGTCGATGCTCCTGTCTGCTCAGCTCTCCTCGGCCCGCTGCGCGTATCGCTGGGCCAGGATGATCGGTATGAAGGTGATGACGATCACGAATACTGCCACCACGTTGGTGACGGGGCGGTTCCGGGGGCGGACCAGCGAGGAGAAGATCCAGATCGGGAGGGTCTGCTGATTCCCTGCAGTGAAAGTGGTGACGATGATCTCGTCGAAGGAGAGGGCGAAGGCGAGCATCCCCCCGACCAGCATGGCGGGGGCGAGTTGGGGGAGCAGCACGTGACGGAACGTCTGCCATCCTCGGGCTCCAAGGTCCATGGATGCCTCCAGGATGTTGGGCGAGGTCCGCCTCATACGGGCGATCACGTTGTTGAAGGCCACCGCCACACAGAAGGTGGCGTGCCCGATCACCAGAGTCCAGAAGGAGAACGAGAGACTCGCCCAGGTTGATCGCCGAGCGCAGGGCGATGCCGGTGATGATCCCGGGGAGGGCGATCGGGAGGATGATGAAAAGGCTCAGAGTGTTCTTACCGAAGAAGTTGGTTCGCCAGACCGCAGCGGCGGCGAGCGTGCCAACCATCAGTGCGATCACGGTGGAGATGGCGGCCACCCGGAGGGAGAGGCCCAGTGCGGCCCTGATCTCCGAGTTCTGCCAGGCCACCCCGAACCAGTCGGTGGTCAATCCCGGTGGTGGAAACCGGAAACTCGCCGACTCGGTGGTGAAGGCGTAGAGGAACACGAAGAGGATCGGGACGTGGAGATAGGCGAGGGTGAATCCCGCCGCCAGCTTCAACCCGAGACTGGCTTTGGTCCTCACAATGCCTCGAATGCGCCGAACCGTCTCGCCGCGGTCAGGTAGACAGCCATCACTGCGATCGGGATGAAAGAGAAGGCGGCGGCCAGGGGGAGGTTGCCGGCCACGCCCTGGTAGGAGTAGATGGCGAGCCCGATGAAGGGGCTGGAGTCGCCGATGATGGTGGGGATGATGTAGTCACCGAGGGTGAGCGAGAAGGTGAAAATCGACCCTGCTGCCACGCCGGGGATTGCCATCGGCCAGGTCACCTTGCGAAAGGTGACGGCGGGTGTGGCTCCGAGGTCGGCAGAGGCTTCGATGAGTGACCCCGGGACACGCTCCAGCGAGGCGTGAGATGGGGAGGATCATGTAGGGCAGCCAGATGTAGACGAACACCAGGAACTGGCCGAAAAGTGATATCGAGAGCGAGGGCCCTCCGATCACCGGGGTGTCCAGGAACCACCTGAGCGCCCGTCCCAAGCCCAACCTTTCCACGAACCAGTTGATGATCCCGTCGGCGGCCAGGATCAACTTCCAGGAGTAGACCCTGACCAGGTACGAAGACCAGAGCGGGACCAACACGGCCAAAACGAGCAGGGCTTTCACCTGCTTCCGTGCGTAGCGCGCCATGTAATAGGCGAGAGGGAAGGAAATGATCACCGAGGCCACGGTGACCGCCGCCGCCATGCCCACCGTGCGCACCATGACGGCGACGTTGGCGTCGGTGAACAGCTGTCTCCAAGAGTCGAGAGAGAAGGTGTCCCCGATGACCCCGCTGAAAGTGTCCAGCGCGTAGAAGCTCTGGACGAGTAAGGCGCCCAGGCTTCCCCCGTAGATCCCGACCAGCCAGATCACAGGCAGAGCCAGCAGCAAGAGGATCTTCAGCCACGGGCGCTGGTGAAGGGTTCTCGCGATGCGATGAGTAAGGGTCGGGCCCTTGCCGTCTGTCGTCATGTGTGGTGCTCGATGGGGGTGGCTCCCCGGTAGCCACCCACATCACGAGCTACTCGCTCAGCGTCCGCCGATCACTGCCAGGTAGTCGGTGACCCACCGGTAGTAGGGGACACAGGACCCCGTGGATTCGGTCCCGTTGCAGTCGTCGGTCGGGGTCTTCCAGAACAGGATCTCGTCGAAGGACTCGCTCCCGTTGTTGGCGCATCCGTCCGGGCCGAGCAGCTCGTTGCCCTCACATGCATCGGGAACGGCCGGCACCGTGCCGAACCAAGCGGCCAGGTCGCCCTGGAGCTTCGGGTTCAGCGAGTGCTCCATCCACATGTAGGCGCAATTGGGGTGAGGGGCGTTCGAGCTCAACATCGTGGTGTCCGCCCATCCGGTAGCGCCCTCGACCGGGACCACCTTGTCGATCGGCTCTCCGGCGAACTGCAACACGTTGGTCTGGAACGGCCAAGTCGAGGAGGCAGCGACACCTTCGTTGGTGAAGTCGTCGATCTGGATGAAGGCGTCGTGCCAATAGCGGCCGATCAACTCCCGCTGCTGGCGCAGCAGGTTGAGGGCTGCCTGGTACTGGTCCTCGTTGAGCTGGTAAGGGTCTTCGATACCGAGATCGGGTTGTGTACTCATCAGGTAGAGGGCGGCATCGGCGATGTAGATCGGTCCGTCATATGCCTGAACCCGTCCTGCATTGCTCTCGCCGTCGGGCAGGTCCTGCTCCTCGAACACCACGCTCCACGAGTCGGGCGGTGTGTCACCGAAGACCTCGGTGTTGTAGCCGAGCACGTTGAATCCCGAAGAGTACGGGGTGCCGTAGTGCTTGCCGTCGATGGTGTGCCATTCGGCGTCCTGGAGACGGGGGTCGATTGTGTCCCAACTCTCGATCAGGTCGGGATTGATCTCTTGAACGGCTCCACCTGCGATGAGACGGAGGCTGGAATCCCCAGAGGCGGTTACCAGGTCGTACTCCTCGGAGCCGGTCATCAGCGCCACCATCTCGTCCGAGGTGCCCGCGACCTTGTTCTCGACCATGCAGCCGGTCTCTTCTTCGAACTGGGTCACCCAGTCGTAAGCAGGGTCGGTGTCACCCCGCTCGACGTAGCCGGCCCAGGAGACGATGACGACGCTTCCCTCCCCTTCACCGACCTCGGTGGGCAGGTCAGCGCCTTCTTCTTCTTCTCCTGAGCTGGTACAGGCGGTCGCCAACAAGGCGATCACCGTGATCAGGAGAATCAGCTTTCGTGATCTCATTCGATGTTTTCCTCCTCTGAGGTGTTGTTCACCGGCCCCGGTCAAGCGCAGGGGCCCTCTCATCCGGCTCTCCTTCTCGAGGGGTCTCCTCGAGCGGTCGGCACGAACTCTTCATCCAGGTCAGCCTCACCGGGCGTCCGATCTGACGCTGGGCGTCGCTGTGATCCGAGGCGGTGTTCTGGGCAGCGACCTCGATCACCGCTCCAGTCACGTCGACGCGATATCGGGTGTACATGCCGAGGTACACCGCCTCGGTGATCGTCCCTTCGACGCGTGGCCCGATCCGACGGGACGGCCGCCGCGGGCTCCTCGATGCTGATCTTCTCGGGCCGGACCGTGAAGGCGGCGGGCGCTCCCATGATCTGCTCCGCCAACGCGCCTGACATCACGTTGGAAGTGCCCACGAAGCCGGCAACAAATGCGTTACGTGGGTTCTCGTAGACCTCCGACGGCGTCCCCACCTGCTCCACCCGGCCGTGATTGAAGACCGCGAGTCGGTCGCTCATGGTCAGCGCCTCCTCCTGATCGTGGGTCACGTAGATGAAGGTGATCCCCACTTCGCGCTGCAGCGTCTTCAGCTCCAGCTGCATGGCCTGCCGGAGCTTGAGGTCGAGGGCTCCCAACGGCTCGTCGAGCAGGAGCACCGAGGGCCGGTTGATCAGTGCCCGCGCCAAAGCGACCCGCTGTCTCTGTCCACCGGACAACTGGCTTGGCTTGCGGGCGGCGAATCCGTCGAGATGGACCATGGCCAGCGCCCGAGCGGCTCTGCCCTCCTGGTCCGGCTCCTTGCGCACCATCGGCCCGTAGGCCACGTTTTCGGCCACCGTCATGTGGGGGAACAGCGCGTAGTCCTGGAAGACGGTGTTCACGTCACGCTCATAGGGCGGGATCCCGGTCACGTCGCGCCCGTGAAGAGGACACCGTGCCCGAAGTCGGGATCTCGAAGCCGGCGATCATCCTGAGACAGGTGGTCTTGCCCGAGCCCGATGGTCCGAGCATCGAGAAGAACTCGCCATCGGCGATGTCAAGAGAGACCCCGCCGACCGCGACAACGTCGCCAAAGGACTTGGCGACGTCGTCCAAGGTCACCGCGGGCGGCATCGGAATTACCTCGACTCCAGGAGCCGAGCTCCAACCCGCAGCGGAGTGGGTTGTCTCAGACCGATGGATCGGTCACCTCGGAGTCGGTAGCAGTGGTGTCGGCTACCGACGTGGTGCCGTATCCCTCCTCTTCGGGATGACCGTGCTCGCCCTGTGTCATGGCGAACTCCTCCTCCGGCGAGAGGACGAGCTTGTTCCGCCCGGAGAGGGCGAAATAAAGAAGGGCGAGAACGAACCAGATGGCCACGCCGTACACCCCTGGGCGATAGGCGTCATTCAAGAACAACGCCACCAACGAGATGAGGGCGATCAGGCCGGCCACGGCGGCTCCGAAGATCCCAACCGGGCTCCGATAGGGCCGCGAGATGTTCGGCATGTTTCGCCTGAGGCGGATGAAGGACAGCATCTGCATGAAGTAGGAGATCACCGCTCCGAACACCGCCATGCTCAGCAGCGCAGCTCCGGCAGTCCCTGAGTACTGACTGTCCAGCAGGAACGCCAGCGCCAGGCCGACGATGGCGCCGAGGAGGAGCGCCACGTAGGGCGTCTTCCGCTTGCCGTGAGTGATCGACATCCAGTGGGGGAAGTAGCCCGCCCTCGACAGCGAGTAGATATTTCGCCCGTAGGCATAGATGATGGTGTGGAAGCTGGCGATCAGCCCGGTGAGCGCGAACAGCCCCAAGATGGCTGCGCTCGTGTCGCTTCCCAGGACCTCCCGGAACCCATCCAGCAGCGGCTCGCCCGAGACCCTGATCCCTTCGGCCCCGCCACCAACCCCGGTGTTGAGGAAGAGGACTCCCATTCCGGTGATGACCAACGTCCACAATCCCCACATCGTCCCTCTCGGGACGTCTCGCCTGGGGTCCATCGATTCCTCGGCGGCCAGGGGCAATTCCTCGATCGCCAGGTAGAACCAGATGGCGAATGGCAAGGCTGCGAATATCCCGGCGACGCCAAATGGCAGGAACGACGTGCCGCCCTCCTCTGCGACGATGTTGGTGAGCAACGAGGCATCGAAATCGGGGATGGCGAGCACGAAGAACACCGCCAGCACGGCCAGCGATATGACGGCGATCACCACCGAGAACCGCATCGTCGCTTCGATCCCGATGATGTTGAGCCCGACGAAGATCGCGTAGAAGATGAGCCACCACCAAGGCAGGCCGAGTTCGAAACCGAACAGGTCGTTGAACACGCTCTGCGCATAGATGGATGCGAAGTACACCACCACGACTGGTGTCACCACGTACTCGATGTTCTCGGCCACTCCGGTGATGAATCCGCCCCAGGGCCCCATCGACGACCGGGCGAACGAATATGCGCCTCCGGTATGGGGTAACGCCGGCGACATCTCCGAGATGGAATAGCACAGGCCGATATACATGATGGTGATGACGATGGTGGCGATGAAAAGGCCGCCGAATCCGCCGACGTCCAGACCGAAGTTCCATCCGGAGAAGTCACCCGAGATGACTGCGGCGACACCGAGTGCCCAGAGCATCCAGACTCCGGCGTGGCGCTTGAGGCCTCGCTGGTCGAAGTACCCCTGGTCGACATCGCGATAGGTGACCGAGCCGACCTTGCGTTCGGTCGACATAGACGTACCTCCCTTGGTGAGTGGGCACTGAGAATAGGAATGCGTGCTTTGCCGATGCCGTCCGCATCGGGAGTTTTTTGATCGGCCATTCAGCGACAGCAGGCGGTCACGGCGGCCTACCCTCCTGGCTCCGAACCGAGGGCAAGGAGCACGCCGAATGGGCGAATTGCGGGGATTGATCAGCATCGACGAGCTGGAGGCGTTGGTGGCTTCCGACGAGGTCGACACGGTCGTGACGGCTTTCACCGATCACTACGGGAGGGTTCACGGGAAGCGGTTCACCGCACGCCATTTCCTCGACGAGATCTTCGAGCACGGGACCCACGGCTGTGACTACCTGCTCACAGTGGACATGGAGATGGAGCCGGTCCCGGGCTACACGTACGCCAGTTGGGATCTCGGGTATGGGGACTTCCACATGGTGCCCGATCTGAGCACCCTTCGTGTCGCCACGTGGCTCGACCGATCGGCATTCGTGCTCTGCGATCTGGAAGATCCACGGACCGACGACCTGGTCACGGTGGCGCCCCGCACAGTTCTTCGTCGCCAATTGGAGGCCGCCGCGGAATCGGGCTACACGGCAAAGGGGGCATCCGAGCTCGAGTTCTTCCTCTTCGAGGACTCGCTATCGGGAGGCCGCTGAGAAGAAGTACGACGGGATGCGACCGGCCGGTTGGTACATCGAGGACTACCACCTCTTGCAAGGGAGCCGCGAGGAGTTCTACAACGCCCAGGTGCGACGTCACCTGTCCGCTTCGGGGATTCCAGTCGAGAATTCCAAGGGCGAGTGGGGCAAGGGCCAGCACGAGATGAACATCCGTTTCACCGAGCTTCTCGACATGGCCGACCGGCACACCATCATGAAGCAGGCGATGAAGGAGATCGCCGACAGCACCGGGGTCTCCATCACCTTCATGGCCAAGCCAGACATGTCGGAGGCGGGATCGTCCTGCCATCTCCATGTGAGTCTCTGGTCGGGTGAGAGCAATGCCTTCCCGGGCGACGAGGTTTTTGGCCCGGTCCACGGCTCCGACGAGTTCAGGTGGTTCCTCGGCGGTTGGATGGCCCATGTCCCCGAGCTG
Source organism: uncultured Acidobacteriota bacterium (assembly GCA_963720925.1). GTDB lineage: Bacteria > Actinomycetota > Acidimicrobiia > Spongiisociales > ZC4RG35 > JARDZU01. The sequence goes on from CAVRHE010000004.1 coordinate 183,731, forward strand.
ATGGTGTTCTACGCCCCAACCATCAACTCGTACAAGCGCTACCAGGACGGTTCCTGGGCCCCCACCCGCCTCGGCTGGAGCTATGACAACCGCACCGCCGGGTTCCGGGTCGTAGGTCACGGCGACAGCCTTCGCATCGAGTGCCGGATACCCGGCGCCGACTGCCAATCCATATCTGGCCTACGCGGCGGTGCTCGCCTCGGGGCTGGACGGGATCGCCAACAAGATCGAAGCGCCGGAGATATTTCTCGGCGACGTCTATCAGGCACAGGAGCTTCCCCGAGTCCCATACACCCTGCGAGACGCCACCGAGTTGTTCGCATCGTCCGAGTTCGTCAAGCAGGCCTTCGGGTCGGAAGTGCAGGAGCACTACACCCATTTCTTCCAGACGGAACAGAAGGCCTTCGACAACTCGGTCACCGACTGGGAGCGCTGGCGCTACTTCGAGCGGATATGAGCGGTCGCCTCCAGGGGAAAGTGGCGCTGATCACCGGTGCCGGCTCCGGCATCGGCCGGGAGACATCGCTGCTCTTCGCCGCCGAGGGCGCATCGGTGTTGGCGGTCGACGTCAATCCGGAGGCCGCGCAAGAGACTGTCCAGGAAGTGACGGCGGCCGGTGGTCAGGCGACCTCACATGAGGCTGACGTCTCGTCTGCCGGCGACAGCGAAGCGATGGTGGCCGCTGCGGAGAGCACCTACGGACGTCTCGACGTGATGTTCAACAACGCCGGGATCATGCATTCAGCCGACGACGACGCCATATCCACCGACGAGGGTGTCTGGGACCTGACGATGGACATCAACGCCAAAGGCGTGTTCCTGGGGTGCAAGTTCGGGATCCCTGCTCTGCGCCGCGCCGGAGGCGGCTCGATCATCAACACCGCCTCTTTCGTCGCCCTGCTCGGGGCGGCCACACCACAGGTTGCCTACACGGCGTCCAAGGGCGCGGTGCTGGCGATGACCAGAGAGCTGGCGATTGTGCACGCCCGGGAGAACATCAGGGTGAACGCACTGTGCCCCGGGCCGCTGCGGACCGAGTTGCTGATGAAGTTCCTCGACACCGACGAGAAGAAGAATCGCCGCCTGGTTCACATCCCCATGGGCCGGTTCGGGGAGGCGGCGGAGATGGCGAAAGCGGCGCTGTGGCTGGCAAGCGACGACTCGTCCTATGTGACCGGCACCGACTTCGTGGTGGACGGTGGGATCACTGCTGCTTACGTAACTCCAGAGTGAGCGCGCACCATCCCTTCATCGATGGGGAGCCGAGCCCCGGGACGGCGGGAGACGTTGCGATTCACGATCCGGCAACCGGGGGTGAGATCGTGACCGTCAGCCGAGCATCGTCAGAGGACGTCGACAGGGCGGTCCGCGCTGCACGGCAACGCTTCGACGAAGGCGTGTGGCGCCACACAACCGTGCGCCGCCGTCGTGACGTGCTTCGAGGCATCGCCGATCTGATCCGAAGAGACCAGGAGCGCCTCGCGACCCTGGAATCGTCCAATGCGGGGAAGCCGATCGTTGCTGCCCGCGGGGAGATCAGTGCGGTCGCCACCACGTTCGACTTCTATGCCGGGGCCGTCGACAAGTTCCACGGCCAGACCATCCCCGGGAACGCCGACGGGACCCTGATGACCTTCCGTGAGCCAATCGGCGTCTGTGCGGCCATCACTCCGTGGAACTTCCCGATGCTCATCCTCAGCTGGAAGACGGCGCCCGCCCTGGCGATGGGCAACTCGATCGTGGTCAAGCCCGCCGAGGTGACGCCGCTGACGACTTTGGCTCTGGCAGAGCTCGCCCTCGAGGCCGGATTGCCTCCGGGGGTGTTCAATGTCGTCACCGGGAAAGGCTCCGAGGCCGGCGAGGCGCTGGTTCGCCACCCTTTGGTGAGCAAGATCTCTTTCACCGGATCCACCGAGGTGGGAGCGGGAGTGATGGCGGCGGCTGCACCCGATATCAAGCGGGTCTCGCTCGAACTGGGTGGGAAGTCAGCCTCGGTCGTGTTCGGCGATGCAGACCTCAACACCTGCGTCGAGTCCTCGATTTTCGCCGTCTACGACAACGCCGGCCAGGATTGCTGCGCCCGGAGCCGGCTCCTCGTGGAAAAACCCGTGTATGAGGAATTCGTCAATCGGTTTGCGGAGCGGGCGGCCTCTCTCGTGGTCGGTGACACGTCCCTCGAGTCGACCGAGATGGGCCCCCTGATCTCGCCGGCGCAGAGGGACTCCGTGGAGAACTACATCCAGATCGGGGTCGACGAAGGAGCCAAGCTGGTCTGTGGCGGTGAGAGGGTCGGCACCGTGGGCAACTTCCTGTCGCCGGCTGTCTTCACTGGAGCCGCGACGGACATGAGGATCGTTCAGGAGGAGATCTTCGGGCCGGTGGTGGCGGTGAGCGTCTTCGACGGCGAGGAAGAGGGGATCGAGATGGCCAACGACTCGCGTTATGGGCTGTCCGGGTCGATCTGGACCCGGGACATCGGTCGGGCGCTGCGGGTCGCCCGTGCAATCGAGACCGGGATGCTCTCCATCAATTCATCGTCCAGTGTCCATGTCGAGGCGCCGTTTGGTGGGGTCAAGGCGTCTGGTATCGGCCGGGAGCAGGGTATGGCCGCCCTCGACCATTACTCGGAGTACAAGTCGGTCTTCATCGCCAACGACTGATGGCGCGCCAGAATGACGAGGTGAGACTGGGTCTTCTCGTCTGCGATCACGTCCGTCCCGAGTTCTTGCCGATATCCGGCGACTACCCGGACATGTTCCGAAGTCTCTTCGCCGGCCATCCCGACGTCGTGGTCGTGGACTATGACGTCATCGGTGGCGAGCTGCCTACGGATCCCGCCGAGTGCGAGGCATGGATCACCACCGGGTCACGCTCATTCGGTCAACGACGATGAGCCGTGGATCCGCCACCTTGAGCAGTTCGTTCGCGACGTGGCGACCGAGGAGGTCCCCTTCGTCGGGGTCTGCTTCGGCCACCAGCTGATCGCCAAGGCCCTGGGTGGAACCGTGGCCAAGTCAGACCACGGTTGGGGGGTCGGGGCCAAAGAGGTGATCGTTCGGGAGGATCTCGGCCTTGGCCCCTCATACACCGTGCTCACCTCGCACCAGGACCAGATCGAATCACTGCCCCCAGGTGCAGAGATCCTCGGATGGAACGAGCATTGCCCGATTTCGATGCTTGGCGTGGGCGAGAACATGATTGGGATCCAGGGTCACCCCGAGTTCGATCCGGCGTACTCGGAGGCCTTGATGGAGTCCCGTCGCGGCGACATGATCCCGGAAGCGACCGTCGAAGAGGGGATGAACTCGCTGGATAGAGACATCGACGGCGACCGTCTCGTGGATTGGATCCTTCAGCGTGTCAGCTCAGATGCTCATCGATCAGCCTGAGGATCCCGTGCCAGCCCCGTTCGGTGGCAATCGAACGGGCGGTCGAGACGTACTCGATTCTCTTCTCCGGGATCGCGAACGGGGCGGCGATCACCGAGAACCTGACCACGTCGGCGACCGACCCCATCCTGCCCTCCGGGCAATGATGGCGTCGATCTCCCGGGTGTCGACGGGCCCGTCAACGGCAGGGGCCAGTACCTGGCACGCGGTGAAGTGGTCGCGGAAGCGGGGGAGAAAGCGCTGATACGAAGGGATCAACGTCGCGAGTCGTGAGGCATCCCCCAGCAATGCGGCGATGAACATCGGGGTCGCCGATGGTGTCGGCGGCTTCGTTCCAGGACGACTCCTCGAGGAACTCGCCGGCGGCAGTGAACGCCTCGTCGAGTCTGCCTCGGGCGATGGCCGCCTCCAGAGCGATGATCTTGAAGTGGCTTCCATCTGCGGGTCGTCGACCTGGCCGATCAGCCCTTCGACCTCCGTCTCGAGCCGATCGACTGAGTCCAGTTCTCCACGCCAGGCCGCCATCACCAGCTCGGAGCTTGCAGTGTATGACCCGAGCCGCCGGGGGCTGGTCCTTGGTGAGCGGATTGGCGAGGACTTCCTCCGCCTTCTCGAACTCCCCGATGGTCGTGTAGGCCAACGCCATCGCGCCAACCTGGAACAGCAATTGGGACCGATCGCCGAGACGCTGGGCGGTTCGATAGGCCTCTTCGCTCAGGGCGAGGCTCGCTGAATCGTCGAGACCGACGAGGACGTAACGCGAGGTTGTGCTGACCCCGGGCTATGGAGCGGCCAAGATCGTGCTCCTCGGCCAGGGCGATGGCGCCCTCGAGGATGATCCTGGCCTCGGACAACCGTCCCAGCTGCCCCAGGAAGGTTCCCTTGGTAATCAGTGCATCGATCGTCTCAGGCACCCACCCGAGCTTCTCGGCTGCCGCGAGTGCCCGGTCCGCCGCTTCGAGCACTCCCGGCTCCAGGGTCAGCATCAGACTGCGGGCATACACCACTGCCGCGGGGACGAGCTCCGGCTCTGAGCCGATATCGTCTTCGACCAGGGGTCTGAGCAGTTCGACCGCCCGCTCGGGCTGGTTGTTCTCCACGAGACCCAGGGCGAATTTTCCGGTTACCCGGGTCAGCGAAACCCGATCTCCCGTTTTGCGGTAGTGATCCATCGCCTGGACCGCATGTCGCTCGGCTCTCTCGAGGTCAGCCATGCGTCCCGACGCCTCGATGACCATCTCCCAGAACGGAGTACGCGCCTCGTCGCTGTCGGCGATCTCCAAAGCGCTCTCCGAGATCAGAATGACCTGCTGATGAGACTTCAGGTCTGCAGGCCCGCGCTGCGGCCTGCGCCATGGAAAGAAGAGCCCGATCGCGGATGGCATCCCGGGCTTCGCCAGCCGGTGACGCCTCCAACGCATGCAGGTAGTGCCCGGCGACGATCCCGGCCAGCTCCGGGTCGTCCTGGCTTTCCAGGTGCTCCGCCACGGCGAGGTGCCGGGTGCGCCGGGCCTCCCGGCCGAGCCGGCCCAACGCGACATCGCGGATCAGGCCTTGGAGGAAGCGATACTGGCCTCGCTCCACCGCCCGAGGGTCGCGTACCGGTTCGATCAGCTCTCTCCGGCTCAGCGAATGCAGAAGCATTTCGATTTCGGCGGCGTCCTGTCCGGTGAGAACGGCCAGACCGGTGATGTTGAAGGTCTGGCCGAGCACGGCGGCGTCCTGGATGAGTGCCCGTTCCTCAGCACCGAGCCGGTCGAGGCGAGCGCCGATGACGGCCTGGAGGGATTCCGGGATGACCAGCTGGGTCAGATCGCCGACGACCCGATAATCCCCGGCTTCACCCGCCAGTTGCCCTTGAGCGAGCAGGCCTCTCAGCAGCTCGACTGCATAGAGAGGGATGCCGGCGGCGCGCTCCACGATGGCCTCGGCAGACGACTGGGGGATTCCGGGAACGGCGCCATGCACCAATGTGAGCATGTCTTCTGACGACATCGGGCCGAGGGTGATCGAAACGACGCCCTGGCGCCCGGCGCCCCAGGATGGCTTCAGCTCGAGGAGGTCGGGGCGGGCCATCGTGACGATGAGGATCGGTCGATCACGCCACCAGTCGGTCAGATCCTCCACGAAGTCGATCAGTGCCGGATCCGCCCAGTGCAGGTCCTCGAACACGAGCACCGTCGTCCCTTGATCTGACACTGCCTCGAAGAACGCCCGCACCGCAGCATCTAGCTCGGCCCGGTCTCCCGGCGCTTCGCCCTCGCCGAGCACTGCTGCCAGCCGCGGTCTCATCCAGGCACGATCGCCCGGGTCCGACACATAGGTATCGAGGGTCTCGTCGAGTCGGCGTGCGACCGTCTCATCGTCGTCCCCCTCCGCGATTCCGGCCCGTCCCTTGATCATCTCCGAGATGGCCCAGAAGGTGACGCCCTCGCCATAGGCGGGGGACCGGCCTTCGTGCCAGTAGATGATGTCCACCAGGCCGTCGATGTATTTCAGGAACTCCCAAACCAGGCGCGACTTTCCGATGCCTGCCTCCCCGACCAGGGAGACCAGCCGCGCCCTCGATTCGATTCCAACGGCGTCGAGAAGGTCTTTGAGCAGGCGCAACTCATTGGCGCGTCCGACGAAGGGAGGCTCGAGGGACTCGGCCTTGCCCCGTCCCGCCCGCTCAGAGAGCACCCTGGTGGCTTGCCAGGCCGCCACAGGGAGGGTCTTCCCCTTGAGGCTCTGCGGTCCGACTGCTTCGAAAGCGATCGAGCGGTGCGCCGCTTGCTGGGTGCTGTCGCCGACCAGCACCGTTCCGGGTTCGGCGATCGATTGGAGGCGTGATGCGGTGTTGACGAGGTCGCCGGTTACGAAGCCCATGCGATCGTCGTTGGGGCCGACCGCTGCCTCACCGGTGTGGACCCCAACCCTGAGGCCGAGATCGGGCGCGCCGACGTCCGCGGAGAGCTTGGCCACGATGTCGATGAGCTCGAACCCGGCACGGATGGCGCGTTCGGCATCGTCCTCGGTCGCTGTCTCGGCACCCCACACCGCCATGACGGCGTCACCGATGAACTTCTCGATGATTCCTCCGAACAACTGGATCACCCGCCGACTCTGGTCGAAATAGCTCGTCTGGAAGTCCCTCACCTCCTCGGCATCGCGGCCCTCCGAGAACTCGGTGAACCCGGCCAGGTCGGCGAAGAGGACTGTGACCAAGCGACGTTCGGCCGTGACTGTCGAGGCGGGTGGGGTTTGCGCCCCTGCCAGCGAAGTCCCACATTGGCCGCAGAAATTCGTCCCCGCCTCGTTGGATGCGCCACAGGTCGAACAGGTGATGGCGAGGGGATTGCCACAGTTCCCGCAGAATCTGTTGTTGGCCGGGTTTTCGGTGTTACAGACGCTGCAGATCACGTTTGCGCACGTTACAGGTATCGGCGTGTATGGCCGGCGCCGGATATCATCGTGCCGCCATCCCATCTAGTGGAGGAGAAGCATTGGCCACCAAGCAAGAGAAAATGGAGTTGCTGGGTGGGGTGCCCTTTCTCAGCGATCTGAGCAAGAGAGACCTGAACAAGGTGCTCGACATCGCCAAGCCGACGGTTCACACCGAGGGCGCTGAGGTCATGACCGAGGGTCGCGGGGGAGTCGGCTTCCACTTGATCACCGACGGCAAGGCCAAAGTCCAGCGAGGGGGTCGGACGGTGGCGACGCTGGGGCCGGGTGAGTTCTTCGGTGAGATGGCACTGGTGGATGATGGCCCGCGGTCGGCATCCGTATTCGCCGACACCGAGCTGACCACTCTGGTGATCTCCAAATGGGAGTTCCGTCCGCTGGTCAAGGCCCACCCCGAGTTGGCCTGGAAGCTGATCGAGCACCTGGTGGTTCGGCTGCGGGAGGAGCAGACGGGTCGCGACTTGCTCGTCTGTTAGTCGACGTCCGATTCGGTCTCGACCGAGAGCTCTCCGCCCTCCCACCTCGCCCGGACTCGGTACTTCGCCGATTCGCCCTCGAACTCGACGTCGACCTCAGGGGGACCCTCCTTCTTTATCTCCGCCGAGAATCCGGCGGCGGGAGCTGCCGAGCTCAGCACCACCTCATCGGGTCGATAACTCACAACCACGACGCCGCCACCGGTTTGGATCGTTCGCGAAGACCAGGCCACGTCGGTCCCGGGAGGGGCAGAGGTCGATGACGACCCGGGGGTCGTAGACGAGGACGAGGGGACCGTGCTTGTCGAGGTCGTGCTGCTGCTCGACGTCGACGAGGAGACCGGTGAGGTGGACGCCGGCGAGTCAGACGTGCTCGGTGCCGGCGTGACCTGAATCGGTGGGCTGTCGCTGACTTGGGCGTCGGCGGCGCTGACGATCTGCCAGGTCAGCGTGGTCGTCAGAGCTGCGGTCAGCACCCATGCGCCGACGATCTTCCATTTGCTCACCCGGACATCTTCCCAGGCGTCCGAAGTCGACTCGTCAACGAGACGTCAAGGTTTCCTCAAGGCCCATGGGCAGATATCGACGCCTGGATAACCTGCGGACATGGCGCAGATCGTGCTCATCGAAGACGACGTGGACATAAGACGTCTCGTGGCCGATGCCCTGGCTGCCCAGGGGCACGATGTCGAGAGTGCCGCCGCAGCTCTCGAGGGCCTGCAACTGACAGTGAAGGGAAAGCCCGATCTCGTTGTCATGGATCTCGGGCTTCCCGACCTCGATGGCACGGAGTTGCTACGGATGATCAGAGCGGTGAGCCAGGTCCCGATCATCGTGATCACGGCCCGTGGCGCCGACGACGTAGTGGTCCGGACCCTGGACTCGGGCGCCGACGACTATTTGGTAAAACCGTTCTCGGTCGCCCAACTCGAAGCACGGGTGAGGGCCCTGCTTCGACGAGGGCCGGCTGCGGATAGCGGTGACCCGCTCCGTGTCGGCGATCTCGCCATCGATCCGGCCGCCCGCGAGGCGACGCTGGCGGGTGAAGCCTTGGATCTGAGCCCGAAGGAATTCGATCTGCTCCGAGTTCTCGCCGAGCGGGCCGGAGAGGTGGTCAGCAAGCGAGCCTTGATGGCCGAGGTCTGGCGAGAGCCCTACGGAGGCGCGGAGCGAACAGTCGACGTCCATCTCTCCTGGCTGCGCAGCAAGCTCGGAGAGACCGCGCAGGAGCCCCGTTATCTGCGCACCGTTCACGGGGTTGGCGTCAAACTGGTCGATCCCGCCGGGTGAGACGGCGGCTCGCTCTTCTCAGCCTGGCCACTACTGCACTCGTTGTCGTCGCACTCCTCATTCCCCTGGGCCTTTTGGTCCGGCAGCAAGCCGGAGATCGTGCTCGGCTCGAAGCAGAGCGGAGGGCGCAATCCACCGCCGCCCTGCTCGCGTTGACCGTGAGCCTCAACGGGGACGCTGCTGCGATCGAAGCCGCCCTCGGGCCACTCGACCCAGGGACGATCGTCGTCCTTCCGGACGGTTCCGTCCTTGGCGAGCCGATGACTGGCCAGGGCTCGCTGGTCGCGCCTTCGATCGAGCAACAGGCCACCATTTCCGGGATCGTCGAAGGCGGCTGGGAATACGCCCTTCCCGTCATCGGGCGTGAGGGAACGGCGGTGGTCGACATCTTCGTAACCGATGAGGTTCTCACCGAGGGAGTAGCCGCGGCCTGGCTGCTTCTGGCGTTGCTCGGCGTGCTGCTCGTGGCCATCGCCGTCTGGGTGGCCGACCGGTTGGGTCAGCGCCTGGTCCGGCCGATCAGCGATCTGGCCTCGACTGCCCGACAACTCGGTGAGGGGAATTTGGACGCCCGGGTAGAGGTGAGCGATCCGGAGGAGATCCGGGAAGTCGGCGAGTCGTTCAACTGGCTCGCGGGGCGTCTCGAGGACCTGATCGCCGACGAGCGCGAGGCGGCCGCCGACGTCTCCCATCGCCTGAGGACACCGCTGACCTCACTCAGACTCCAGGCTGAAAAGCTGACCGACGACGACGAGCGAGCAGGGGTCCTGGGACAGGTCGATCGTCTCGAGCAGGCCATCGACCAGGTCATTGTGGCCACCAGGTCGGCCTCCTCTGGGGCGGTCGGCGTCTCCGAACTCTCATCGGTGGTGTCGGCGCGCTGCTCGTTCTGGGCCGTTCTGGCCGAGGAACAGCGCAGGGAAATGTCGATGAGTGTCGATGATCACGGGTCGGTGCCTCTATCTCACGAAGCGGTAGAAGCCGTGGTTGATGCGTTGATCGGGAACGTGTTCTCTCATACCGAGCCGGGCACGCCTTTCGAAGTGTTGGTTGGCTCCGATCGTGGCCGCCCTTGGATCGAGGTGAGTGACCATGGGCCCGGGTTCAGCTCGGGACGACTGGCTGAGCGAGGTGTCAGCGGAGCCGGCTCGACCGGGCTCGGGCTCGACATCGTCCGACGGACCGCCGAATCGGTGGGTGGCGAGATGGAAATGAACGACCGCCCAGGTGGTGGAGCGGTCGTTCGTGTATGGCTTGGGCCGCCCGCCGGCTAATTCGGCTCCACTCTCACTCTCAGTTCACCGTTGTCGATCTTGGCCTCGAACTTCGCGTCCGACCCGCCACTCTCGAACTCGACCTTCACCTCACGCCCATCTGCCCTGTCCAACTCGAGATTCCAGCCCGTCGCGGGAATAGCGTCGATCAGGACTAGTTGGCCCCCCGTGACCTGCAGAGTCACAGTGCCCGCGGTCCCCACCTGGTAGGTCGTCGGCCCGCTGTTGACGGGCGCTGGGATGCGGGTCTCGTGACGATCGTTGTCGTCGAAAGTCGTGCTGGTCGAACCCTCGGGCGTCGTGGTGCTCGTCGTGGATCCGTCGTCCAGGCTCGTGCTGCTGGTCGCGTCCACGGTCGTGCTCGTCGACGACGTGTCGACCAAGCTGATGCTGGTGGTCGAGTTGCCAGCGACGCTGCTACTCGTCGAGCTTGTGTCGAGGCTGGTGCCGGTGGATTCCGTGACCAGCGACCCGGACGACGATGAGACGTTGGAGCTCGGGGGGGTGCCCTGAGAGCCGGAGCTCGAGACATCCTGGACTGTGTTTCCCGAGGCCCAGGCCACTCCAACCAGGAGCAGGGCGGCCAGCACTGCGGTGAAGACACCTAGGGACTTTCTCAACATCTGGGGACCTCCGTATCGATTCCTGGCCCCAGTGTCGGAAATGGCGTCTTATCGGCGCATCAGTGGTCCCTCAAGAAGAAGTCAAGAGGCCGGACGGCTACGCCACTCGTCGCGCAGGATCCCATAGATGTGGGCATCGATCCACTGTCCGCGCTTGATGTGGGCGGACCGGATGGTGCCCTCGCGTTGCATCCCGAGTCTCTCGACCAGTCGCATGCTCCTCGGGTTGGAGGTGAATATCTCGGCCTCGATCTTGAACTGGTTGAGGTCCTCGAAACAGAGATCGAGCACGGCGCTGAGTGCCTCACCCATGATCCCTTGTCTCCAGTAGGGCTTCCCCAGCCAGTAGCCGACGTCGCCCCGGCCAGGCTGGTCGCTCGGTCTTGCACTGATCATGCCGAGGGCGGATCCGGAGGATCCGGAGATCGCCCCGCTCCGGTCTCGAATGGCCCAGTGGAAACCGCTGTCGCCATATCGCTCGGTCTGAGCCTGTCTGATGAATCCCAGCGTCTCGGAAATCGCGTCAGGCCCGTCCCAGAGAAGACCTGCGGTGATCTCGAGGCGATCGGGTCCCCCTACTAGAGCGAACAACGTCGGGGCATCCTCCTCGGCGGGCACCTCGAGCAGGAGCCTCTCGGTCTCGATCCGGTAGGTGTTGAGGGCCGCCCTATCGGGGCCTCTTCCCGTCATCGGTCCAGTATGCCGATGCGCCGTCGCTGGTCGATCGCGATTTTTCACGCCTGGCTGTCACCCAATCCCGGGCTCGGCTCCGTCTCATGGGCATGATCACCGCCACAGGTGTGATGGACAACGAGCAGGTATATCGGTCATACGCCGTGGAGCTCACCAGGTATGCGACTGGCCTGGTTGGGCCGTTCGACGCCGCGGATGTGGTGACCGATGCCTGTCTCAAGGCCTTTTCCGCCCGGAAATGGCCCGAGGTGAGCAACAAGAGGGCATACCTCTATCGAGCGGTGCTCAGTGTGGCCAATGACCACCACAGGAGCACCTTGTCGCGGCGGCTGCGAGAGATGAAGACGGCATCGCCGGAATCGATGCCAACTCACGACATCGATTTCGATGTCCTGGGTGCCGTCGAGCGTCTCTCGGTGCAGCAGAGGGCGGCCGTGCTGCTCACCTATTGGGCTGATCTCCCGGCGGAAACAGTCGCCGATCGAATGGGCATATCGACCGGAGCCGTGAAGCGTCATCTGGCCCGGGCGCGAAAGCACCTCGAGGAGTGGCTGTCATGAGCAGATCAGACGATCGAAAGATGAAAGAACTTGCCGACCGGCTGGTGGCGATGTCGCCAGAGCCACCGCCCTATCCCGAGGAGGTCTCTGTGACCCAACGTGAAGACTCGAAGCCCCGCCCGGTCCTGGTGTTCGCGGGCGCCGCTCTCGTGGTACTGCTCCTGGCCGCTATCCCGATCTTCCTGTCCAGGGGAGGGGGCGAGGTCGACCCGGTAGCGTCGTCGACGACGTCGACCGTGCCCACCACGGTCACCACCCAGCCCCAGGCATCGACGACGGTCACCACGGAGCAGCCGGCGACGACAACGACTGTGCCGGCGACCACGACAACCACGGCTCCAGTGGTCGAAGCGGTTGAAGCACTGCTCTACGCAGTGCAGACACCGGAGAACTCGTTCACGGGGAATCCGGCCCTGGTGGCCCTACGGGGGACGGTTGTTCCCACCGTGCTCTTCGAGGAACCGATGAATCCGGCCTACCCAGGCCTGTATGCGTTGACATCGGAGAATCTCTTCCTCCCTGATGGATTCAGCAACATGGTTCCGGCCGCCGTCGAGATCCTGGGTGTGACCTCAGGCGAGCACACGGTCACGGTGGACATGAACGAGGCATTCCTCGCCGGATCCGGATCGGGTCTGTTGGGGGACTTCACCATGCTCAACCAGTTGATCTACACGGCGGCGGCGTTTGGTGAGATCGAGAGCGTCCTGTTCACGGTCAACGGCGAACCGGTCACGGCCTTTGGCAGCGAGGGCCTCGATCTGAGCGAGCCACAGGGCCGGGACGCATATCTCGACCAGCTCAACTCGGTCAACGTCGATTCACCAGCGCAGGGCCAGGGTGATGAGCCGTTGCTGCATCGCGGGCTTTGCCAATGTGTTCGAGGCGACGGTGAGCCTGGAGGTGGTCGATTCCAGTGGCAACGTGGTGCAAGAGGACTTCACCACTGCCACCTGCGGCACTGGTTGCTGGGGGGCATACCAGTTCGAGGTGGACTACCCCTTCGTCGGCGGCGAGACCATCCGGGTTTTCTGGCATTCCGCCGAGGACGGGTCTCCCAGCGATGTTGTCTCGATCCCGGTCCTCTGGGACGACCCGGACGGGTGGGAATTCTCCTAGCCAGCCACGCTGTAAGGGGCATTCCCAAAGCAGGGCGTCACGCATTCGTGGCGCCCTGCTCGACGTTTGGCTCTACCTGCCGGGCGGTGGTTCCCAGAGCTCGATCCTGTTGCCCTCGAGATCCCAACACCAGCCAAACTTCCCGTTCTCGTCCGTCATGGTCTCTTCTTCGACGCGAACGCCCTCGTGTCGGAGCTTGGCCAGTAGCTCGTCGAGGGCGTCGACCCGGTAATTGACCATCCACTGGTTGGCTGATCCGAAGTAATCGGTATCCGCCGGAAAGGGTGCCCATATGGTCGTCCCGCCCGCCTCACCCCAGCTCATGATCACGAACCCTGCGTTCTCAGGGCTGAGGCCGAGGTGCTCGACGTACCAATCCTGGAGGGCTTGAGGATCCTCCGACTTGAAGAACACGCCGCCGATGCCGGTTACTCGAGCCATATTTCCTCCGTGGGGACGACGTTACGCCGCCATACTCAGCCTCATGCCACTGGATCAATACCGCGAGGCCAATCGGGCAAATTGGGACGCCCGCGTCCCCATCCACTACGGGTCGGACGAGTACGGGATAGCCACGTTCCTCTCTGATCCCACCCACCTAAGCGGAGTGGTGACCTACGACAAGGAAAAACTCGGTGATGTCACCGGGAAGAGCCTTCTCCATCTGCAGTGCCACATCGGGACCGACACCATCTCCTGGGCTCGGCTTGGAGCAACCGTGACCGGGACCGACCTGTCGGAGAAATCGGTCGAAGCAGCCCGGCAGCTGAGCAGGGACTCAGGCACACCCGGGCGTTTCATCGTCTCCGAGCTCTACGACACTCCAGACGTCCTCGACGAGAAATTCGACATCGTCTATACGGGCGTTGGCGCGATTGGCTGGATCCCGGAAATACGGGGTTGGGCCGAAGTGGTGTCCTCCTTCCTCGAGCCAGGGGGCACGTTCTACATCCGCGAGGGCCATCCCATGATGTGGGCGATCGACTGGCTGGAGACCGAGGAATTGCGGGTCGCCGCAGCCTATTTCGAGACCGTCGAGCCCGAATCCGTGGAGGAGCACGAGACGTATGCCGGCGCCGGAGTCGTCGAGAGCCCGGTCAACCACGGCTGGAACCACGGGATGGGGGAGACCCTCGATGCCCTGATCCGGGCAGGTTTGCGCATCGACCGGGTCGAGGAATACGACGAATGCGAATGGCAGGGTCTGCCCATGATGATCCAGGAAGACGACGGACTGTGGCGTCTTCCCGACCACCGGGAGCGGTTGCCGTTGATGTGGTCGGTCCTGGCTACGAAGGTCTGACAATTGGGTCGATCGACCCTTCAGGCAGCAGATCTGGGTGCCGAATCAATGGGGGTAAGTCACTAGTTTCAAAGCTAAGGACTTTCTTCCTCCTCCAGTGTGAGAGGGGCCACCTCGGTGGCCCCTCTTCGCGTTCAGGCAAGGCAATTGATCTGGGGAAGGCCGGAAACGACCTCGGTCCAATGCCCGCCACGGTCGTCGGACCTCCAAACGACGCCGCCGTGGCCGGCGTAGACCGACCCGTCGAGGACCGCGAGGCAATGGGTGTCGAGATTGTCGTCGAACCACTCGGGTAGCCCGTCACGACACGCCTCGAATCGTCCCGCGGACAGACCCGCCCGGTAGAGACGGGCCCGATTCGATCTCGGCCCAGTCGAGGCGGAGATGAGCACGGTGTCGTCAATGAAGGCCACCGCTCGGCAATACGGTGCGTGAAGACCATCGTCGCGATAGGTGAAGACCTGACCGTCGGCCGACTGAGCCAGGCCTCGGGCGCAGGCTGCCAGAACTCTCCCCTCGACGGATTTGTCTGCGATCACCTGATGGACATCCGCGTCTTGGTCGAGGGTGGGGGTCGGGCCGGTGTGGTCATAGCGAAGGATGCCGAAATCGAATAGTGACGACGAGTCCCACGCAGGAAGTCTAAAATGTAATCCATGCGGAATATCCTTGGAAAGGTGAAGATCCGTCCAAAAACCGCCGAGGAATTGGAAGACACAGCCTTGTATTTGGAGATGAAAGAGACGGGTGCGCTCCACTCGCCCGGCATCTACACGGTCGAGGATCTGGAAGCCGACGACGCAGAATTGCGCACGCAGGGCAAGTAACACCGGCCGGTCAGAGTCCGGTCGGAGGTACTTCTCGGCTATTTCCCGCGGGATGCTCCACGGGATTTCTGCCCAGTAGGGGTACGACTGGCGTAGGGTCGAGCCCGAAGCGGAGCAACAGATGGCGATTCGCTGGCGACCCACGTCCTTGGCAGCCGTGATCTTGGTCGCTTGCACCTCCGGAAACGGGTCTGAGAACCCGACAACAGCGGTCTCGGAGAACCACGGCAGCCATTGTCGTTGAGTCGACCATGGATGAAGCTGCGCCAGTCGTTATCACAGAGTCGGAGCGTGTCGCGGCCCTAGGTTCGACGGCTTCGGTCTCTTCTACGCCGTCCCAGACCCGCTTCCTCCTGGGAGCCTGGGGCCCTGATCTACCTCGAAACGCTCCCTGAAACCTTCGCGGGGCCGGGTGTACCGGGTGCTCTATCACTCCCGATCCGCTGGTGGATGACAAGGACGTGGCGGTGTCCGGAACCATCTGGGTGCCCGCCGTCCCGCCCCCGACGGCGGCTACCCGATCGTCTCGTTCGGCCACGGCAATGACGGATCGGCTGACATCTGCGCCAACTCCCGCCCGGATACCCGCGCAGATGTGGTACGCATCCGAGATGAACCGGTTCCTCGCTGAGGGATACGTCGTCGCCTACACCGACTACGAGGGCCTCGGGACACCCGGCCCGTTCATGTTCGCGGTCAACGAGAGCTCCGCCCGATCGATCCTGGACGCCGCTCGCGCCGCGCGAGATCTCCTGGGCAGAGCGGCGAGTGACCGGGTCATCGTGTACGGCCATTCGCTGGGGGCACTGGCTGCTCTGGCCACCGGGGAACGGGCCCACCGCTATGCCCCGGAACTAGATGTCCGGGGTGTGGTCGCCCTCGAAGGAGGGACCCACATCCGCAAGGAGGCGATCCCTCCGACCCCTCGAGGTACCTGATGCAGGCAGCATCCAGCTTCAGCGCGGCCTATCCCGACCTCCGGGCGAGGGATATCCTGACTGCGGCCGCCCTACGCGACCTCCACCTCCTCGAGGAGACATGCGACCTGGACTCGGTCTTCGACCGATCGCTCGGCGAGGCAAGGTCGATCGACCCGCTCGACGTTCCGGCCTGGGCCGCGGCCATCCGAGCGACCAACATCGAAACTGCGCCCTTGCCCACGTTCCTGATATTCGCCGAGCTCGAAGGACAACAAAACGTAGAGGCAGCAGGGAGCTCGCTGCAACGCTCTGCAAGCGGAGCGAGGCGGTGATGCTCGAGACCTACCGAGCCGATCACGTCGGGGTCCTCGACTCGAGCTGGGCCGACGTTGATGCTTGGATGACGGACCGCTTCGCCGGAGCCGAGCCGGTCGGAAACTGCTCGGACTGAAAAGGCCGCGATGGAATGGAGCCGGCGGATGTCTGATAGACAAACGATCCTCGATACGAGGCCCGCCCTGATCACGCGTTCGACCAGGGTGGCTGGCGGTAAGCAAACCGGAAAGGGCACTCAGAATCGGAGTCCTTGGCCCTACTGAAGAGGAGGCTCCGAAACGATTCGGGCTAGCGCTTCACGTCTCAACACGGAGCGGAAGGACTCGCGAAGAAGATGCGGGACGACCTCGCAGGCAAATCGTGAGGAGTTCGACGGTGTTCATGGTCGCAGTGCCCGGAGCCGCCAGCGCTGACCGTTGGAAAGCGTCTCCGAATCGAGCTGGATCAGATCGTCCAGGATCGGTTTGGCGGCTCTCGCCCGGGTCCCCACCATTGCGGCTCGCCGAAGTGCTGGCTGATGGTCGTTGGCGTTGTGGATCACCGGTGGACGGAGGCGGGACAAACCGCCAAGGGCTTGCTCGACGATGACATCCTCGAGCCGGTGCTGATAGGCCCCGAGCCGGCGGTCAGGCTCCAGGTGTCGTGATACGCAGTTCATCCCCAGGACCGAGAGGGCAGAGCGTCCCTCCCGGCTCGGGTGGTGTTATTGACGGTCCTGGTGCCAAGCGGCCCAGTCGTCGAGGTTGTCGAGGATGAGGGTGGCGCACTCGGGCGTCCGTGAGGACGCACAGTCCGCCGCGGCGTATTCGTCCGCCAGCTCGCCGCCCTCGGCAAACAGCCTGAAACTCTCACGGAGTTCGGTGTCTTCTGGGTAGATACCTCCATACCACGGCGAGAGGTCTTGATTCTTATCGTCCACGAACAGATACCCCTTGGATCCGGGGCCGGGCACCGACACTATGAACTCTCGAACGGTCACCGAGGGCGGCTCGCCCACGGCGCTGTTCATGGCGTTTGAGTACAGCACCTCGCACGAGACAGTGATGCCTGCGACGTCACAGTCTTCGACGGAGACCTGTGCTCCCAGGATGGACTCGTATTCGATCGTTTGTGTTTCCACGGACGATATCGAGCAGTCGAAGAACTCGCCGGAGAGCCATGAGGCCGCCGGACAGTCTCCTCCATACCAGGCGTTCAACGCGGCCTCCACAACTTTGGTCCGATCCACGTTCTCTCGCCACTCCACCCAGCCGTCGAGGTTCTCCATTTGGATGGTGGCGCACGACTCGGGAAACGGGCTAACCGCGCAGTCTTCGTAGCCCTCCAAGCGACCTTCGGTGGCGAGGAAGACCCCGAACGTCATCATCCATCCATGTGTGCTCGGGGAAGCCGAACTCCGTGATCACCCCATCTTTGACCACGACTCGTTGGTGTCACCTGGTAAGTCGACGGCGCCGATCGCATCCGTCGCCGCGTTGTGGTACGGCAACGTGCAGTTGAAGACTCCGGGCGTCGAAGGCCCGAAGCAATTCAGGGTCAATCGTCCGCCAATCGCGGCCTGATAAGCCGATTCCTGGCGTATCTGATCGTCGGTCCGATCAGGTAGCTCGAACAGTCGGGCCGCACGGTCGGCGTCCCCCGAGTAGAAGGCGGCCACGCCCGCTTGAATGATCTCGAAGTCGGACATGGTTTCGGACATCCGGGACGACCGTGGTCGGGGTCGGGGCGGTGGTTTGATCGACCGCCTGGCCATCATTTCCCCTGAAGGCGAA
>CAVRHE010000005.1:0-91381 GCA_963720925.1 uncultured Acidobacteriota bacterium
CGCGTAGGTTGACCGGAACGTGAACGCTGCCAACAGACCGAGCGGTGGCGCCGTACCCGCCAAGGGCACGCCCGAAGGGGGCGGTCGGGTCCTCCTCACCCTGATCCTGGTGGCGGCGGTCGCCAACCTGAATCTGTCCGTGGCCAACGTGGCGCTGCCCTCGATCGGCGCCGCGTTCGACTCCTCGCAGACTGTCCTGAATCTGATCGCCGTCGGCTATTCGCTGGGGTTGGCTGCGTCGGTCCTCTACCTGGGCGCCGTAGGCGACCGGTATGGCCGCAAGATGCTGTTGCTCCTGGGGGTGTCGCTTGCGATACCGGCGAGCCTGCTCGCCGCCTACGCCCCCAGCGACGAGATCCTCTTCGCGGCACGGCTCATCGGGGGCGTCTCTGCGGGCATGGCATACCCGACCACCCTCGCACTCATCACCGCCCTGTGGTCCGGGCCGGCGAGGACCAAATCGATCGCACTCTGGTCCGGGAGCGGAGGCGCTATCGCCTCGCTGGGCCCTCTGGTCGCCGGCGCCCTGTTGCTCCAGTTCTGGTGGGGATCGGTGTTCCTGATCACCCTGCCCCTGGCCGCGGTCGCCCTGTTCATGGCATTCCGATTCGTGCCCAGCCATGTCAACGAGACCACTGAGCCGGTCGACAACCTGGGTGGGATCCTTTCCATCGTGCTGGTGTCGAGCATGATCCTCGCCATCAACTTCGCACCGGTGCAGGGCGAGGCAACTCTCGTTTTCTCGCTCGCCATCGTCGCTCTCGCCTCGGGAGCCGCCTTCATCATCCGGCAGCGCCGGACCAATAGCCCTCTCTATGACCTCGACATCGCCAAGCGCCGCATCTTCTGGGTCGCAGCCGTTGCGGGGATCATCGTGTTCGGTTCGTTGATGGGCGCGATGTTCATCGGCCAGCAATTCCTGCAAAACGTGCTCGGCTACTCCACCCTCGAAGCGGGTGCGGCCATCCTCCCGGCGGCGTTCATGATGGTGCTCGTTGCTCCCCGCTCGGCGAAGCTGGTCGAGCACAACGGCGCCCGGGCAACACTGTTACTCGGATACGTGTTTTGTCTCTTCGGCTTCCTGACCATGCTGTTGCTCTGGAGTGAGGGGATCTCGTACTGGCAGGTCGGGCTCGGGTATGCGTTCATGGGGATAGGAGTCGGGTTCGCCGGCACGCCGGCCTCCCACTCGTTGACCGGCTCGGTGCCGGTGAAACGAGCCGGGATGGCGTCAGGGACCGCCGATCTCCAGCGCGACCTCGGTGGAGCCATCATGCAATCGATCTTCGGAGCCTTGCTCACCGCGGGCTATGCAGCGGCGGCAGCGGCGGCGATCGGCTCGTCACCCGAACAGGCTCAGATCACGTCCTCGGTTCAGAGCCAGCTCACCAAGTCCTTCGCTGGAGCCGAGGCTGTGGCCGCCCAGTACCCGCAATACGCGACGGAGATCACCGAGGCTGCCAAGACATCGTTCCTCCAAGGCGATCAGTGGGCCTACATGGCCGGCATCATCGCCGTCCTCGTAGGGGCGGCAGTCGTCTTCATCCTCTTTCCCAAGAAGGACGACGAGGAAGCCCTCCTCGCGGAGTATGCCGCTCAGGATGCTGCCGCCTAGCCGGAGCGGTCCTCAGAGCAGGGCGCTGAGCCCTTGGTAGCCGTCGTGATCGTGAAACGGTTGTGTCGTTCGGGACACGTGCAGAATGGGTGCCGGCGCGGACGACATCGGTCCGCAACCCATCAATCAGAGGGCTGGGAATGATCGAAAGACGCATCACGACCGGATGAGCAGCCAGCAGTCAGAACGCCCCGAGGAATCGGTCGCGGATACCGAGGAGGTGTCGGCCGGCGTGCCGATCCGGGAGCGCTACGGCCTCATGTTGCTGCTCATCTTTGTGGGATACGTCCTCTCTGCCGCCGACACGAGCCGATTTGTGCTTTCGCTCGATTCGATCCTCTGGGTCACCTTGCTGCTGACTGCGCTGTGGTCGCCTGGAGTGCCGAAGAGACTTCGGAGAGTCGGGCTCTTGGCGACCCTCGTCGTCCTGTTGACCACCCTTTCTCTCGGATTCGTTGCCTCGGAGGCCGCGGACGGTTGGAGACTGCTGCTCGTCGGGGTGGCGCAACTCTCAGCGATGCTCGCCATCCTCAACAGGATCAGTCGCCATGAGCGGGTGACGTTTCAAACCGTCATGGGAGGGGTGGCCGCCTACGCCTTGATCGCATTCGTGATGGCAGCGGCCTACCACAGTCTCCAGTTCTTCACCGGAACGAACGCCCTAAACGGCGTGGTGGCAACTGGCGACTACGTCTACTTCTCGTTCGTGACGCTGACCACCGTCGGTTACGGCGACATAACGCCGGCCACCGAGCTCGCCAAGCGACTCGCGGTTGTCGAGGCGTTTGTCGGACAGGTGTTCCTCATCGTCCTCGTCGCCCGCCTGGTCTCGTTGTGGGCACGCGGCTTGCGGCGATGAGGTGATGACCCCCTACTGATTCATCACCTTGGCTTTTTGGGCCGCGAACTCCTCGTCGGTAAGGACACCCGCCTCATGGAGCTCGCCCAGCTGCTTGAGCTGCGCAATCATGTCGTCGGTGCCGGAGTCAGCCGGCGCCGGGGGCGGCGGTGGCGGCGCCTGCTGCTCGTATTGAGCCTCATTCTCTTCGGACCATCGGTTGGCCTGACGGCGCGACACCCTGTTGGACACAGCAGTGGCGGTCCCCGCAACAACTGCGGTACGGGCTACACCTCGAATCAATCCCATTGTTCTATTCCTTTCGGGATCAGGCCTCGGCGGCTTCGAGCTCGTCGAGGGCAGCGATCAATGCGTTGACGGGGATGCGCCCTGAGGCGACCAACTGAGCACCACTCTTCCGCAGCGCCGTGGCGAATGGCGCCGCCCAGGTGTTCTCGTATACGAGGATGGCGGCGGCAGACCCAGCTTCGAGTGCGGCACCCGCTTCCGCATGGTCCTCCTCATCGAGCAAGCCAGACGACGCTCCGGCGAACACCAACAGGTCGTTGCTGCCGTCTCCGTCGAAGTCGGCGATGTCGATCTCGAGGACGTTCCCGGCGTCATCCTTCTCCACGAAGGCGAAATCCAGGATCCGGATCAGACCCCGGTCGACGAGATCGAGAACGTGTGGAAAAGCCTCGCCATTCGGTGGCGACCCGGCGGGCCACTCAACGATCAGATAGTCGATCGGCCCCATCATTTCTTCGCTTGCGGTCATAGACGTCCTCTCGTTCGCTGTCCCTCGAAGACAGACTGTCATTGCGATCCTACGATCCTCCATCGTCCCGAGCGAATGCGAGCTTTCGTCTAGATCAGGTGATGCCGGGCAGAGCGACAAAGATGATGCTGCTCGAAAACGAGGAGTGGAATGACCGGACCCGAGAACACCCAGCCAACCGAACCGGGGGAAGACACGGCCCCACCGGTGTCGCGTCGCGAGAAGCGCATGGAGATCATCACGGTGGCGATCCTGGCGTTTGCCGCGCTGTCGACGGCGTGGAGCGGATACCAGGCATCGCTATGGGACGGCATCCAGTCGAGCAACTACACCCAGGCATCAGGGTCACGCACCAATGCCGCCCAGCAGCGAACCGCAGCCAACCAATTCCGTCTGGCCGACTTGAGCGTGTTCGAGAACTACATCGACGCGGTCCTGCAGGAAAACCAGGTCGTCGCCGACTTCTATTTCGAGCGTTTCAGGGACGAGTTCAGGGTCGGCTTTGACGCGTGGATGGCTCTCGATCCACTCAACAACCCCGATGCGCCGCCGAGCCCGTTTGCCATGCCCGAGTATCAGCTCTCGCAGGACGCCGAGGCGGATCGTCTGGAGGCACGCGCCGATGAGCTATTTCAAGTCGGAGAGGATGCCAACACCATCTCCGACATCTACACACTGACCACGCTTCTCTTCGCCGCCGCGCTCTTCTTCGCCGCGATGGCCGAGCGGTTCGAATACTTCAGGGCCCAGGTGACCCTCCTCATCATCGCCGGGATCGGTCTTGTCATCGGGCTCGGAATCGCCTTGGATCAGCCGATCACCAGCGGTTGACGCGGTGCAGCCTCACGGAGTGATCACGACCTTGCCCCGGGCATGGCCGTCCTCCAGATAGCGGAGCGCTTCTGGGACCTCGGACAACTGGTACTGCCGGTCGACGATCGGGGTGACCTTCCCGTTCTCGAGAAGGGCTTTCATGAGTTCGAGGTCGGTGCGATCGTTCGCCTTCCACATGAAGATCCCCATGCGCTTGCTCCCGGCCATGGAGACCGCGGCACCGACCAGGAACGCCTGAACGAACCCGGACAGGCCCCTTGCGATGAGGACGTATCGCCCTCCCGATACGAGGGAGCGCCGGTAATGCAGGACTGAGTGCTGATCGACGATGTCGAGGATCAGGTCATAGCGACGCCCGTTCTTGGTGAAGTCCTCGCTGGTGTAGTCGATGACGTGGTCAGCCCCAGCCGAGCGCATCACGTCGAATTTCCCGCCGTGATCCACGCCGGTCACCTCGGCGCCGAACGACTTGGCCAGCTGGATGGCGAAAGGGCCGACGCACCCTCCTGCGCCATTGATCAGGACCTTCTCTCCCGGGTTGATCTCTCCCTTGCCGAGAAGGCCCTGGAGCGCCAGGACGCCGGAGTGAGGAACCGTGGCCGCCTGCTCGAAAGTCACGCCCGACGGCATCTGTGTGAAGGCTCTCTCCGGTGCGCAGACATACTCGGCGAAGGCGCCCTGGCCGAAGTCGAACAAGTCCGCCCACACGTCATCCCCAACCTCGAGCGTCGTCACGTCTCGCCCAACGACCGCGACACGGCCGGCGACATCGAGGCCCATGCGGCCGCTCCTGGGCCGGCGCAGCCCGGACCCCACACGGGCGATTCGCGGCTTCCCACTCAAGTAGTCGAGGTCCGCGGTGTTCAGGGAGGCGGCGTGAACTTTCACCATCACCTCGTCGTCCCGAGGCACGGGCATGTCGATCGCCCGCAATTCGAGGACCTCGGTCGAGCCGTACTCCTCGCGGACGATGGCCTTCAAAACGGCGTCCTGCTCGACGGCACCATCAGATTGTGACAACGACCTTGCCCCGGGCGTGCCCCTCGCCAACGTAACGGACGGCGTCGGGTGCTTCGATCAGGGGGTATGTCCGGTCCAGGGCCGGGGTGAATTTCCCGGCCTCTACCATCTCACCAAGAACCCGGAGGTCGTCCTGACGTTCCGTCGCCATCAACGGCAGCAATCTCTGCTTCACGAATGGCGAAAGCAACGCCACCGGGACGATCCGGTCGGCAGGCCCGACCCATGCTCCCCCATTCTCGCCTCCGACGATGACCAGGGTCCCATCTGGAGCGAGAGCGCGCCGAAGCTGGGATAGCGGGCGGTTTCCTGCGTTGTCGATGATGAGGTCGTATTGATCAGCGATGTCCTCGAAATTCTCGCGGGTGTAATCGATGATGTGGTCGGCCCCGATCGATTTGACGAGATCGATCTTCGACGTGCTGCACATGCCGGTGACCTCGGCTCCAAACGCTTTGGCGAGTTGGACCGCGAACGTGCCGACGCCCCCTCCGGCGCCGATGATCAACACCTTGTCGCCCGGCTCCACCCGCCCCTTGTCACGCAGGGCCTGGAGCGCGGTCATGCCTGAGATGGGAATGACTGCGGCCTCCTCGAAGCTGAGATTGGTGGGCTTGAGGGCCAGCTTGTCCTCTCGGGCAGCCGCATACTCGGCGAAGGAGCCTTCGCATGTGCCGAAGACCTCATCTCCGGGTTTGAAACGGGTCACGTTGGCCCCGACCGCCTCGACCCGCCCGGCGACGTCACGTCCCCGCACCGGGTACTTGGGCTTGGTCAGGCCGTAGCCCATGACTCGCACCAGATAGGGCAGACCGGTCATGATGTGCCACACACCCGGTTCGACTCCTGCTGCTTGAACCTGCAAGAGCACCTCGTCGGGCCCGATAACCGGTGGATCGATGTCCCTCAACTCGAGCACATCGGCCGAGCCGTACACGTCCTGCACAATTGCCTTCATCATGTCCTCCTCTACTCCTCGTACGTTGTAAGTCGTATGGTGTAAGGTAACTCGTACGACGTAAGGTTGTCAAGTCCCTTACAGTCTTACCTCGTACGATTAGATTGGAGATCGATGGCAACCCAGACAGAGCCGAGACCCAGGGCCCGCGACCCCTTGACTCGGGAGCGAGTCCTGCGCGCTGCGGTCGATCTGGCCGACCGGGACGGCATCCAAGCCCTGACCATGCGGAACCTGGCCCGCGAACTGGGCGCCGAGGCGATGTCGCTCTATTACCACGTGGACAACAAGGAGGCGGTCCTCGACGGCGTGGTGGAAGTGATCATGGACGAGATCAACACGGCCGTCGGCTTGGTCGAAGGTCCCCCAGCGACCGAGGACTGGAAGATTCTGATGCGCAAGAGGATCCTCGCCGCCAGGGAGGTATTGATCCGTCACCGATGGGCTTCTCGGGTGATCGAGACCCGCACGACGATCAGTCCGTCGACGATGCGCTACTTCGACGACTTGCTCGGGGTGCTGCACACCGGAGGCTTCTCATATGACCTGTCACATCACGCCATGCATGCCTTGGGCAGTCGGGGTCTGGGCTTCACCCAGGAGCTGTTCGAGCCGGAGAATGCCGACGAGGGTGATGAGGACTTGACGGAGGCGATGGCGGAGATGGCCGATCAGTTCCCTCATCTGACCGGGATGATGATGGAGGTCGCCCACGACGATCCCGATTCGACGCTGGGCTGGTGCGACGACCAGTTCGAGTTCGAGTTCGGGCTCGATCTGATTCTCGAAGGGTCTCGACGCGATGCGCCGACGGTCTGAGTCCTGAACTCGATCGGCCTCTAGTCACCCGCAGTGAGGTCCGTCGGGTAGTCGGTCGAACCAATCGAGCACGGCTGCCTCATAGGTGATGCCGAAGTCGAGAGTGGCCAGTGCATAGGGATCCCCCAAGGCCTGCACCTCCTCGAGTTGGATCCGATAGGCGCGTAATCGCTCGGAATGGATGAGGCGATGCTGTTCGAGCATGGTTGCCAGTCGGCCACTCGGTAGATGGCGGCCGAACGCCAGTGTGAGCAGGAGTGGAAACCGGATCGTTTCGTCCCCGGGTATCTCCTCCACCCAGTCGCGGAAGGCAGACCGGCCTGCCGAGGTGATCGTGTAGGGACGCTTGTCCCGGCTGCCTCTCTCCCCTGCCGCGACGAGTCCTTCGTCGCCCATGGTCGCCAGCTCCCGGTAGACCTGACTTTGGGTCAGCGACCAGAAGTCACCGATGCGTTGCTGGGCGACTGCGACGAGGTCCCATCCGGTCATCGGCCCTTCGTGCAGGAATCCGAGGAGGGAGGCTGCGGTGGCATTCAGGGAACGAGGCATCTGTTCGTCTTTCTTACCTCTTGACATGACACAATGGTAGGTCGTAATGTTCCTATATCACATGTCATTGTGATATATCCGACGAAGGAGTGCAACCATGCAGACCCTCACTCCCACGACACATCAGCAGTGGGTGCTCAAGATCGGAGGATGGGCAGCGGTCGTCGGTTCTCTCCTGGGAATGGTGGGGAATCTCCTCCATCCTCAAACTCCGATCGGCGATCCGTTTGGAACTGCCGAGGTGATCGCCGGGTCAGGCTCGTGGATCCCCCTCCACCTGATCATCGTCGTTGGGATCTTCCTGATGCTCTTGGGGCTCTACGCCCTGTTCCGTTCGATCACGGGAACGCTCCCGCGGGTGTTGGCCGAGTTCGGGATGCTCGCCGCCGTGGTCGGCGTGACCGTGGGCCTCGTGTTGGTGATCATGGACGGGGTCGGAGCCCGACAGCTGGCCGAGGAGTGGGCGCTGGCGCCTCCGGATCAGCAGGAGACGGCACTCCGCATCGTCGCGGCCAACGAAACGATCAATTTCTCCCTCGCCAGTCTCTTCAACCTCGTGTTCGCCGGCGCCACCTTCATCCTGTTTGGGCTGGCTGTCGCGCTCGGTGACGACTTCCCGAAATGGTTCGGATGGGTGGCGGTGGCAGCCGGAGTTCTATCGATCGGGGCGGGCCTCGTCCAGGCCTTCGCCGGGGAGCCCACCAATGCGTCGAGGATCCTCACCATCATCGGGCCGACAGTCATAACGATTTGGCTGTTGTCAGTTGGCACATCCTTGATCCGCCGCGCCGGCGAATCTTCAACAGAGGGAGGTATGCGATGAGACCAACTTCGCGAATGATTGCCTTCACGCTTTTTGCGATCGTCACAGTCGAGTTCGGTGGCTGGTCGTTGCTGGGCATGCTGACCAGTCAGGGAGCCCTCACCGACTTCGAAGAGCAGTTCTTCCGAGCCGGACACGCCCACGCCGGCGTGCTGCTCACCCTGGCGTTGATCTTCTTCGTGATCATGGACCGGACCGACTTCGGGGCCTCGCGCCAACGGCTGCTCGGGCTGACCTTGCTGACGGGGATCCTTCTCCAGTCGGGTGGGTTCTTCGCCCACATGCTCCTCGGAGCGGAAGGCGCCTCCTCGACCGGGACGCTCATCACCCGCGCCGGGGCGGTCCTTCTCGCCGTGGCCTTGATCGGTCTCGGGATAGGTGTCCTCAAGACTGAAGGCCGACGGAAGAGTCTCGAAGGCTCCCATTCCTCCATCTGACCGGCAAAGTCGTGATCGGAACAATTCGATGCCTGTGGTGTCGAAACGCATCGAGCTCATTCGTCTCTAGGAGGACAGGCCACACAGGGTGGCCGTGCGAAAGGAGACGCAAATGTCGAAGTTCGTGTTCGTCTATCACGGCGGCAGTGCCCCGGAGTCGGAGGAGGATGGCGCCGCAGTCATGCAGGCTTGGAACGACTGGCTCGACGGTCTGGGCTCGGCCGTAGTCGACGCCGGGCATCCCACGGGTGACTCGGCCACGGTCGGCTCCGATGGGTCCACCACCTCGGGTGGTGGCGCCAATCCGGTGACCGGCTACTCGATCATCAGCGCAGACAGCCTCGAGGAGGCACTCGTCCTCGCCAAGGACTCCCCGCAGCTGGCATCGGGAGGGACCATCGAGGTCGCCGAGACCCTCGACATCATGTGATGGCCGGCTGGTGCGCGGGCCGGGTATCGCCGGCCTGCGCACCCGCTGAGTGCGTCGCAGTCGGTCAGCCCAGAGGGGTGAGGACAGCGATCTGGTGGCCGGATGCTCCTTCGATGAGCTGATAGCAAAAGCGCTCTTGGGGCCGACCGTGGTACGACCACGTGACGTCGACCCATACGCTGCCCGGAGCCTCAGCCATTACGGCGACCTGTTTGTCGAGCGTTTCCACACCGTCGTACTGGTCCCAGGAGGAGGCGAAGAACTGCTCTGTCTGCCTTCGAGTCGCTGACCGCGATCACATTGTCCGGGAACACGATCAGTGAAGGAACGGAATACAGGTCCGCGATCACCTTTCTCATCCCTGGCCAGCAGGGCCTCCGCATAACGATCGAAGAACTGCTCGACTTCCTCGGTGGAGCCGGTCATGACGATCACCCTACGGGACGGTGGCACTGGCAGATCCATAACATCGTCGGCAACGTGAATGAGCCGATGAGGAGCCCATGACCTACCCCGACCCGATCTACAAGGGACAGCAGCCCGAGAACTCGGCCACCATCTCGAGAGCCGATAGCGCCCCAGACCTGGTCCGCACCAGCGGGACCAAGGTGCATTATCTGGCTACCGGTGCCACGACTGGAGGTCTGTTCGGGCTCTATCGGTGGTCGATGGGCCCGGGCCGGGGAGGGGCGGATCCACATTTCCACCGGACCATGGCTGAGTCGTTCTACATCCTGACGGGCACGGTTCAGATTTATGACGGGAAGGAGTGGGCCGACGCCGAAGCGGGGGACTTCGTCCACGTTCCTCCTGGAGGGACCCACGGCTTCCGCAATGAGTCCGGAGCGCCGGCTTCGATGCTCATTCACTTCGCTCCGGGGGCACCCCGAGAGAATTACTTCGAGGGCCTCAACCACGTGGAGGCGATGTCAGCCGAGGAGCAGGTCGACTTCTTCGCGCCCACGACAACAACTTCCTGACCTGAGCCAACGTGGCAATTGACCCGCCTTCAACCAAACCAATCGAGGACGCGGAGCGCACGAAGTGTGATCCACCGGCTGGGCTTGCCGTCTCCGTCATCCAAGTCGAAGTGGACTTCGCCGGGGTAGGAGTACTCCATGGGCCAGGGCCCGCCCTCACTGCGTCGCTTGTGGACGAGATCGATCGCCTCGGCGCACCGTTCATCGGTAACGGTGCCGGCACTGCGTAGATAGTCGAGCCCTCTGAGGATGTCGTAGTGCCACCGCGTCGGGAAGAAGAAATACGTCCACGCCGGGTTCACCACCTCGCCGGTCGAAAGACGACGGAACATGCGACGCTCGAGCAGGTACTCCTGACCCCTGAGCCGCGCCTCCGTCACCTCAGAGGTGCCCGCAGCGCGTTCGTGCTCGAGAAAGGCCTCCAACACATTGATCGTCGTATCGAACGAGGATCTCGTGGAGCCGCGTTCCGCTTCGCAATTCCACCCTCCGTCGCTCTGCTGCTCGCCGAGGAGCCTGTCCACCAGACCCTGGACGTCCTGGCCGAAGTACGAGCCGAGGGTCACGACTCTGGCATTGATACAGGGCTCGACTTCACCGGCGAAGAAAGGATTGTCGGACCACGGAGCTTCTGGGTAATCGTCCCAGATGACCCTCTCAGCGACGAGACCAACCGCACGGCGTGCCTGCTCACTTCCAGGGTCCAATCCCATGGCGTGCAGCAGCAACAGCGTGTTGATGGTGGAGGTCCATTCGGGGAAATAGGTGCCACCGGACCACTGTCCATTCGGCTCCTGAAGGGCGAGGAGTTGGGCGCCCCACCCCTCGGTTGCCACCCTCGAGCGTTCCGCTGCAACGATGTCTGCGGGCTCATCGGTGAGATCTCTCATCACCTGCCAGCGGATCGAGGGGTCGGAGTCGAGCAGCCAGTCGACCGTGTCCGGGGAAATGTCTGTCGGAGCCATGCCATCGACTGTACGCGCGGTTGGAACCCTCTCGATCCGATGAGGGATCAGCTTCCGGAGAAGGGGATCCGGCCAGGCCAAACCCGCCTCGCACCCGGCCGCTCCGTTACTTACGGGCGGCGATCCTCGCCATCGCACCTTCCCAACCGGCGTCGAACGACTTTCCCGGCTCGTCGAGATCGGCCACCAACGGAGCATGGTCGGACGGGGTGGGCTTTCCCTTGCGGGCTTCCCGATCGATCTCGGCCCAGATCACTCGCTCTGCCACCGGCCGGGTGACATACAGCAGGTCGATCCGCATTCCCTGGTTGCGCTGGAACATGCCGGCTCGATAGTCCCACCAGGAGAAACGGCCCGGTTCGGGACGGCAGATGCGAAAAGCGTCGACCAGGCCCCATTCACGCAGGCGTGCCAGCGCCTCCCGCTCCTCCGCTGACACATGGGTCCCTCCATGTGCCTTCTCCGGATCCCACACGTCCTCGTCGGCCGGGGTGACATTTAGGTCGCCACCGAGGACCACCGACTCATCCGGCGAGACCTCGTCGTCGAGCCAAGCATGGACCCGGGCCAGCCAGCGCAGCTTTCCTTCGAAGAACGGTGAGCCCACCTGACGACCGTTCGGGGCGTACAGGCTGACGAATCTGATCCCGGCGCATGTCGCGCTCATCATCCGGGCTTCGTCGAACGGGTCGAAGTCCTCAGCGGCCTGCCCCATGGAGCGACTGTCGCGCACCGGGCCGTCACCGAAATTGGAGATCACGTCGGAGATCCCGACACGGGAGGCGATGGCCACACCGTTCCAACGTCCCTCACCGTGATGAGCCAATTCATAGCCCGCCGCCTGGAGGATGAGATGAGGCACGTCCTCGTCGGCCAATTTGGTCTCCTGCAGGAGAAACACGTCGGGCGCGGCCCGGTCCAACCACTTCTCGACGGCTTCGAGTCGAGCCATCAACGAGTTGACGTTCCAGGTGGCAACGCGCACGGCTCCAATTGTGGTCGGGTCCCGCCTGGATGCGCGAAACGGTCAGTCCGAGGCGAACGTCCCGGTGACGATCTCGCCTGCGGACCGGTAGGTGCCCATCG
This sequence comes from uncultured Acidobacteriota bacterium, assembly GCA_963720925.1. Lineage (GTDB taxonomy): Bacteria > Actinomycetota > Acidimicrobiia > Spongiisociales > ZC4RG35 > JARDZU01. Next base: position 12,133 of record CAVRHE010000005.1, read on the forward strand.
ACGACACCGGTGCGCGATATCTTGCCATCGACCAGCTCGAGCCCGGCCGGGACGGTGCCTTCGGCGAAGAGGCGCTTGCCAGATCCGACGCATTTCGCTGCTGGCTGACAAACGACGCGCTGTTGCGCCACGCGCGCCCACGCTATATCGTGCGATTCCGTCCCAGCAATCGATTGCGCAAAGAGATGACATTGGTGAAGGCAGCTTGCCGGCAGTCCCATGACATACTGGTCTGCGTGACCTCGATCGGCGCCACGGACCGGCCCCACGGGGTGGGCGTGTGACCCAGAGTCAGGTCGGCATCGACACCGCGCCCGGGCAAGCCACCAAGCCGCTGGTCGCCTCGGTCCGAGATCTCAAGGTCTACTTCGAGGCGAAGGCGGGCGTGGTACATGCCGTCGACGGCGTGTCCTTCGAGATCCGCGATGGCGAGACTCTCGGTCTGGTCGGGGAGACCGGTTGCGGCAAGAGTGTGACCGCTCGCTCGTTCATCCGTCTCGTCCCCAGCCCCCCAGGGATCTATGCCGGCGGGCAGATCGACTTCTGGTCCACCGAGTCACGAAGGAACAAGAGCGAACCGATCGACCTCCTCCAGATCCCCCATAAGGAGATGCTGGCGATTCGCGGCGATCGGATCGCGATGATCTTCCAGGACCCGGGCAAGGCGCTCAACCCGGCGTTGTCGATTCGGAGCCAGGTGGCCGAAGTCTTCTATCAGCATCGTTCCGATGAGCTCCTCGAGCCTCTCGGCGAGAACGTGCCTCGTCTCATCCGCCGCGCCGCTCGACAGCAGACCAGCAGCTTCGAGAGATTTCTGTTGAAACTTCCTCCGTGGCGGGCCAAGGCAGCCAGGCTTCGAACGCGGGTCGACGAGCTGGTGGCGCAAGCCCTCACCGAGACTCAGATCTCCAACCCTCGCACGATCATGGCCAGCTACCCCCATGAGCTGTCCGGCGGGATGAAACAACGTGTTCTCATCGCCCAGGCCCTGGCCTGCAATCCCGACCTGCTCATCGCCGACGAGCCCACCACCGCGCTCGACGTGACCATCCAGGCGAGGATTCTGGAGCTGATTGCCGAGTTGAAGGAGCGTCTCGAGACCTCGGTGCTGTACATCAGCCACGACCTATCGCTGGTCAAAGAGATCTGCGATCGCGTCGTAGTCATGTACGCCGGTCGGATCATCGAGACCGGGACGACCGAGGAAGTGTTCAGAGCGCCGAAACACCCCTACACGAGAGGTCTCATGGCGGCGGTGCCTTCCGCCCACCAACAGGCGTGGCAAGCTCGCAGCAATCGAGGGGACGGTGCCCGAGCTGGTCGACCCGACGCCGGCTTGTCGATTCAACACCCGGTGCCCTTTTGCCGTCGAGATATGCCGGACCGTCGATCCAGAGGTGGTCGCGGTCGGTGGGGAGCACACGGTTGCCTGCTTCGCCTACAACACGAGTGACGGCTCCGTTGTCCTGCCCATCCTGGAAAGGTGGGTCTCGTGACCGCGCCGAGCGCCCAGCAACCGGCGGCGGCTGGACGGGCGGTGATATCGGTGCGCGGCGTCGAGAAGCATTTCCCGATCAAGGAAGGGACCCTGCAAAGGGTGGTCGGCCAAGTTCGGGCAGTGGATGGTGTCTCGTTCGAGGTGCGTCCCGGTGAGACCATGGGACTCGTCGGCGAATCCGGATGCGGCAAGACCACCCTGGGTCGCTGCATCACCGGCCTGGTCCCGCCGACCGGCGGCAAGATCTTCTTCAGGCTCTCCGACGAGGACGCGGCCAGGCTCGATGAGATCGACGCCATCCCCGAGCCCGACCGAACCGCGGAGCAACGCAAGGAAGTGGAGCGGATCGATGCGAACCACCGCGTCGACGTGCTCTCGGGAAAAGCATGGCGAACCTACCGGCGAAACTGCCAGATCGTTTTTCAGGACTCGTTCAGCTCTCTCAATCCGAGACAGCTCGTCAAGGACCTCGTGGGACGCCCACTCCAGGTCCACAAATTGGCGTCAGGTCAGGAGCTCATCGAGCGGGTCGTATCCCTTTTGGAGAGCGTCGGCCTCGGTCGCCAACATCTCTACCGGTACGCACATCAGTTCTCAGGAGGGCAGAGGCAGCGGATCTCGATCGCCCGCGCCCTCGCCCTCGATCCCGAATTCATCGTGCTCGACGAGCCGACCAGCGCCCTCGACGTGTCCGTGCAGGCGCAGATCCTCAACCTGCTCCATGAGCTGCAAAAGGAACGTGGCCTCACCTATTTGTTCATCAGCCACGACCTCGGTGTCGTTCGATTGATGAGCGATCGGATCGCTGTCATGTACCTGGGGAAGGTGGCCGAGTACGGCACCGCCCAGGAGCTGTTCGAAGACCCCCGCCATCCCTACACCGAAGCGCTGCTCGCCGCGAACCCTGACATGGCCTCGGAAGAGTCGGTCATGAAGGGCCTGAAGGGTACGGTGCCCAGTCCGGCCAACCCCCCGGAAGGCTGCAGATTCCACACCCGATGTCCGGTGGCCACCCCGGCGTGCGGGTGGGAGGTGGACGACGCGGTTGCCTGGCTGCAGGCCCACGAGGCGTTGCTGGCCGGTCTCAGCGATGTCCAGCGCCGATCGAACTTCGACGCCACATTGGTCTTTCAGGACGAGGACTCGGCATCCGCCGTGGGCCGGGCATTCCAGGACGGGGACGTCCCACCGGCAATGAAGGCGGCACTGGAAAAGGTGTCCACCGAGGGGAAAAGAGTGGATATCAGCTTCTTCCCGGTGCAACCGGTCTGGTTGGAGGACATCGGTGACGCCCATCTCACCGCCTGTTTGCTCCACACTTCACAAGGGAAAGAGCCCTGGCCACCTCAGCCGATCGCCGACAGCAGCAATCGGACCGCGGCAAATCCGAGCAGTGCGAGCACGACGAACTCGAACGCCCGCTGATTGAGTCGCCTCCCTATGCGGATTCCGACGGCGGTCATGACGGTGATCGGGATGATTGCCCAAACCGCCTGCTCGAAGCGCTCGGAGTGAAGGCTCCAAGGAAAATCAGAGTCACCAGCTGGATGACTCCGAAGACCTGGAAGGTGAGGCTCATCATGTGGATGAACGAGGAGCGACCGAGCCTTATGGCGTGCATGTAGGTGGCAAGGAGAGGGCCCGCTGTCCCGGTGGCACCCAAGCAGCCCTCCACCAATCAGACCCATGGGGGCAGCGAGGCGACGGGCGGCGACTCGCCCGAGAACGAAATCGGGAGCGGCCAGGTATCGCCAGATGTAGCCGAGAATCACGATGGCGACGATCACCGACAGGATCCGATCGTCCACCTCGGTGAGGAGCCAGGTGCCCGCGATTGTCGCCGGGACGCCGACGAGCAGAAACGGGGTCATCACGAAGCCCGTGCCCTTGGCACCCGAACGGTGCTCCCATAGCAACCAGCCGTTGGATACCAGGTTCCCAAGCGACAGCACCACTACGGCAAGTTCGACACTGGCGATGCCTGCGATGAAAGGCACTGCCAGGAGCGGCCCTCCCATCCCGGCCACGCCCTTGATCAAGTACGCCCCGGCGATCACCAGGATGACGAGAACTGCTTCGGTGGTCATGGGTCAGTCCAACCGCGTGGACTTGTCGCTCGGATCGCTGCGGATTGGCAGCCGACCTACTCCGAAGCCTTGGTGAGATCAGGCGGGTTGAGCTCTAGAGCACGGAGCAGACCCAGCTCGTCCCCGAAGTACCAGGCCTCGGCGATGACCCCATCCTCGACACGCCAGAGGCCGACCTCGATCACGTCTATGTTGCGACCTGTGGCCGGGATCCCGTAAAGGGATCCGGTGTGGGTCCCGACCACGCGAAATATCCCCCAAACCTTGTCGTTCTTGGCGGTCAGATCGAGGAGGATGTTCCGACGATCCCGCATTGAGTCGTCATCCATCCCCTTCGGCCCGTCGCTATCCCACAGGTCGCCGATATGGGTGAAGCCGGCCCGGTGGCGTTTGAATCCGGGAGCCAGAAAAGGCCCGCGCTCCGAGACCTTCGCCACCCGGTAGCCCGCGACGACGGCAAGGGCTCTGGCCTCCTCCTCGGTGCAGGAGCACTCGCTCGTGCCGAACATCGAGATGTGAGGATGGTCCACCAGGGCCACGATCAGAGCTCCACGATGGGTCGCACCGCCTCACGGGATTCGAGTGCGGCGAGGGCATCCCCAACCGACTCCAGCGGATAGACATGGGTGACCAACGGACTCAGGTCCACCTTTCCCGACCGCATGAGAGCAATCATCGCCGGATAGGCGTTCGGGCTGGATCGGATGCCCATGAGATCGATCTCGTCGAGAGTGAGGCGGTCGACGTCGAACTCGGACGGCTTGCCGCCGGTCAGGCCGAGCACGGCGATCCTCCCACCACGGCGAACCGCCCCAATGGCCTGGGCCGGCACGTCCGGGTTACCCGTGCAGTCGAATACGTAGTCGACACCACGCCCCGAAGTGAGACGACGCACCCCGGAAATAGGGTCTTCCCTCTCGTAGTCGACCACGTTGTCACAGCCCATCTTGGCCGCCAGGTCCAGCCTGTTTCCCCTTCCGACCATGATCACGTGCGCAGCCCCCGAAGCGGAGGCCACCGCTGCCGCGAGGAGCCCGAGGAGACCCGGTCCGAAGACGGCAACGCTCGACCCCGGAACGAACTCGACCCGTCGCAGGGCATGCACCGTCAGCGACCCCTGGTTCACCAAGGCTCCCTCCAGGGGGCTGACCGAGTCGGGCAGCCTGTGAAGCATCTGAGCTGGTCTGACTGCGAATTCGGCCAGCGCACCCGGAGCGGTGTGTCCGTAGAGCCGATAACCCGGGGTACCGGCCTTCTCGCACAGGTTGTACCTGCCCTGACGGCACATCGGGCACCGACCACAGCCGACGTGGTTCTCGGCAACCACCTTGTCGCCAGGCTTCAAGTCCAGGTCGTCGAGACCCTCGCCTAGCTCGACAACCTCGCCCGACCACTCATGGCCCATGACGAAGGGCAATGACGGTGGCCAGCCACGTTGCTCGAAGGCTCCGTGGACCATCTTGAGATCGGTGCCACACAGACCACACGCCTTCACTCGAAGCAGAACCTCACCTGGTTCCGGCTCGGGAACTTCTACGTCTTCGACCGATAGGTCATTCCATCCCTTCAACACCGCGGCGCGCATCGTCGTCACGAACCCTTCCCCTCTGGTGCAGCCCGTTCCGTCAGGCTCTTCCACACCTCTTCAACGGCGCTGACGATGTGCTCGGCCACCGCGTCGATGATCTCTGTCGCCCGCTCCTCGGTGATCGAATCGGGTGTCCCGTACCAGCCGACACCCGCCACCTCCCTGAAATCCCTCATGATGGGGAACACGTCACGACGCCGGAACAGGGCATGTCCATCGGTGGCCCGCTCGATCGAGTCGCCGGCGACCCTCTCGTCGAGCCTCACCAGAGCGGGATCGTGGGCCAGGATCGCCGCTGTCTCCATCGACCCGGCGTGGGTGAACTCCATCTCGTCGGGGAACAGTGCGTTGGTGACGACATGAGACTCGGCGACGATGACACGCAAAGGGAGCTTCTGTTGGGCCTGGTCGGCACCCAATCGGATTGCGGTCGAGTTGCCCTCGTGCCAATTCACGACGATCACCCTCTCCACCCCGGCCCGAGCGAGACCATCGCAGACCTCCACGATCAGGGTTGCCAGTGTGTCCGGACTGATGCTCAGCGATCCCGGCCAGGGAAGGTGGTAAGAAGCCACACCCACAGGGGAGATGGGTACCACCGGGGCCTCGAGTCGCTCGCCCACTCGCAAGGCGATGGTGAGAGCGGCCCAGGCGTCTGTGCCCAACGGGAGATGCCCCCCATGCTGCTCGATGCTCCCTGTCACCAGGACCGCCGTTCCCCGACCCAGCGCCTCCTGCGCCTCCGGCTGGGTCATATTGGCGAGAAGCATGTGCTCGCGGCTCAAGTCCCGGTCTCCGATCGTGACCGTCGGGTCCTGCACAAACGGTTGTTCAGAGACTAGCCCTGGGGATTTCGACTGTCAGTTCCGGGCCGGAGCCGTCGAGCCCCTGACCACGAGCTCGGGCGTGGCGAGATGAGTCTCCGCCTGCCGCCCGGGATCCGCGATCGTCTCCAGCAGGAGATTCGCCGCCATCGCACCCAGCACGCTCTGGGAGATATGCACAGTCGTGAGCGGTGGCGAGAACCGGTCGCCGTATGGCATGTCGTTGAATCCGACCACGGAGACGTCCTCCGGGCACGATTTTCCAACACCACGGATGGCGTCGATCGCACCCAGTGCCAGGCGATCGTTGGCTGCGAGGACGGCGGTGGTGTCGGGACGTTCCTCGAGGAGATCATTCGTCACTCTGTAGCCCTCTTCCTCGGTGTGACGGTTGGCAAATGCATGATGCCCGCTGAGACCGGCTCTTCGGAGCGTTTCCTCGAAGGCCCCGAGCCGATTGACCGTGGATGAGACGTCCTCCGGCCCGCCCACGTGCACGATGTTGCGATGACCCAAGGCGAGCAGGTGCTCCACGGCCAACCGGGTCCCGGTCCGATCGTCAGGGAGGACGGAGCTGATCGCGCTGCTGTCAGCTCCGCGATTGAAGAGGACCACCGGGATCCCCTCATCGACGAGCCAGGCGAGCACCGGATCGTCTTCTCGGGCAACCCCGTACAGCAGACCATCCACTTGAACCCCGAGCATCGCGGACACTTGGGACTCGGCGTGAGTCGGGTCGTCGTCCGTGCTGGCGAGTATCAGGGAATACCCGTGGGCGTACAGGACATCGCCGGCGCCGCGGGTGATACCGGCCTGGTAGAGGTTGGCGACGTCGGGCACGACCATCCCCACCACGAGCGTGCGCCCGGTGCGAAGGGCGCGGGCGATGGTGTTGCGACGGTATCCGAGCCTCCGGGCCACCTCGCGGATTCGCTCATCGGTGTCCTGGGTGATCCGGCCCGCAGCGGCCTGGTCGTTGAGGACACGGGAGACTGTCGACACGTGCACGCCGGCCACTCGGGCGACGTCACGCAGTGTGGGCGGCTTGCCCGCCCGCGACACGCCATCGCCACCCGAGTTGCTCACGGGGCGAGGGTAACCCGAGTGACCTCGAGCCCACCCCTAGCCAGGGACACCATGCGTCTCCGGGAGAAACCGCCATGAGACGAGAGCCGCAGTCGTCAGGACGCCGGCCACGAACAAGAACGCCACCGCCCTCCCAAATCCAGCGAACAGGCTGGTCACTACGAGCGGCCCCGTGATCAGTCCGAGGTCGCCCACGAAGCGAAAGCGGCCCAACTGCCTTCCGACTCGAGCAGGGTCCGTGATATCCCCCAAGATCGTTGCCGCCACCGGGACGGCAAAGCTTGCCAGCGACATGACGATGATGGCAGTGACCCACACGGCCACGGTGGGATCGAGCGAGAGAAGCGCCACACCGAAGGCCTGGACCAGCAGACCCGGGACTAGGACGGATTTCCTGGAGAGGCGGTCGGACAAACGCCCGCCCACGAGCGTCCCCGCGAACCGCGCCAGCCCTCCGACGCCCAAAGCGACACCAACGGCTGCGGTGCCCAGCCCGAGGTCGTCGGCCCCGATGATCGGCACCATTGTCTGTGAGACCGAGCCCAGAGTGAGAAAGACGGCGAACGACACGCTCTGCAATACCAGCAATGGCATACGGGACTGGCTCCCCCGGTCATCGGGCCCCGGCTCCCCGAATGGCATCGCTGGGCGTGGAGGAGGCTGCGCCGACCGAGCCGTCAACAAGACGAGAACCACGATCCCGGCCGCGGCAGTGCCCACGAACATCGCAAACCGCCAGCCACCGACCGCGGCAATCAGGCCTGCCGCCGCCGGTCCGATGGCCTGCCCTCCGAGCAACGCTGCCGAGAAGATCGCCATCGACGTGCCCCGATGACTGGCGCCGGTGACATTGGAGAAGAACGTCATCCCGGTGGCGTTGGTGGTCGCCGAGCAGATCCCGAGCAGGAAGGAAGCAAGGTAGACCGCCAAAGCGACTCGGGAGATCCCGAGGAGCAGACTGCCCACGGCCACCCCTCCTGCGGACAATGCCATCAAGTTGATCGCCCTCACCTTGTCCGCGAAGTGACCACCGGGCAGGTCGGCTACAAGCCTGCCCAGAGCGAACACGGTCGTGACGACTCCGAGCTGAAACGTCGACATCGAAAGCTCGCGACCGAACTCGGGCAGCAGGGCCACCCGGAAGAAAGCCACCGCGGTCAGGGTGAGAACCGCGGTGGAGACGAGGCTCGGCTCCCGCAACCCTGTGGTGGCGCGCAGACGAAGGAGATAATCTCGCATGGATCGAAGGGCCATGGTACAAACGTTTGTGCAGACCCCCGAGGTGGGAGCGCCAGGACCGATGCACCCCGAGGACACATCTGGATTTCGACTCGTCGGTCACTCCGATCTCAACGGATTCGGAGACGGGATGCAGGTCATGCCGCATGGCGACACTCTCTACGTCGGCCACTTCGGCCCGAGCGGGCAGGGAACCTCGATCCTCGACATTTCGGACCGGACCGCACCGCAAGTGGTTCGACAGTGGGCCGCCCCAGCCGGGTCGCACACACACAAGGTTCAGGTGGCCGAGGGGCTCTTGATGGTCAACCACGAGTTGTTCCGGAGCGACGGTCCGGCACCGGTAGGGATGGCGATCTACGACCTCCACGACCCACGCGACCCCGAACGGGTGGGGTTCTTCGACACGGGTGGGCGCGGGGTCCATCGAATCGTCTACGAAGGCGGCGACTTTGCCTACATCTCGGCGACACCCGATGGGTACACCGGTCGCATCTGGCTGATCGTCGACGTCTCCGATCCCGCCCTCCCGTCCGAAGTCGGGCGCTGGTGGTGGCCGGGGATGTGGGAATCGGACGACGAGGCTCTGAAGACACCCGACGGCAAAGAGTGGCTCGTCCACCATGCGATGGTCCACGACAACCGTGCCTACCTGGGATTCTGGGACGGTGGCATGGTGGTCATCGACATCACCGATCCGACCAGCCCGGCGACCATCTCCCGTCTCGGATGGGCCGAAGGAGGGCACACCCACACGGTGCTTCCGCTATCGGATCGCGATCTGGTGGTCGTCACCGACGAGGCGATCACGGATGGATGCGACGGGGACAGGCACATGGTCAGGATCGTGGACGTATCCGATGAAACCGCCCCTTTCGTGCGATCCCTCTGCCCGGTGCCCGAAGGTGACTTCTGTGAGCGAGGACTGCGCTTCGGGTCACACTGCCTCCACGAGAACCGCCCCAACAGCTATCGGAGCCAAGAGCTCGTGTTCGTCACCTACTTCAATGCCGGCCTCAGGGTCTACGACCTCGCCGACCCCGACGACCCGGTCGAGATCGCCCACTGGATCCCCCAATGCCCCCCGAACCAGGCTGCGGCCCAGATCAACGATGTCTTCGTCGCCGAGGATCACACCGTGTACGTGACGGACCGGATCAACGGCGGCGTCTACATCTTGGAGCCCGACCTGGCCCTATCCGCCCGAATGACGCAATCTGCTTCGCGAGCCTCGAGCTAGCCAGGATCCAGCGATGACCACCTATGACGTTCACGCCCATTGCATACCCACGGCGCTCCTCGAGTTTCTCCGCGAGGAGGGGCCCCGTCTCGGCATCGAGCTGGCCGACGACGGCAAGGGAGAGTACGCGCTCATCTCCGACCGGGTCCGCCTGGCACCCTTCAACCCGGTGTTGAGTGACCTCGCGGCCCGTCTGCGGACGATGGATGCAACGGGCGTCGACATCCAGCTCATCTCAGGCTGGATCGACCTCACCGCCTACGCGCTCAGCCCTGCGGCCGGGGCCGCGTACTCGCGTCGGTTCAACGAGATCATCGCCGCGGAAGCAGCAAGACATCCGGGACGCCTCCTCCCCATGGGGACTGTCCCGCTGCAGGATCCTGCCCGCGCCGCGGAGGAGCTGGCCGTCGCAGTCAGAGACCTGGGCATGGCCGGGGTGCAGATCGCCACCACGGTCGATGGCACCGATCTCGACCAGGCAGGGCTCGACCCATTCTGGGAGGCCGCCGAGGATCTCGGGTGTGTGGTGGTGTTGCACCCATGCGATCCCCTTCCCGGGGTCGACTTGTCACGCAACTTCCTCGACAACATGATCGGCCGGCCGGCGGAGAGCACGATCGCCGTGGCTCACCTCCTGTTCAGCGGCGTCCTCGAGCGCTTTCCCGGCCTCGTCATCTGCGTGGTCCACGGTGGCGGCTTCGTTCCCTACCAACTCGGCCGCATGCAGCGCGGATTCGACGCCGTGCCCCAAGCTGACGGCGAACAACATCTCGACCCCGCCGTCCGAGATGGCGCGTCGCCTCTATTACGACACCGTTCTCCACGACCCTGCCCCCCTGGCGTTTCTCATCGACCAAGTCGGCGCCGATCACGTTCTGATGGGGACCGATTACCCGTTCCCGATGGGTGACCCAACGCCGGTGGATACGGTCGGATCGATTCCCGAGCATCACCAAAGACCAGGAGCAACTCATCCTCGGAGGAAACGTCAACCGATTGCTCGAAGGGATCAACCGCATATGACCGGCGGCCCGACCAGTGCTTTCAACCCCGAATTCGAATCATTGACCTGCTTCGACTGTGGTGCCCCTCACCAGGTCGGGCAACTCCACTCCGTGTGTGAGCGTTGCGGGATGCCTCTGCAGGTCAATATGCGGTTGAAGCCCGACACCGACCCGGCATCGGTCATCGACCCTTCGATCTACTCCCTCTGGCGCTACTCGGCGGTGCTCCCCGTCCTCCTCGAATCATCCATCTCGCTCACCGAGGGCTGGACACCCCTGGTGCGAGCGGACGCGCAAACCTGGGTGAAGGACGAGGCTCGCAACCCGACAGGTTCGTTCAAGGCGCGTGGCATGTCGATGGCGGTGTCTGCAGCTCTTGCCCTCGGGGTTCGGCGGCTGGTCGCCCCGTCTGCAGGGAACGCGGCAGGGGCGCTGTCCGCCTATGGGGCAGCCGCCGGCGTCGACGTGCTGGTGGCCATGCCCGACGACACGCCGCGACAGTTTGTCGAGGAATGCCGGCAGTACGGAGCACAGGTCGAGCTGGTCCCGGGCACGATCGCCGACTCCGGCAAGTGGCTGGCCGAGCATCGCTCGCCGCACGACTTCGACCTTTCGACCCTCAAGGAGCCATTCCGCGTCGAGGGCAAGAAGACGATGGGTTACGAGTTGTGGGAGCAGTTCGATGGAAACCTGCCCGACGTGATCATCTACCCGACCGGTGGCGGGACCGGTTTGGTCGGGATGTGGAAGGCGTTCGACGAGATGGAGGCGATGGGATGGATCGGGTCGAGCCGCCCCCGACTCGTCTCGGTGCAGTCCGACGGGTGTGCCCCCGTGGTCGAGGGATTCCAGGCCCAGCGTCGACGCACCGAGCCCTGGCCAGATGCGCGGACCACCGCCTACGGTCTCCGGGTGCCCAACCCCATCGCCGGATTCATCTGCCTCCGTGCTCTGCGGGAGACAAACGGGACAGCGATTGCCGTTCCGGAGAGCGGAATCGATGCAGCCGCGGCGAGCGATGTCGGCTGCCACCGGGGTTGACGCCTGTCCTGAGGCGGGGGCCGCATGGGCCGCGTTCGAGATCCTGCGGGATCAGGGCTGGATCGGGCCCGAGGACCGGACACTGGTGTTCAACACCGGAACCGGTCTCAAGTATCGCTGAGCTGGGCTAACGGCCCTCGGTCCGCGGGTCGAGAACGTCCCGCAAGCCGTCGCCAACGAGGTTGAACGAGAGCGCCCACAGGAACACCATCAGACCGGGGAAGGTCGAGGTCCACCAACGTCCGGCGATGATGTCGGCCTGGCCTTCACTCACCAGAGTCCCCCACTCCGCCTGGCCGGCGACCGCGAGCCCGATGAAGGCGAGGGTGGCGCCCAACAAAACGGCGTGACCCATGTCCAGGGTCGCCTGAACGGCCACCGGCGTGAACGAGTTGGGGAGGATGTCTCTACGGATTATCCCGAACCGGGAGTCTCCGATCGCCCGAGCGGCGTCGACATAGTCCTCCTCACGGACCTGGAGAATCTGACTTCGGACGATCCGGGCATAACGCGCCCACATGATCACCGCCAGTGCCACCACGATGTTCACGAAGGAAGGCCCGAGAATGGCGGCGATCGCCAGAGGGAAGACAAGGGTGGGGATGGAGAGGAAGATGTCCACGACCCGCATCAGGACGGCGTCGACCTTGCCCCCGACGATCCCGGCCGTGCATCCGACGATCGAGACCGATGAGCACGGCGCCGGCGACGACGTAGATCGAGAGCTGCAACGAGAGCCGGGCGCCCCAGACGATGCCATAGAGAACGTCGCCTCCGAGACGGGTGGTGCCCAGCAGGATGACCGCGGCGTACCCGGCGGCGCAGCGACCGCACTGAGGTCCCGCGGCATCTGATAGGCGCCCCGCGGGTTCTCGTCGACCAGAAGCGGGGCGAAGATCGCCATCGCCAAAAGCAGCACGATGATGATCGCCCCGAACCTCGTGCTCCCCTTGCTGAACACATCTCGCGTGGTCGAGGCCAATCGCCCGCGAGCCTTGACCCGCATCGGCGATCCCGCACCACCACCCCCGGTGTTCGCTCGGCTCGGACGGCTGAGAACCACATGGCTAGGTCTTCCTCAAGACGACACGACGGTCGAGATACCCGTAGAGTGACGTCGACGAGCAGGTTGACGGTCAGGAAGAGGATGCTGGTGAAGATGACGAAGGCGAGCGTGGTCGCCTGATCACCGCTCAGAACCGGATGCCGCCATCCAGCTGCCCAGGCCCGGCCAGCCGAAGATGGTCTCGACCACCACGGTGCCCTCGAACATGATCCCGATCGAGAGCCCGATCACGGTGATCGTGGGGATGAAGGCGTTGCGACGGGCGTGCCGACGGACGACGAGGTCGCTCGGGGAGCCCACGGGCCCGGGCGGCATCGACATAGTCCTTGCCCATCTCCTCGAGAAGCGAGGAGCGCATCATCCTGGTGACGATGCCCACCGCGGCGTAACCCAGCGTGAGGGCCGGAAGCACCAGATGCCACAGCGCATCACGCAGCGCCTGCGCAGTTCCCGGCGAGGATGGAGTCGATCACATAGAAGTTGGTGGGATGGGCGATGCTGGCCCAGAACTCCGGATCGGATCTCCCGTGGGGGAACCAGCCCAGATAGGACCAGAAGATGATGAGGAGGACGATCCCGAGCCAGAAGGTGGGCATGCTGGCTCCTCCCACCGCGAACACACTGGTGAGCTGATCGCGGCGATCGGTTACGACGTCTGGCGGCGAAGGTGCCGAGCCCGACCCCCAGGGTGACCGCCCAGAGCGCGGCAGCCGCCCCCAACTCGAAGGATGCGGGGATCTTCTGGCGGAAGACGTCGATCACCGGTGCCGCCGCCACCGCCGACCAACCCAGCTCTCCCCGGACCACCCCGCCGAGCCACGCGAGGTACTGCATCGGCACCGGCTCGTCGAGGTTGAACCGCTCCTCGAGGGCTGCGATCTCCTCGTCGGTCATACCCCGGCTCCAGATAGGGGCCGATGGTGGTCCCGCCGAGACGGGTCAGGCTGAACACCAGGATGCTCACCGCCAAGATCACGAAAGGCAGTGCCAGCAGCCTTCGCCCGATGTACCTATGCAACCTTCAACTCCCACGAGCGAGTCTACGTGTGCCTGACCCTGTAGCTGACCCGCTTCCTATTCCGATCGAGAGCGCTTGCCGCCGGGTGGGTGTTCGGTCCTCCCGGCGGCCAACGCCTTCACGTCACTTGTCGTAGATCGCCCAGTACTGGGATGGCCGGGGCCACATCGGGTTCTCGACATGGCCCGTCACCCAGTCGCCAGCGCCGAGGGCGCGCCCTCGTTGGCCGGCATGATCCACATCGCCTCCTCGAAGAGCACCTTCTGGATCTCGGAGAGGATCCCCAAGCCGCTCCTCTTCGTCCAGGGTGGTGCGGGCCGGCGTTGATCAGGTCGTCGACCGCCTGCGGCGTCGGCGTAGCCGTCGGCGAAGCTGTTGACGGCCCCGTACCTGCCATCGGACAGACCGCTGTCGAACAGGTAGGCGTCCGGGGTGCTGTACTGCGAGCTGGTGTACGACCACATCCCCACCGGCAGCGGGTCGGTGGCCAGCTGCTCGTCGAACTGGGCCTCAGGCACTGCCATCACGTTGACGTGGAAGTTGGGGTTGAGCGCCTCGATGCTGTCCTTGAGCGTCAGGGCCGCTCCGGTGAATCCCTCGTGGGTCTGGTCGCTGATGATCGAGATGGTGAACCCCTCTTCCCAATAGCCGGCCTCGGTGAAGAGCTGCTCGGCCATGCGCCGGATCGGTCTCATAGATCGGGGCGTCCGGGTCGTACCCGTACATCCCGGTGGGGAGGACGAAGCTGGTCCGGCCACCCAGCCCACCGAGGATCCCGTCGATGTATGCCCTGATAGTTGAAGGCGTAGTTGAACGCCTGCCGGACCCGCACGTCCTGGAAGAAGTCGAGCGGGATGGTGTCGCCCTCGGGGAGCGAACCCTCGGCGATGTTCATGTTCATCCCGATCTGGAGCACCTGGAGGTCCAGGGTCTCGGTGTCGACCACGGCATGCTCGATCGGCTCGATCGAAGGCACGTCGGTGGGGCTGATGTCGACGATGTCGTATTCCCTTGCCTGCAGACCCGTTGCCGGCGAGTCGACGATCAACTCCCAGCGCACCGGCAGGTGGGCGGGCTCACCCCAGTAGTCCGGGTTGATGTCGAAGCTCATCCGGTCGCCACGCTCCCAGGTGGCGAGGGTGTAAGGACCGATGCCCACCATGTTCTGGGCCATGTACTCGTTGGGCTGGCCGGCCGCTACGCCGCCATTGGCCTCGACCGCGTCCATGCTGACGACGCTGGCCACGGGGGGCAGCGAGGAGGCGAGGAAGGCGGCGTCGACCTCGTTCAGCGTCACTTCGAAGGTGAGATCGTCAACCACCCGTGGTCTCGGCCACGTTGGAGAAGAGCTCGGCCTGACCCTCGGGCAGTGCCATCTCGACGACCCGATCCCAGGAGTACTTGACGTCCTCGGCGGTGAGGTCGGTTCCGTCCGAGAAGACCACGCCCTCGCGGAGGGGGAACGTGTAGGTGAGCCCGTCTTCGGAGATCAACCCGTTCTCGATGGTGGGCACCTCGGTGCGAGGGCGAGGGACGGGGGAGCCGCCATCGGGGGGGATGGCCACGAGACGGTCGTAGACGTTCAGGATCACGTTCATGCCGACGTCGTTCCCGCTCACCGCTGCGGGATCGAGGTTGAAGACGTCGTCGTTCACAGTGGCGACGAGCACATCGGGGTTGGGAACGTCACCGCCGCGCGCCATCGCCGGTGGAACCCGAGGCCGTCCGTGGTGTCGGTGGTCGCCCCGCCGCGCACAGCCGCCGCGACCAGCGAGAGGATGGCGCACAGGGCCAAGATCCTCCACGCAATCGATTTTCGTCCCATGGGAGTCCTCCTCAATTTTGTCTCTACACGAACGGGCTCGATCGGCAGCCCAATCGTTTGCAACGCTAACCAGCGAGCGCGGAGAGCTGTCAACCGATTCCGAGGTTGCTTTTCGGACGCACTGCCGCTGTGAGCCTAGGCTATGGTCGCCCGGCCCACAGCAAACACGGAGTCCATCGTGGAGTCCAGCAACACCGATCTGTACCCCCGATTCGGCGAGACGAGATCGCCCGGCGACAGGAGCTGGTTCGGGCGTTCCTCGCCGAGCACGGGCTCGACGGCCTGGTGGTATTCGGCTGGTCGGCACAGAACCGCACCGCCCAGGCCGACGTCTACTACCTCTCCGGCTACCTGGGGATGCGGGACAACTACGTGGTCTTCTCCGCCGAGGGCGAGACGCCACGCTCTTTGCCCAGAGCTACAACCACGTGCCCAACGCCGCCGAGGTCTCCTTCCTCGACGACGTGAGATGGGGTGGCGTCGACAACGGGCGTCACCGTCGGGGAGGAGATCCTGCGCCCGGGGTCTTCGTGAGTCGGGAGTGGTCGGCTGGATGCCCTATCAGCAGTACGAGTCGATGCGGCGGACAACCGGCGACGCGCTGCCGGTTCGGGGACGTCACCCGGATTCCGCAAGATCCGGCTGAAGAAGAGCGACGAGGAGCTGGAGTGGCTGGAGCGGGGAGCGGCGTTCACCGACGCCGCCCTCGCCGGGCTGCGGGACGCGTTGGCGCCCGGGATCAATGAGTATCGAGCTGGCGGCGGCGATCGAGCACTCCTATCTCGGCGCCGGGGGGTTGACCACCTTCTATTACATCGCATCGACACCGATGAGCAATCCGCAGCGATGCGTCCCGGCCCAGGTCCTCTCCAACCGGGAGATCAAGGCCGGTGACGTCGTGTCGCTGTGAGATCAGCATCGCTCGTATGCCGGCTACGCCGGCCAGGGTCTTCGCACCTTCACGGTGTCCGCCGGATCCGACTCCCCAGATCGCCGAGCTGCATGCCCTCGCCGAGGACGTGTATCACACGGTCGCCGCCGCGATACGGCACCGGCGCCAGCGTCGAGGAGGTCTGGCATGCGTCGGATGCGATCTCCGAACGTGGCTTCACTATCAGAGACGGACTGGTCCACGGCTATGGGATCGGTCTGCTGCCCCCATCGGTCCGCACCAGGGACACCACCCACGGGCTCGATGACGACTGGGTCTTCGAGGCGGGCCAGACGGTGGTCATCCAGCCCAACGTGATCTCTGCCGACGAGACGGTCGGCGTTCAGGTGGGAGAGCTGTGCGTGGTCACCGACGAAGGGGCGCGCTCGCTCCACTCCTTCCCGCTCGAGCTGATCAGGGCGGGTTGACTCCGTCCCTCCGGGAGTCAGCCGCCTGGTGCGATCATCTTGATCGAGTTCACATCTCCGACGACAGTGCCGACGCCTGCGGCCGCGGCGCGCTCGAGGAGGTCGGCGGCCACGATGAGATCCTGGGCGCCGGTGCCGACCGATTTGAAGAGTGTGATCTCTCCCGGTTGTGTCCTCCCCGGTGCCCTCCCGGAGACCACCTGAGCCAGGTCTTCGGCCCTGCTCGGGATGCGAAGCCGTGGTCGGACACTGCCTGATGTGCGTCGCCGGCCTCATCGATGACCAGAGCGGCAGAGTCACAGACGACCCGGTCGAACGAGGCGAAGATGCTCGGCTCGACCTCGACACGATCCCGGCTGGCCGGCCCCACCGAATTCACATGGATCCCGGGATGGAGATGGTGGGCTCCGATCACCGGTGACGTCGCCTTGGTGGCGAGCGTGATCATCTGAGCACCGTCGAGGGCATCCTCCAACGTGGGTGAGTCGACGAGACGGCCCGAGACGAAGCGGGCCATCTCCTCCACGAATGCTCGCCGGTTCTCCGGTGTCCTGGCAAACACCCGCACCTCGGCGGCGGGCCGAACGAGCTCGAGAGCTCGAAGCTGCCCACGCGCCACTGGCCCGGTGCCGACGATCGCCGCCACCGACACATCTCCGGGAGCGAGAAAGTCGGTGGCGAGGGCGGACACGGCACCGGTGCGAAGGTTGGTGATCTCCAGGGCATCGACGACGCCGATCAACTCCCCCGTGCTGAGACGATGTACGTAGATCGTGTACCTCATTCCCACACCGGACGTCCGGTGAAGGACCTTGAATCCCAGCAGGTCCTCGCCGGCGACGAACGCAGGAAGTGATCGGAGCCACCCGTTGGGATGGGCCAGGTCGATCCGGCCCAGGCCAATCTCCGCCGGCCCTGTCGGCAGCGAAAAGAGGCGGCGTATGGCAGCGAGGACCATCTCGTCATCGATGAGCTGGTCGACCGCGGCGGCGTCGAGGATTCTCATGATTCAGGCTGGATTGCGGCCGACGAAGAAATCAGCGAACGCCTCGTCTGCCGCTGCGATGCCGGCTTTCCGGGCGCCCTCGGCCGAGGTTCTCATCTGACTTTCCGAGAGCTTCATCGCCGGCTGGCGGATCGGCCCTCCGTTGTATCCATTGAGCCACGCCTGGAACTTCCACAGATAGCGGTGCACGAAATTCGAACCACCCGAGCTCATCGTCACCGATCGTGCATCCCGGGCCGGCTGAATGCCCCAGTACTCCTTCATGGCCTCATCGGTCTTCCCGGCATGGAGCATGTCGAGCAGCCGTGGGACGTACGACCCGTAGTACTCGTAGTTGCTCGTCCCCATCCACTGCATTCCGAAGATGTCGACCCACATCGGGGCGTTGAACTCCATCGGATCCGACAGGAGCACGTCGGCATTCTGCAGACGGCGGAACGTTTCGTAGGTGTTGGTGGTCAGTTGTCGTCCCAACTCGTACTTGACGGCCACGATCGTGTCGTGCCCCGTCAATCGCTCGAGCACATCGGCAGGGAACCCACGAACGTCGAGACGTCGCAAGTTGGAGTGCTCGACAACGAAGAGCACGATGGCGAGGTCAGTCGCACGGCAGATGTCGACCGTGTAGTCCTCGACCTGCTGCGCAGTTGTCGGATAGAAGCTGTTCGGGTGCCCCAGCAGCATCCCGTCGACACCGATGGCGCGAGCGTCGTTGGCCATTTCGATGATGTCCCGGGGTGTGTCGAACACTCCTTGCAGCAGGAATCGGTGTTGCCCGGAAGCCTCATCGAGCGCGACCTCCATGAATGTGCGCATCTCGTCGAGCGTGGTGCCGGCTTCAGAGACGAGAAGGGCGCCCCAGAACCCGAGCTCGATGTTGCGCCGCACATCGTGTCGAATCGCGTCCTCGTTGAGTGACCTGAGGTCCGACGTGTAGGAGGGAATGATCACATTGCAAGCGCCGTGGAAGGTCTCTTTCGCCCACGTCTTGGCTTCTGCTCTGGTGTACTCGGGCTGCTTCGACATGTCTCCGGACTGTATTCGCACAAACGTATGCGCTGCTAGCGTCGGGTCACAGGGTGCAATCCATTGCGGCACTCACGGATCTCGGCCGTGAGGAGAGAGGAGATCACCGATCATGACTGCACTGAGCCCGGCCAAAGAAACGGCATTCGAAAAGGTCAGCGGACTGTGGATCGCGATTCCGACACCGTTCACGCCTTCGGGGGAGATCGACGAGGGGACACTTCGCAAGGCGGTCGACTATTACATCGACGGCCTGGCGGTGGATGGCATCTTCTGCGGAGGGGTCATGGGCGAGTTCTGGTCGATGACGACCGAGGAGCGGGCCCGTGTCCATGAGTTGGTGGTGGGCGCAGCTGCCGGACGGGTCCCGATCATGGCCCACATCGGGCATCACGTCTACTCGGAGGCGGCCCAACTGAGCCATCACGCCGAGCAGATCGGTGCCGACTTCGTCATCGCCATCAACCCTTACTTCCCGATCAAGCCCAGCGATGACATCGTGCGAGATTGGTATCGGCGCCTCACCTCGGAGTCCTCGGTGCCCTTCTTCCTCTTCAACACCTCCTACTCGGGGTACGCCTTGAGTCCCCAACTGATCGCCGAGCTCAGCGACCTCGAGACCGTGTGCGGGATCAAGAACCCCAAGCCGATGGATCATCTGCTCCAGGTTCACGACCTGGTGGGTGACCGGATCGTCGTCTGTGACGCCGACGAGGGTGACTGGCTCGGTCTGCATCTCGATCATGGTTTCCGGTCGCTGATGTCGACACCAGCGCTGGCCATGTACCAGACACCCGAGCATCGTCCCATCCTGGACTACACCCGTCTGGCCGACGCCGGGGACATCGAGGCGGCCTGGGCACTGCAGCGGACATTGGAGCGAGAGCGAGGTGCATTCGAGCAATGGATGCGCGACCAGTGGCTGGCACAAGGTGCGGGGGCGATCCCCATCGCCGAGCTGAAAGCCTGGCTGGGGCTGATGGGACTGGAACAAGGCCCGGTCCGCCCTCCGCTGATACCACTTAGCGAGGAGCGAACGGAAGCGCTGCGCGCCGACCTGGACGGGCTCGGACTACTCGATTCGACTCAACTTGCTATCCTGAAGGAGGACGCGATGACACCAGGTGACGTCGACTTCAAGGACGCCGTGGGGAAGATGCACACCGAGGTCTTCGGCCGGGTGGCAAACACTCCCTGGTACTCAGATGCCGTCTACGAGCGATTCTCCGATGCGGAATACCAGCGTCGTTTCGACGGCGACCCAGGAGAAGATGAAGCGTCTCGGCCTGGATGTCCTGATCGCCTCGGGCGGGCCCAACCACTGGAGTTGGGGTGGCGGGATGCGCTGGCTCAGCAACCATTGGGAATGGCACGGCATGTCGGCCTATGCCGTCGTCCCTCCCGAGGGCGAGCCAGTGCTCATCTGCGGGCCGGGCGGAGCCCATCGTGAGGCGGTACGGCGAGCCACCCCACTCGAGGACGTGCAGGCACTCCCGTTGGGGACACTCGGGAGAGGTGATCGTCGATCTGATCAAGGAGTGGGGGCTGGCCGATGCCACGATCGGGATCTCGTGCGTCGACCCCGTGTTCGGGCATCATCTTCCCGTCGACGAGTGGGAGCGGCTCCGCGACGGACTCCCCAACGCCACTCTGGAGAGGGTGGGTGATTTCTTCCACGAGCTGGTCCACGTCAAGAGCCCCGAGGAGATCGAGAATGTCCGTAGGGCGGGGCAGCTGATGGACCAGGCCTTCCACGCCATGATCGCCATCGCCCGGCCCGGGGTGACCGAGTACCAGCTGGCCGCGGCGGCCACCCACGCTGTGATGGACGGCGGGGGGCAGATGGACTTCAACATCATCGGGTCCACCAGGATGGACAACCCCGGCATGGTGTTCGGGAACCCATGGCCCTCGAGCCGCCGGCTCGAGAAGGGCGACATCATCATCAACGAGCTGGCCTGCGGCTACAACGGGTACTCGGTGCAGCTGGGCACCCCGATCTGCATCGGCGAGCCGCCATCGTGGATCCGGGAGTTCTTCGACGACGTCGTCGTGCCCGGATTCGACCTGATGGCCGAGCAGCTCGTGGGAGGCAAGACCTGGGACGACGTCAGGAGGGCCGGCGCCGTTCTTCCGCGACAAGGGTTACGACTCGAGGCCGCTGTACCTCCATTGCATCGACTTCGTCAGCCACCCTCCCCATGTGATGTGGGACCACGTGGTGGCCGAGGAGACCGAGCTCGAGCTCGCTCCCGGGACCGTGGCGATGCTGGAGCCGACGATCATCACCCCGGACGGTCTGTTCGGCATCTTCTTCGGGCGTACCTACGTCCTGACCGAGGGCGGGCACGAGAAGGTGACCAAGTTCCCCCACGAGCTGGTCGTCATCTGAGTCCGGTCAGGTGATGGCTCCGCCGAGCTGCTCCGCCATCCAGTCGTCCACCCATGGCGCGAACTTGTAGCCCAGGTTGCTGACGCCGTGAGTGGCGTCGTCGACGGTGATCAAGGTTGCGTTGGGAGCTTCCTCAGCGATCCTCCGGGCATGCTCGACACCGATCAGCGGATCGAGCATCCCGTGCACCACGACCAGGGGCTGGGAGATCTTCTCGGCCACACCGGTCAGATCCAGCGCTTTGGCCTTCTCCCTGGCTTCCTCGTCGGAGGCAGACCATGAGTATTTGCGGAAGGCGCCCCGGGTGACCTCGGGGAGCTCATCCCAGCATTCGATCCAGTTATATGGCCCGCAGTTCGCTACGGCAGCCGTGACCCGCGGCTCGAAGGCGGCAGCCCTGCACGCGTAGTAGCCGCCGAGACTGGCCCCGATCAGACCGACTCTCGTCGGCATCGATCTCGTCACGCCCCTCGAGGTGATCGATGGCCGCAGACACCGCGACCTCGTAATCGTGGCGTATCGGCAGCTTGGGGCTGACCTCGCCCTGGCCCGGGCCATCGAGGCTGAGGACGGCCAGACCCCGGCGGAGAAGCGTTCCCCGGCCGCCATGACGCTGCTCTTTTGTCGAGTCGAGCCCAGGAAGGAAGATCACCAGCGGGGCCGGCCCGCCACCCGTAGGGACCGAGAGAAGCCCGGCGAGGTCGGCCTCCGGGAACGGGATGCTGATCTTCTCGACCGGGGGCTGCATGAAGGGGAGCACTCGGTCATGACACTCGACCATCTTGGCGAGGCCATGGGCGTGGGCCTCGTCGTCGTCGACCGAGAGGAAATAGGACAGGTGGTAGCAAGCCGCCGCGTTGAGGAACGACAGCCACCGCGGAGATGCGACGCCCCTCTTCCCACGCCTGCTCGCCCATCTCTTCGTGGACGCGAGCGGTCTTCGTCCATTCAGGTCCCCAATCGGACCACGTATGGATTCTGTCCGACCGTGGCCGTCAGGTCGCCCAGAGCGATCTGCCCGTGGAGAAAGCGGGCCGCCCAGATGTCGAGGACTTCCTGGATGACAGGATCCGGGTGGTGGAGGGTGCGGGTGGTGGCGGGATCGACTCTCACCTGAGCGCCCCTGCCCGCTCCACCATCGGCGCCACCGCCACCGCCTCGCCATTGCGACTCGACGACTCGAGGGCGGCATGAACCACGGCGAGGGCCCGGATCCCCTCGAGCGCTCCCACCTCGATCTCTGCTTCCCCCCGGATGGCCAGGGCGAACTCGTCGAGTTGTTCGCGGAACATGTCGGTGCGAGGCATATCGACCTGGGGACGGGTGGACTCCCGGTATGCCTGACTGACGAGGGTGCTCTTCGAGTCGACGAGATGGGACTCATCCCAATTGTTGAAGTCGAGGTCATAGAAGAGGTTCGCCTCCGTGCCCTGGAGCCGCAGCTGATAGACACCGGGCGAGGCCCAGCCGGTGCCCAGGTATCCGAGGGGGCCCGACTCGAATTCGAGGATCGACATGATGGCGTCCGGCACTTCCGACCTGGTGTACAGCTTCCGGGCGTGGCTCGACACCGCGGCGACCGGCCCCAATAGATACTGGAGGTTGTCGGCGTGGTGGACACCGAGCTGGATCATGGCCCCTCCCGGGCTCTTGTCGGCGAACCAACGCCAGGTGTCGGTGGTCAGCTCCAGACCGCGCTCATTCGAGAAGTTCGCCTCGGCCAGCGAGACCTGGCCGATCTTGCCGGTGTCCACCCACTGTTTCATGGCGCGGTGCCCTCCGAGCCGTCGGGCGCTGTGACCCACTGCGAACGGTCGCCCGGAGAGAGCGGCGGCCCTGGCTATCTCACCGGCGTCTTCCATGGTGTGGGCTATGGGCTTGTCGGTGTAGACGGCCTTGCCCGCATCGAGGCACTCGAGGATGACGTTCTTGTGCGTGTCGTTCGGGGTGGTGACCAGGACCCCCTCGATCTCGCTGTCGGAGAGCAGCTCGTCGAGCGACGATGCCGCCCGGGGAACGCCAAACTCCGCCTGGAAGGCAGCACGACTCTCGGATGAGCGTGAAAAGCAGCTCGCCAGATCGATCACCGTGCCTCGTTGCGCCCCCCTGGCGAGGACCCTGGCCCAGCGGCCCAGCCCTATCGAGGCGATCTTGACCCGCTCACTCATGGTTTCTGCTCCTCATCGGCTTCGAGGAGCATGTCGAGCTCCTCGATGTTGCTGGCGAAGTCATCGTGAGGAAAGAAGCACACCAGGGACATCCGCTCGTCGGGGTCGGCCATGGTTGCGTGGGGCGTGCCGGCCGGAATGCGATACCACGACCCTGGTCCGACGACATGCGTCACTCCGTCCAGCCAGACCCGGCCGCGACCCGCCACCACGTAGACGATCTCTTCGCTCTGGGGGTGGAGATGGGGTGATCTGGTAGGTACGTGCTCGATCACCACTTGGCGCACCGTCGAAGCACCTCGACCCGCCATCTTGAACGGGTCGGCGGTGGACCTCCCCGGGAAGTCGCGAAACTCGAGCTCGCCGGGGCCCACCACTGTCACGATCCACGCCTCCGCATCTCCAGGATGGACTCAACGGTCGTGGCGATGTCGTCGGACACAAGCGGCGGCGAATTTCTCGGCGCGCTCTTCGTCCGCCCAGCCCGGGTTCCCATACCAGCCATCGTCAGCGATCTCAGTCACGTCTGTGATGTAGCCATACACCTCCCGGGAGCGACGCATTGCGTCCAACTCGTCGGCACCCGCGGGCCTGGTCGGCTCCGATACACGCTCGGCATGGAACAGATCGGGATCGTGAGCGAGAACCGCCAGGGTCTCGATCCCGCCACCGTGGGTGAGCTCCCCGCCCGCCGGCGAATAGATGCGCTGCGCCGTGTAACAGGCATGCGCGGTGACGACGAGGACGTCCTGACTGTCCTGGAGGTCAGTGGCCACGGCATCGAGCGAGGCGATGTTGCCCTCGTGCCAGTTGACGAATACGAAGGTCCTGGCCCCCATGGCGACCATTTCCTCGCACAGGTTGGCGAGGTAGGCCTCGAAAACATCTCTCCGCAGTGAGATCGTTCCCGGATGGCCGGCGTGGATCGGGGTGACACCGTAAGGCCCGGCCGGGACCACGATCGCATCGAGACGCTCGGCGAGCTCGGCAGCGACGAGATCGGCTGCCATGGTGTCGGTGCCGCAGGGCAGATGCGGGCCGTGTTGCTCGATACTCCCGAACGGCATCACCACAGTGCCGTTGCGACCGATCATGTCGGCGACGTCCGTTGATGCGAGGTCGTAGATCGATCGACGCGCCATGCTCATCGGATCTCCGCCGCCTCGGGAGTGACCACGGCGTGCAACGGCCGCTCAGAGTTCAGTATTCGGAGCGCCTCGGCAGCGGCTTGGCGCCGGAGGGCGAGCTCGCTCTCCTCTGTGTACCAGGACATGTGTGGAGTCAGGATCAGCCGGTCCACGACAGGCTCGAAGATCGACACATCAGGTGGTTCTTGTTCGAACACATCGAGCGCGGCATAGCCAGGCCGGTTGTCACCGAGTGCAGCGACCAACGCGCCCGTGTCGACGAGGGCCCCACGCGCGGTGTTCACGAGGATCGAGCCCTCCTTCATGGTCCCGAGCTCGGTTGCGCCGAGCAGGTATCCCTGAGCCGGCGGCGGGGCGTGGAGCGTGACCACGTCGGAGCGAACGAGCAGCTCGTCCATGCCGACGAGCCGACCGGGGACGTCGCCGAGTGTCGCGGCAACGTCAGAAGCGTCGACCGCCGGGTCGGAGATGAGAAGGCTCCCGAAGCCCACCCCGGCGAGCATGACGGCTACCCGTCTCCCGATCCTCCCGAATCCGACGATGCCGGCGGCAAGACTGGAGGGAAGTCGGAGCGGCCGCAGGTTGCCCACACCCCAAGATCCCGCTCTCAACTGCCGGTCTGCCGTGGTCAAACGGCGAAGTGAGGCCAGGGCCAGTGTCACTGCATGCAGCGCCACGGCGTCCATCCCGTAATCAGGCACGTTGACCACCCAGATGCCCAGTGACCGTGCACCGTCCAGGTCTACGCCGTCCACACCGACCCCGAGGCGGACGATGCCCCGGCAGTCGAGCTTCTCCAAGGTCGCCGCGTCGAACCGAGGTGCGGCGCCGGCGAGGATCACGTCGGCTCCCCCGGCGATTTCGATCACGTCCTGGCTGGTGTGTCCCGGGCCAGAAACCAGCTCGACCTCACCGAGCACCTCGCGTTCGACGTCGAAAGTTTCGAACCGCGTTCCGAGAATCGCCACCTTGGGCCGCCGTGAATCCACCGGCCCGGCAGTATAGGGGTAGCTCGCGCAATCGATTGTGGGGTCGGGGTCCGGAAGCTATAAAGGTCCGGCGTGGACGACATTCCGTACTTCGAGCCGATATCGCATCTCCGTCTGGAAGACCGTCGCCTGGTCACCGGCTCGGGACGCTACGTGGCCGACCTGGCGCCGCCGGGGACTCTGCACCTCGCCTTCGTCCGCAGCACCGAGGCCCACGCCCGGATCACGGCCATCGACACATCTTCGGTGGACTCCAACGATGTCGTCGGGGTGTTCACCGGAGCCGACCTCGGTCTCGCCGATATCCCGGGCGACAGCACGACCATCCCGGCTCCCGACTTCCCCCGTCCGCACCTCGCTTCGGAGAAGGTGCGATATGTGGGCGAGCCGATTGCGGTGGTCGCTGCCACGACGGCGGCCCTCGCCGTGGACGCCACCGACCTCATCTGGGTCGACTACGAGATTCTCCCGGCGGTCGTCGATCCAAGGACGAGCCTCGAGGATGAAACGACACTGCACCAAGGCGCGGGGACCAACGTTGTAAGTCGGTCAGAGCTGGCGGCAGGCGAGCCCGAGGACGACTACGAGGTCGAGGCCGAGGTGGAGGTGACCAATCAGCGACTGGCCCCCAACGCGATCGAACCATTGGTCATGCTTGCCATACCCGAAGACGACGGCCGACTCACGGTGTATGTGAGCCATCAGCGACCCCACGGAGTGAAGGCCCGTCTCTGCCAACTTCTCCCTCATGACCCGGACAAGATGCGGGTTGTCGTCCCCGACGTCGGTGGGGCGTTCGGGATGAAGGGCATGACCTACCCGGAGCACACCGTGACCGCGGCCGTGGCCCTCCGGCTGGGGCGGCCGGTCATGTGGGCCGAGAAACGTCGCGAGCATCTCAGCGGCGGAACCCACGGGCGGGGCTCTGTGCACCGGATCAGGCTCATGGGGACTTCGACGGGCAGAATCCAACGAGCGGAGATCGACGTCCTCGCCGACGTCGGGGCGTATCCCCACAACGGAGCGACTATCCCGATGTTCTCCCGGCTGGTCGCCCTTGGGGCTCTACGACATCTCCAATGCGTCGTTCACTACAACCTCGGTCGTGACCAACACCGCTCCGACCGGCTCTTACCGCGGTGCAGGACGACCGGAGGCCGCGTACGCCATCGAGAGGGCCATCGACGCCTTCGCTCGTGCCGCCGGCCTCGACCCGGTCGAGGTCCGACTGACCAACTTCATTCCTTCCGATTCCCTCCCGTACCGCACCCCCACAGGCGCGTTGTACGACTCGGGTGACTACGCCGCGGCCCTGCGCCGCGCCGTCGAGCTGGTCGAGCTGGACAGGCTGAGGGAGGATCAACGGACCCGCCTGGCAGAAGGGCGCGACCCGATCGGTGTCGGGTTCGGCGCCTTCGTCGAGCGCGCCGGAGGGGCGGTGGACGGTGGCGAGTACGGTCGGGTCGAGATCGACCGTGATGGAAAGGCCACTCTGCGCACGGGTTCGGCCTCATCCGGTCAGGGCCACGAGACCGCCTGGGCACAGGTGGCGGCCGAGGCCCTCGGGGTCAACCCAGACGACGTGACCTACGTGGCCGGCGACACCGACGAGGTGGCCCGAGGCAGCGGGACCTTCGCCAGCAGGTCGGCTCAGATCGGAGCGGCGGCGATCTGGCGAACGGCACAGGTAGTCCGCCGTCGAGCCATCGAACTGACCGCTGAGCTCCTCGAGGCATCGCCGGCCGACGTGGTACTCGCCGACGGCGCGTTCTCGATCGCCGGCGTACCCGGCACCGAGATGGGTTGGCCCGAGGTGGCTGCTGCCGCTCATGATCGCGGCATCGAGTTGGGCGAGGAGGAGTGGTTCATGCCCGGCGCGCAGACATTCCCCTATGGCGTGCACGTCGCAGTCGTCGAAGTTGCCCTGGAGACCGGGGAGGTTCGGCTCGATCGCCTTGTGACCGTGGACGACTGCGGGAACGTCCTCAACCCGATGATCGTCGAAGGCCAACTTCACGGCTCCCTCGTGCAGGGGATCGGACAGGCTCTGTTCGAGGGGGTCCAGTATTCGGAGCAAGGCCAGCTCCTCACGTCGACCTTGATGGACTACGCCTTGCCAAGGGCCGGCGACGCTCCGCCGATCACGTCTGAGCGGTTGGTGCATCCAGCGCCATCGAACCCGTTGGGAGTAAAGGGCACCGGGGAAGGCGGCTGTATAGGGGCGCCACCCGCGATCGTCAATGCCGTGCTGGACGCCCTCGCTCCCTACGGCGTCACCGATCTGCAAATGCCGCTGCGACCGGCAACGGTGTGGGCCGCCCTGTCGGCATCTAGGCTCCTGCCCTAACGTTTGTGCAAGGCGAAAGGGCAGTCATGGTTGTGGATCCAGAGAACGTGACCATCGTCGAGGAGGTGTCCGGCTCCGACATCCCGGTCGAGCTCAAGTACATCGAGACCTGGGATGGGCTCTACGCCCCGATCGGGTTGCGCATCCCTCCGGGACCCGGTCCTCATCCACTGGTCCTGCTCGCCTCGGGCAACGGAGGAGGTGGCATGGCCTGGATCCGGGATGCCGTCGCCAACCGGGGCTACATCATGGACCGACTGCTCGAACGGGGATATGCCTGCGCCTGGATCCGCTACCGCACCGAAGTCGAGCTCGGCTACGAGACCGGCGGCCCGCTAATCAGGGACACGCGACAGGGACGCGACATGTTCAACCGATCTCCACTCGAGTACGAAGACGAGATCGCCATCGTCGAGCAACTGAAGCAGGACCCGCGCATCGACCCCGATCGTGTCGGGCTCATCGGGATGAGTCACGGCGGGGAGATGGTGCTGAAGATCGCCTCGGATTTCCACGGCGTCGCCGCCGCCGTTGCATCCGAGCCCGCCTCGCACGAGTTCCTTGCGCTAAGCCCAGACAACACGGCCTTCGTCGATCCGGACACCGGTCTTCGCAACATCGAAGAGATGCAAATGGTGGAGACCGACGAAGGTGAGGTCGCGCATCGACATGGCGAAGGCCCTGGAGCGGATCGCCCCCATTGACACACCGATCCTCGTCATGGGCCGAGAAGACGACCATCTCCAAGGGATCTTTCGCACGAGCTACGAGCTTCTGGCCGAGGAGGACAAGCCTGTCGAATGGGTCAGCTGGGACCACGAGCTTCATGGCTATGTCTATCCAATGCGTGGGCCAGATGGTGAGTACGAGGTCAACGAGGTCCAGGAGAAGGCGATCGCCGGAGTCCTCTCCTTTCTCGACAAGCATCTAGCGCCATAGGGCCGCCAGAGGTCAGCTCAAGCCGTCGGAGACATCCTTGTTCTCGGGTTCGAGGGTGACACTGCTGCCATCGGCGTGCCGGGCCAGCATGGATGCGAAATCCTGGTCGCCGAAGCCACGCCCCACTCCGTCCATGACGATCTGATGTACCAGGGCTGCCGTCGGAAGCGGGACATCGAGGAGTCGGCCGGCTTCGAGACCGAGCTCGAAGTCCTTACGAAGCAGATCCATCGTGAAGGTGGGCGTGTAGTCCAGATTCACAAAGGCCGGTGTCTTGTACCGGGTGAACATGGACCCCATAACGCTGTCGTTGAGGAACTCGAGGAAGTCAGAACGAGAGACCCCCGCCGCCTCCGCCAGCACAGTGATCTCGGCCATTGATTGCGTCACAACACCGAGCATCAGGTTGTGGCAGATCTTCACCAGACGGGCCTCGTCACCATCGCCGACGTAGGTCACCTTGCGTCCGAACAGCTCGAGGTACGGGAGTGCGGTCTCGTAAGCGCCCATTGGGCCGGAGACCACCGAGGTGAGGCGTCCGGCCTTGACGACTTTCGGGTTGCCCGAAACGGGGGCCGCCAGCACTGCGGTGCCCATCTCGTTCGGCACGCTCGGTGAGCCTCTCTGACGTTGGCCCGTCGATCGTGGTCGAGTCGACGATTATCTCCGGTCGACGGTTCGGCTGGGATAGGACCCCTTCGTCGCCGAGCGTCACCTCCAGGACGTCCTCGGGGCCGGCCACCATCGTGAATACGATGTCACGCTCGGCGAGATCGGCCGGTGAATCGACGATCTTTGCTCCCTTGTCGGCCAATGGCTCGGCCTTGGCCCTGGTTCGGTTGTAGACCCAGAGATCCACGTTCGAAGCCAGCAGCCGGGCGGCCAGGGCCGCACCCATCCGACCGGTCCCGATCCAACCCACCCGGTGCGGATATTTGTCAGCCATCGTCGGTGCACTCCTCTCGCCTCTAACGGCGCTGCGGGACGACGGTCGGTACCCGGCAATCACGCAATCGTTTGTATTATTGGCACTTTGCGGGAGGCGCTGCAAGATCTGTCCGGTGCCTATATCAGGGTTGACTTATATAAGCTAACGCTGTAATAATGGTCACGATGCACGCGTTCGACGTTCTGGGAGATCCGGTGCGACGCCGAATATTGGAGACGTTGGCCAATGGCGAGCACACTTCGGGCGCGATCACCGCGGTCATCAAGAGCGAGTTCGGCATCTCCCAGCCGGCGGTGTCGCAACATCTGCGTGTCCTCCGAGATGGAGGCTTTGCATACGTTCGGGCCGACGGCACTCGCCGTTTGTACACGGTCAGCTCTGCAGCCCTGCAAGAGGTCGATGAGTGGCTCAGACGTTTCCGCCACCTGTGGGACCAACCCCTCGACGCCCTGGAGACCGAACTGGCTCGAGGCAAGAGAGAGCGCCGTCTCGGGGCCGGCCACCCCGGAGGTACGACGGTCAATGAAGAGCCACCCGATAGAAAGGAAGACCCGTGATCGATATCACGAACGAGATCGACGCCATCGAGCGCGAGGTGAGCAGGAGACAAGGTCCGGACGGCGAGGAGGTAGCGGTCCTGATCCGGCGGAGCTATGACGCCCCGAACGCGGAGGTCTGGGACGCCCTGACCGACCCGGAACGCATGAAGCGCTGGTTCTACCCGGTCAGCGGCGACCTGCGCGCCGGCGGGACATTCCAGCTCGAGGGCAACGCAGGCGGTGAGATCGAGCGCTGCGAGCCACCTCGCTTGCTCAAAGTCACCTTCGGGGGGCCGACCAGCCTGGTCGAGCTCCGGCTCTCCCCCGACGGGGACGACCGCACCGTGCTCGAGCTCGAGCACACCGTTCCCATCGCTATCGCCATGAGCGGCGCAGGATCGCTCTACGTCGGCCCAGGGTGGGATGGTGCCTTCGTTGGGCTCGACCTGTACCTCGATGGTGACGTAGCCGACGACCCCGTCGCCGCGGCGAACTCACCGGAGGCACTGGAGCTCTCCAGGCAGTCCGTGCACGCATGGATCGCAGTCGTGAATGCTTCGGGAACTGCAACCGACGACGAGATCGCCGCGGCGTCCGAGATGTCGTTCGCCACGTTCGCACCACAGTCAGACCAAGCGGCTGGCTGAGGCCAGGGCTGGATCACCGCCGAACGCGGTAGCGCAGGTGCAGCACCCTGTCACCTCGGATGACCACGTCGGGGTCCTCCAACAGGTGTTGGCTGTCGACATGCCCCGAAGAATGGCTTGCCAGACCCGAACACCACGGGCACGACATCCATCGCCACCTCGTCCACCAGGCCCAGCGCAAGGGCCTGCCCTCCGACGTCGCCCGCCGCCACCGCCACGGTGCGGTCGCCGCCCAGCTCCTTGGCCTTGGCAATCGCCTCGGTCAGGTCGTCGACGAAGTAGTACGAGGCCTCCGGGTGCCATCCGTTCGGCTTGGGCCGGTGCGACACCACAACCACGTGATCACCCGCCGGTGGAATGCCCTCCCAACCATTCATCATGTCGAACAGATGGCGCCCGACCACCATCGAGCCGATGCTTGCCCATGTAGGTCGGATGTACTCAGCCGATACCTGAGATACCTTGAACTCGCCAGCATCGGTGAGAGGTACATCGCCGTTGAAGTACCACTCGAACAGTGGTCCGATGTCGTCGTCGAGATCAGCGATATAGCCGTCGACCGACACCACATTGTGCATGACCACAGAGCTCATCACGCCTCCTTCGTTGGAGCGGCTTCGCGGGACGGTAGGTCGAGTCTCTACCTACATGTGTGGCGATGACGCTCCGCTCGGCGGCTTGCAGATCAGAGTCGGGATGCTGAGTCGGTGCGGCTCTGCTGCGCCGCAGCAGAGCGGAACAGCCACGCCGACCCGGCGAAAAGGCTGGCGAACATCCCGGTCAGGCCCATGATTTCGAACACCGAGCTGTACTCCGACTGGTGCTTGCCGAGAATGAGTGCGATCACGCCTACCAACACCGTCGCGGCCGCGGTCACCAACATCGCACGCGCCATCCCGTCCGGTTCGAAGCGGGCGACGATTGCGCCGCCGATCCCGATCGCGAGCACGCCGAAGAACATCAGGTCGGCAGGGTCCCCCTCTACGCCGACGACGCCGAGCGCGGCCATCCCCCAGACGAGGAAGAGTCCCGGTCCCGACGGCGACAGCGACAGCGGATCGGTAGGCGGTGTTGTTTCTCATCATCGCTCCTTCTTTCGTCATGTCGCGCCCGATGCGGCCAGCAGCCATCCCGTGCCTCCCCACATTCCGCTCAGGGCATGCAAAACGGCCATCCGTCGATCTTGCCGCCTTGCAAGGGCTGCCCGGCCGCGGTCAGTGATCGTGTAGTAGTTGCGACGGCGACCCCCAGGCAGCATCCGCGACTCCCTCGTCAGGTAACCGAGCCTGCAGAGCCGGTGGAACAACGGATAGACCATGGCGTCGGTCCAATCGAATTCGTCTCTGGATAGCTCGCGCACACGTCTGAGAATCTGGTATCCGAAGCTTTCGCCCTCGGACAGGATTGTGAGTACGGCCGGCGCCGCCGGAGCCGCGGTCAGGTACTCGTCGATGATCACGGGGTTCCTCCCAATAGATCCATGAGTATTTGGATTGATATACATAGCAGCATTAGGTACATAGAAGCATATAGTAAGCCGGAAAGTCAAGGTTGATTCGCGCCACCTTGCGCCTTGGGTCAGCTGAACGAGAAGAGCGGGGGCACGATGACCACGACCGCCGCGGCCCACACGCCAAAGACGGGCAGGTAGGTGGTTTGCCAGCGCTCGAGCCGGTGGATCGTGCCGTGTCCAGTGAGGAACCGGAGGGACAGCCAGGCGGTCCCTGCCAGGCTCGCCAGGAGCAGTACGTTCAGGCCGAGCGCTGCTGTCCGGTTCGGGGTGAACCCGAGCTCACCGATGCGAGCGATCATGTCGCCGAGCACGATCACGTCGAGGACAAGCGCGCTGACGACGGCAACCAATTGGATCCGGTCCATCCAGCCCGGCGAGTCGGACGGATCTCGGGCGGAGATCCCGTACAAGACGAGCCCGAGGACCACCACCAGCAGAGCGTCGTAGACGCCAAGGAGGTCGCGATCGAACGCGTCGCCGAGTCCTGTCGCAACGTAAACGACTATCGCCGCGACCAGCATCACCGCGAACAGGGGCGTGAAGAGCATGGTGAGTACCGGCGCCATGTTCTCGATGACCTGTTTCTTCGATTCGACGAGCCATGCCGCCACGATCACGGCACCCGCCGCCCCCAGGGGCAAGACCCAGTCGACGACTCGCTCAGAGTCGACACCGGTGGGGTCGAGGATGAACGCCGTCAGCGCCAAGAGCACGCCGCCCCCGAGCGCTATCAGCACGTAATAGATGAACCACTCGCCCGTGAAACGGACGAAGTCCATCCGCCGCTCGTGCGATGTCAGAACACCGCTCATGTACGGATAGGCGACCACGAACCACAGCACGACGGGCAGATGGGTGGCGACCAACAATTCGGTCGACCCGCCCTCGATGAACGGATATACGTTGATCACCACCGCGGCGATCACGAATGGTATGGCCAACATCAGGGATTGGCGCACGGTGAGTTGCCTTCGGCGGGCGAAGTAGGCGGCGAGGAACGGCAACACGAACAGGCTCGCATTTCGCTCCAGCCACGATGCCTGCTCGGTCGGGAACCCCGCGGCCAGGCGTGCGATCTGGACTGTGGCGGCCGCGGCGACGGCGAACAGCAGTGCCTCCAGCCACCCACCACCCGCCTCCGGCTTCGCATCGACGTCGGAGGTGACGAGCAGCTTCCAGAGTCTGCCGCTGTGCTCGCGCGCGAACTCCCGGGACAATTCGTCGACTGCCCCCATCCGCTTCACCGCGACCAGGAGCGCCTCATCGGCAGAGAGACCGATCGCGGTCAGGTCAGCGATCTGAGCGCGGAGATGGTCCTCCAACTCCTCGACGTCACGGCCATCGACCGCCGGGCTCTGTTCGACGAACGCACGCCACTCCCCGATCTCCACCTCTAACTGGTCCACGGTCAGGCCCTCCCGAACGCCATGGGCAGCAGGTCGCCGCCCCAAGCGTCACCCAGAGCTCGCGCCACGGTCACCCATTGCCGCCTGTGCTCTGCGAGTGCGGCATGGCCGTCCTCGGTGATTGCGTAGTACCTTCGACTCCGGCCTTCAGGTGGGATTCTCCATTCCCTGGTCACGTACCCCAGGCGGTGAAGGCGGTGTAGCAGCGGGTACAGCATCCCATCGGTCCACTCCAGCTCACCGTCCGAGATCTCCCGGACGCGCTTCAAGATGGCGTACCCGTAGTTCTCACTGTCGGCCAGGATGGCCAGCACCAGCGGCGTCGCCGACGCCGCCACCAGGTCCTTATCGATATTCACAACTGCCTCTCCTGACTTCGGAGCCATACACATAGAAGCACAAGGTACATGGAAGAGCAAGGTGCATTGAGCATCAATGTGCAGGAAGGTGGTTATCGAACTCGCAAAGGAACTCTGTTGAGTGCCTATTGGTCGACCGACCATCGCAGGGTGGAAGGCAAGGGCACGTCGCCGTAGCCGTGGCAGCGGGCCTCACTCAGCCGGAACTCGAACAGGACGTAGCGGTCGGGCGGCCCGTACCCCGCCGCGTCGGCCACTAGGGCCCACATGTCTGGATCGTCTTCGGCGAGTCCAAGGCCACTGGCCCAGAACTCGCCACCTGTGCCGGCATTGTCCGGGACGCCGTTGTGCAGAGCGAACCATCGCCGCTCCAAGAGGTCTCGGCGCTTTCGGTGAAGTCGGCTCCATGAACAGGAACAGGCCGGCGCCGGCGAAGATCGGAGTCACCGGATGCACTCGAGGCGCCCCCGATCGGCGAGTCGTCGCCAGGTATGCCGGTGCTGCGGTCAGTCTTTCTGCCCCGAACCGCGCCAGGTCCGGCTCACGTTCGGAGAACTCACCCCAACTGAGAACCCGAAGCGATTCTGCGTCCGACACGGGCCCGACCCCTGGAAACGATCCGCTTCTAGCCCTGCTCGATGCGGATCATGTTGCCCGCGGGATCCCGCACCGCGGCGTCGCGGACGCCCCAGAACTGATCGGCTGGCTCTGACAGGACCTCGACCCCGGGCGCGGCGGCGGTCTTGTCGAACGTCGTATCGAGATCATCGGTGCGGAAGAACGGGCCAGGCAGCTCACCCTTGGCGAGCAAAGCCGCGAGGACATCTCCGTCCTCCTGAGACCGGCCGGCATGCGGCTGGGACAACACGATCTTGATGTCGGGCTGGCTCTCGGTCGCCAGCGTGATCCAGCGGAAACCCTCGTTCTCCACCTCGTCCTGAACCTTCAGGCCCAGGGTGTCCCGGTAGAAGCCGAGGGCGACATCGGGATCGTCGACGTAAATGTGGACTGTGCTCAGTGAAACGCTCATGGCACCAACCCTACGAGGGTGTGGCGACAGTTGCTTCTCCAAAACTGCTCGCTTCCGCACCCGAGCGCCGGTCTTTGCGTGGCCGGCTCGCCACCATCGTCTGGCAGGAAGGCACGCCCACCAACTCGCCATGATCGCGGGCGCGATACGCACTCGGCGTCTCGCCGACGAGCTCGGTGAACTTGGACGAGAAGGAGCCGAGGCTCGTACAGCCGACCGCCATGCAGACCTCGGTGACCGACATGTCACCGAGACGCAGCAGCCATTTCGCCCGTTCGATCCGCCGCGTCATCAGGTATGAATAGGGCGTCTCCGAGTAGGTCTCGCGGAAACGGCGGCTGAAGTGCGCGGGCGACATCGCTGCCGTGCGGGCCAGCGCCGGGACGTCGAGCGGCTCCGCGTACTCGCGATCCATCTGGTCGCGGGCCTGCCGCAACAGACGCAGCTCGTCCAGGTCGAGGCTCATCTGCCAAGCCTAGATCTCACACCGTCATCACCGGCCGGCAGGTCCGCCGACTGGTTCTATACCGATTCCACATAGTCGGCGAGGTGCTGACCGGTGAGGGTCGATCGGTCGGCCACCAGATCGGCGGGTGTGCCCTCGAATACGACCCGACCACCGTCGTGCCCGGCTCCGGGGCCGAGGTCGATGATCCAGTCGGCGTGCGTCATCACGGCCTGATGGTGCTCGATCACGATGACCGACTTCCCCGAGTCCACGAGCTGGTCGAGAAGACCGAGAAGGTGGTCGACATCGGCGAGATGCAGCCCATTCGTAGGCTCGTCGAGCACGTAGATCCCGCCCTTCTCCGCCATATGGATCGCCAGCTTCAGCCGCTGGCGCTCGCCACCGGAGAGAGTCGTCAGCGGTTGCCCGATGCTGAGGTAGCCGAGTCCAACTGCTGCCATCCGTTCCAGGATGGCGTGGGCGGCAGGGACCCTGGCCTCGCCCTCGGCGAAGAAGTCCTCGGCATCGACGACCGCCATTGTGAGTACCTCACTGATGTTCCTACCGCCCAGCTCGTACTCGAGCACCTCGGCCTGGAACCGCTTGCCTTCGCAGACCTCGCAGGTGGTGGCGACGGTGTCCATGAAACCCAGCTCGGTATAGATGACACCGGCGCCGTTGCAGGTGGGGCAGGCGCCCTCGGAGTTGGGGCTGAACAGCGCAGGCTTGACGCCGTTGGCCTTGGCGAATGCCTTTCGAATCGAGTCGAGCATCCCGGTGTACGTCGCCGGATTGCTCCTTCGCGACCCGCGGATCGGGGTCTGGTCCACCGAGACGACATCCAACCCCATTGGCATGGAGTCACGGAGGCAGGGAGCTCTTCCCGGAGCCGGCGACGCCGGTGACAACGACCAGCACCCCGAGCGGGATGTCGACGTCGACGTCTTGCAGGTTGTGGGCAGTGGCGCCCCGAATCTCCAGCTTGCCCGAGGCTGTGCGCACCGCTGGCTTGAGAGACGCCTGGTCGTCGAGATGCTTACCGGTCAGGGTTCCGCTCGATCGCAGCTCTGACACAGTGCCTTCGAACACGACCTCGCCACCTGCGGTGCCGGCTCCTGGGCCGAGATCGATGACGTGGTCGGCGATCTCGATGGTCTCCGGATCGTGCTCGACGACAAGCACCGTGTTGCCCTTGTCGCGTAGTTGGAAAAGCAAGTCATTCATCCGCTGGATGTCATGGGGGTGCAGGCCGATGGTCGGCTCGTCGAAGACATAGGTGACGTCGGTCAGCGCCGATCCGAGATGGCGGATCATCTTGGTGCGCTGTGCCTCGCCGCCAGACAGCGTGCCCGACGGCCGGTCCAGGGAGAGGTAGCCGAGGCCGATCTCGACGAACGAGTCGAGGCTCTGCTGCAACGCGGCGAGCAGGGGCGCGAAAGACGGCTCGTCGAGGCCACGGACCCATTCGGCCAGGTCGCTGATCTGCATGGCGCAGGCGTCGGCGATGCTGATGCCCGCAATCTTCGATGACCGAGCCGGCTCGCTCAGGCGGGTGCCGCCGCAGTCGGGACAGGTGGTGAACGTCACCGCCCGCTCCACGAACTCCCGGATGTGCGGTTGCAGCGCGTCGACGTCCTTGGACAGGAACGACTTCTGGATCCGAGGGACCAGCCCCTCGTAGGTCATGTTGGCGCCGACGAACTTCACCTTGGTCGGCTCCTTGTAGAGAAAGTCGTTGAGCTCCTTCTTGGTGAAGTCGCGGATCGGTTTATTCGGATCGAAGAAACCCGACTCGCTGAAGAGCCGTACGTTCCAGCCGTCAACGTTGTAACCGGGGATGGTCAAAGCTCCCTCAGCGAGCGACTTGGAGTCGTCGTACAGCTGGGTGAGGTCGATGTCGTTTACCGAGCCCCTCCCCTCGCAGCGCGGGCACATCCCGCCGACGAGGGAATACGTCTCCACCCTCGGCCTGTCCTTGCCCTCGCCCCGCTCGACGGTGATCGTCCCCCTACCGCTCACCGAGGGGATGTTGAACGCGTAGGCGCTGGGTGAGCCGATGTGCGGCTGCCCGAGCCGGCTGAACAGGATTCGCAACATCGTGTTGGCGTCGGTAGCTGTGCCGACGGTGGAGCGAACGTTGGCGCCCATTCGCTCCTGGTCGACGATGATCGCTGTCGTCAGACCATCGAGGACGTCGACCTCGGGCCGCGCCAGCGTCGGCATGAAGCCCTGAACGAAGGAGCTGTAGGTCTCGTTGATCAGCCGCTGCGACTCCGCGGCGATCGTGTCGAATACGAGGGAGCTCTTCCCCGATCCGGAGACCCCGGTGAACACCGTCAAACGGCGCTTCGGGATGTCGACACTGACATCCTTGAGGTTGTTCTCCCGAGCCCCGGTCACCCGGATGAACTCGTGACTGTCGGCTTCGTGCGTTCGATTCATGTCGACCAACCTTATGGGACCGGTACCCGGCTCGCTTCTCCGTTCCTGCTGGGTTGGTGGCTGCCCGCCGCAACGGCAGCAGCTATCAGACCAACGGCGTCAGGCCTTCTTGACGATGGAGTGAGATCCGCCAATCCTCTGTGTCCCGACGACCAACACGGGAGGACAGATGGCCGACCCAGACCAAATGGTGAACGTCCGCTACATGGTCGACGACGTTGCAGCCTCCATCGACTTCTACACGAAACACCTCGGATTCGAGGTGCGCACGAACGCAGCACCCGCCTTTGCTGACGTCACCAGAGGAAACTTGCGGTTGCTGCTCAGTGGTCCCGCCAGTTCGGCCGGACGAGCCATGCCCGACGGCGCCAAGCCAGGCCCCGGTGGCTGGAACCGCATCCACTTCGTCGTCGACGATCTCGCGCACGAGATTGCGCGTCTGCGCGATGCCGGGCTCGAATTCCGCAACGAGGTCGTCACCGGCCCGGGAGGCTCGCAGATCCTGCTGCTGGATCCTTCCGGGAACGTCATCGAGTTCTTCCAACCGACCGGCGAATGACCCTGGGCGGTAAAGGCTCAAACCAGTAGTCGCAACGATTGGGACGAGCTCCAGCGAGACAACGCTCCCAAACAGAAAAACCCAGGCGGTGCCTGGGTTTTTCTGGAGTAGCGGGGGCGGGATTTGAACCCGCGACCTTCGGGTTATGAGCCCGACGAGCTACCAGACTGCTCCACCCCGCGTCGAGGTGTCCCCTGATTGTACGACCGCACCGAGGATGTGCCAACAGGTTCACGGAGCTGCCGTCACCGCGAAGCTACCGCCGCAGACTCGGTTGTTCGGGTCGCCAACGGAGTGGCCCGTGTCCGAGCGACAAGGGACCATCGGCCCTGTGCGAGGCCCTGCCTACCCGGAATCATCGATGTCGTAACGGCAGACAGGAATGGAGAGCTATATGGCGCAGCATGACTACACAGGCAAGGTGGCCCTGGTGACAGGCGGTGGTTCCGGGATCGGGGAATCTTGTGCCGTGACCTTTGCCCGCTCTGGAGCCAAGGTGATCGTCGCCGACTACGACAAGGACGGCGGCAACCGAGTGACGGAGGCGATCCGGACGGAGAACATGGAAGCGACTTTCGTCGCGGTCGATGTCTCGAAGCCCGAGGAGATCGAGGCCATGGTCCGCACGACTGTCGATACCTACGGTGGCCTTCATGTTGCGGTGAACAACGCCGGCATAGGAGGAGCTCAGGCCACCACAGGGGAATACCCGATCGACAGCTGGCAGCAGGTCATCGAGGTCAACCTGAGCGGGGTCTTCTACTGCATGAGACACGAGATCCCAGCGATGCTCGCCTCCGGTGGAGGGGCCATCATCAACATGGCGTCGATCCTGGGAAGTGTCGGATTCGCCAGCTCACCGGCCTACGTGGCGGCGAAACATGGCGTGGTCGGTCTCACCAAGACCGCTGCGATCGAGTATTCGGCTCAGGGAATAAGGGTCAATTCGGTTGGCCCGGGTTTCATCAACACACCGTTGTTGTCGGAGAACCTCGACGGGGAAACTCTCAAAGTGATCGCGGGGATGCACCCGATCGGGCGATTGGGAGAGTCGCAAGAGGTTGCCGACCTGGTGGCTTTCCTCGGGTCGGATGAGGCCTCCTTCTGCACGGGCGGCTACTACCTGGTCGATGGTGCGTACACCGCTAACTGAGACGGCAAGAACACGAAAAAGACGGTTTAGGACTTGGCCCCGAGGGATAAGAGGCTGACTTGTCGCGTGAGCGTCCGGCGGGCCGGGCGACGCGTGTCCCTTGAATGGAGGACATATGGACCGGAGACTGGGCAAGACGAAAGTGATCGCCGCCGCGATCACGCTGGCGTTGGCAGTTGCTGCCTGTGACAGCGACGACACCGACCCGACCGACCCGGCGGATGGCGTGACAACCACTCTGCCTGCCGAAACCACTGCTGCCGGCTGACGCCGCTGGTAGCTGGTTGGAGGGCGCCATCCCGGTGGCGCCCTCCGGCGCGCTATGAGCTAGACGGCGCCGGAACCAGCTCGCCTTGGCGCGCTACTCCGTCCCGACCCAGCCGGTGACACTGGCGATGTGACCATCCGGGTCGCGGAAATGAGCGGCGTACAGGGTGCGCTCGCCGTCGGAGGTCACTGCCCTCGGCTCGACTTCGAAGGGGACGCCCCGTTCCCGCATCGCAGAGACGGTCGAATGCACTTCCTCGACTTCGAACACGATCTCGGTGTCGGAAGCCTGGTCCTCGAAGACCAGTGGTTGATTGAGAGTGAGCTGGTTGTCACCAACGGCGAAGAAGGCGAATTCGTCTCCTGACCAGCTCAAATCGAGCCCGACGAGGTCGCGCCAAAATGCCACCGACTCCCCGAGATCGGAGACCCGAAGGATGATGTTGCTGAGACGCATGCCGGGAAGCTACTCCCCAGCGCACGACCTCAGCTCAGGTCGTCCCACCAGATGGCGACGATCGCGTAGCCCCCGACCAGGATCATCAACACCGCAGCAGCCCCCGCCACCAAATTCATAGCCAGCTCCATGACGCCATCATGCCGGGGGACCCTGACAGATTCCATAAGGCGAGCGACTCGTCGAGGCACTCGACAGGGATCTAGCGGTAACGCCAGACGATGCGACCCCGGGTGGGGTCGTACGTCGATACCTCGACGTCGACGGTGTCGCCGGGGAGGACGCGGATGCCACGCCCGCGCCGCATCCGGCCCGAGGGCTTGGCCAGGAGCTCGAGGCCTCCCTCCAACTGCACCTCGAAGGTCGAGTCGGGCAGCATCTTGAGCACCGTGCCCCGCATCCGTATGTATTCGTCTTCGTCTTTCGCCATGTTCTTCCTGGAGGAGGTGGCCAGTGTAGGAGAGCCCGGGAGCGTGTAGGGAATGCTCGGATCTCGCGTTTCGCTCGACGGCTTTGTGTTCCTATGAGGCCGGAACTCTTCTTCCTGCCTCCACCGCCTCGGCCAGAATTGCCTGGGCCTCGTCGATGAGACGTTCCGCTTCGTCGACCCAGCGTTGATATTCGGCCAGATCACCGGCGGTGAGCGCCTCGTCTGCAGCGGCGAAAGCGGCCGCCGCCTGAGCCAAGAGCTCCTCGACCGTGCCCCCATCCGGGACTGGCTCCGTCGGTTCGCCGGGCTCGGTCGGCTCACCACTCTCTCCGAACACCAGCTCCAACGCCCCGTCGAGGGTTTCGGACCACTCGACCTGGTCGCGGTAAACCACAATCACCCGCCGGAACTCGGGAATGCCTCCACCTTCCGCCTCGAGGAAGATCGGCTGGATGTACAGGATCGAATCCTCGATCGGGACCACCAGGAGATCGCCCTTGATCACCACTGAGCCCTGGTTGTCCCACAGGGTGAACTGCGACGAGATCTCCGCATCCTGGTCGATCCGCTGGCCGACCTGCTCCGTCCCGTCGACCAGTTGACCCTGGGGCATCCTGTAGTCGATCAGGCGCCCGTACCGACCCGGCGTGGAGTCGGCGACGAGAAACGCCGACATGTTGCGCCGGTCGCCTGGAGTGAAAGGTTGGAGGAGTAGATAGGAGAGATCCTCCTCGCCGGGCAGCTTGGTCAGCAGGTAGTACGGAAGGATCTCGGCCCGGTATTGAAGCTGGCCGGTCGTCTGATCACGGGTATCGCCGAAGAGCAGGTCGGCACCTAGCGATGCCGGGTCCCGGTCGATCGTTGCCGGGTCGGCCGGCAGCGACCAGGCGTCGTTGCCGCTGAATAGCTCGTTGGGATCGGTCACGTGATACTCGAGATAGATCTGGCCCTGAACCCTGAACAGATCCTGCGGATACCGCAGATGCTCGACGAGGCTCTGAGGCATCTCGCTGAACGGGGTGAAAAGGTCCGGGTAGGCCTCGGACCAGGCACGGGCTATCGGGTCGTCGGGGTCGACCAGATAGAGAGTGACATGCCCGTCATGGGCGTCGACCACCGCCTTCACAGAATTGCGCATGTAGTTGATGCCGGGTCGGAGATCGGAGGATCGGGCCAGCCGGCCGATGGCCTCGGGCTCCAGCGGCTGGGAATAGGGATACCAGGACGTGGTCGTGTAGAGGTCGACCACCCACAGGATCTCGCCGTTCTCGATCACGGGATACGGGTCGTCGTCGAGGTGGAGGAACGGGGCGACACTTTCGACGATGTGGCTCACGTTTCGCTCGACGAGCACCCTGCTGTCGGAGCGGACCTCGCCCGATATGAGGAGGTTCAGGTCGCGGTAGCGGAAGGCAAAGGCAATTCGCTTCCAGATGTTGTCC
Source organism: uncultured Acidobacteriota bacterium (assembly GCA_963720925.1). Classification (GTDB taxonomy): domain Bacteria; phylum Actinomycetota; class Acidimicrobiia; order Spongiisociales; family ZC4RG35; genus JARDZU01. The sequence goes on from CAVRHE010000005.1 coordinate 54,664, forward strand.
AGTGTCACGCCGGCATCGCCCGCGTACTCGTTGTAGGCGGTCTGTTCGTCAGGAAGGGGGTAGTCGATCTCCTGGGGCTCCTCGCCGGTCTTCACGATGACCGGTCTTCCCTCTTGGTAGGTCTCCCCGAAATAGACCCTGGGCTCGTCGAGCTCCAGCCCTTCGACCGCCGCCTGCGGAGGCACGTCTTTCAACAGGAAGTTCGGCTGCCCGTCGTCGGCCACTTCATTGGCCACGTTGACCACCGCCCCAAAGCCGTGGGTGTAGAGAAGCCGTTGGTTCAGCCAGTCATCACGGGGCAGATTCACTTCCTCGAGCTCGCGCACCGCCAGCATGACCTGAATGGGGATGCCCTGGTTGAGGTATCGATCCGTGTCGACCACCGACAGCGTGTAGTAGTTGCGAAGCTCCTGAAAGCTCTGGTAGGTGCGTGGCAGAACCGAGGGATCCCAGATCCGAAGGTTGTCGATCGTCAGTTGATTGGCCTCGATATCGGCCACTTCGAGATCGTCGGCCGCCGGGAAGCCCCGCACCTCGACCTCGTCCAGCCCCCAGGCCTCGCGGGTGAACTGGATGCTGTTCTCGATGTATGGGCCCTCCCTGGCCTGAGGCTGAGGGTTGACCTGGAGACGCTGGATGATGGCGGGGTAGATCGCGGCGGCCGCGATCGCCACCACCAGCCAAGAACCGACGGCGACCAGGGCCAATGTCCACCCGGGTCGGAAGATGTTGACGATGAAGAGCACTGCCGCCAAGACCGCCACCAGGATCAGGAGGCGATAGGCAGGTAGGCGGGCGGTGATGTCGGTGAACCCGGGACCGAAGAACTGGTCAGAAACCCGATCCGACAAGAGAAGTTCGTACATGTCGATGCGGTAGACCACCGCCCGCACCAGGGCGAGTGAGGGCAAGCATCACCGAGATGTGAGTCTTCGCCCGGCGGGTCGCCGTCAGGCGCCTACCACTCAGACGCAAACCGCCGTTGAAGTAGTGGCCGATTGCGGTCACCACTGTCGCCAACACCAGCAGGTTGAACAGCCAATCGGTGGCGGTTTCCAGCAAGGGAAGACGGAAGACGTAGAACCCGACGTCGAGGGAGAAGATCGGATCGAGGGTCCCGAATTCCTGGGCGTTGATGAAGAGAAACACATCGTCCCGCCACGACGAGACCGTCAGTCCGAAGAGGACCGCGAGACCACCGGTCAGCCAGAAGCGGATCTGTCGGATCCGCGGCTCGACCCACTCGCGGAATCGCTCGATCATCTCTTCTTCTTCGGTCAGGTCGAATGGGGCCCAGCGGGGAGACATCCGGTCGACCAGGCGCAGGCTGACCCACAGGACGAGGAAGGCCACCGCGATGCCGAGGGCGCCAAGAAGGATCGAGAGGCCCAGTCGGCGCTGCCAAACCCCCTCGAAGCCGATCGAACCCAGCCAGAGGTAGTCCGTCCAAAGGGTTCCCAGGGCGGTCAGGGTGAGATAGAGCGCCGCCACCACGATCAGAATCAGCGTGATTGGCCGCCGTCTGTCCGACCGATAGTCGGCTGGAACCCTGGTGAACATTGGCGGTGAGGGTAACGGTTCCGCTGTGCTTGGTTTGCTGCGCGGTTCTGGCTAGGCGCCGGCGAGCACGAGGGTGCATTCGCAGCCGGTGTGCACCGGTGGCAGGTGTGACCCGGGCTCCGCCGCCGCCTCGCGACAGGCGCTGCATGGAGTGCCGCTGGCTACCCATTGCAGGCTGTTGCCCTCCCCAGCGGAGTCCACCAGCCCTCGGTGATACCCGACGAGAGCGAGTTGGCGAACTCTGCGCTCGGCTTCGTCGGTGCGCCAGCCCCGGAACACCCTCGATGTCGCGGACTGCTTCTCCCGCTGGCCATCCCCGGCGTCGATGAGAGCGTGGGAGACCGCCCCTGCCAGGTCCTCACCGAAGGTGTCGGCTGCGTTGGAGGGTGGAGTGTCCTTTCTCTTGAGCCTGGAGCCAGTCATCTCCTCCGCCGCCGCGTGACCGGCCGAGTAGCTCTCAGCCCAGAGCCCTTTGAGGTCGGCCTGCATCATCTCGGCCAGAACCTGGCTCTCCGGGTGCCACGTGTCATCGATGCGCAGGCTGTCGAGGGCGACGTTCTGGGCGTCCGTCACCGCCTTCTTCACGCCTCTCAGCGCACGGTTGGTTATCGGCAGAAGCCGGGCATCCCGTTCCTCGATGAACTCGCTCGTCGGAGCGGCATCGAGATGCTGCGCCGAGTCCTCTGGCTCGGCGTCCTTCGACCTCGGAGCTGGTTGCGGTGTGAACGGTGATCGTGGCCTGTGGCGAGCCCCGGAGCGAGTCAAAGAGCGCGCCGACGTCGTCGGGGCGGACCTCCGGTTCTGGTTCTGGTTCTGGCTCGTACTCGGGCTCGATCTGCACGACCGGCTCGCGCTCCTCGATTCTCTCTCGAGCCGGCTCCGGAGCGGGGGGTGGTGCCTCCTCGCTGATCGGCTCGTCGGGGGGATCGGCTGATGGCTCCGGAATCACCTGTCTCGCCGGCGGGCGGGGCCGCTCAGCGGAGGGGCCTGCAGGTTCGCTCGGTGGCCTCTCGTAAGGGGGGATCACTCGAACCGTCTCCCCCAGCTCCCACGTTTTCTCGTCGGGCTCGGTTCGGGCGGGGACGACCTTGACGCTCGTCGACTCCGGCGAGAGCTCGAGGTCCTCACGACGCTCCTCGAGCGTGCCTTCGAGACGGCTCAGAGTCGAGCGGACGGTCTCGAGCTCGAGCATCAGCTCCTCGCGACGCTCCTCGAGGGCACGGGTTCGCTCTTGAGCGCTCTCTGCCTGGCGATGGGCCTGCTCGATCAGATCGTCATGCCGTTTCTTCGCCTCAGAGCCCAGCTTCTCGGAATCCATCATGGCGGACCGAAGCACGTCCTCGGCCTCGCGCCGAGCCGTCGAGGTCAGACGATGGGCCTCGCGCTCTGCCTCGCCCATGACCGATAACACGTCTTGCTCGGCCTCGCTCCGGATGCGGCGTGCTTCCACCGCGCTCTGATTGAGCAATTCAGTGCCTGTGGCCCAGGCGTCGCCCCGCAGTGCCTCGGCGTCGCTCCGGGCCTCCTTACGCATTGCTTCGACCTCGGTCATCGCCTCGGAGCGCCAGCGAGCGGCGTCCGTGGTCGCCCGTTCCCTCATCGTGTCTGCGGCCTCTTTGGCCGACTGCAACACCGCAGCCACTTCACGACCGAGGGTCTCGAACTCTGAGTCCAGGTCGCGATCGGCATATTCACCCAGCCTGGTCGCGAGCCGCTCCCGTTCCTTCTCGAGTTTGTCCACGTCGGCGGCGATGCGTTCGAGAAAGCTGGAAACCTCATCGGGGTCGAGGCCACGCCGAACGGCACGAAACTCCGCCCGCCGGATGTCGTCGGGGGTGATGTCAGAAGCCATCGGCTCTAGAAGATACCGATCGGGCAGGATTTCGCCCGGGTTTGGGCGGATCGGGTCAGGCCGGGCCGAGGTCTTCGAAGAAGTCGATCGCATCCTGCAAGGTCGCTATAGACACGATCTCGATTGACTCACGGGGTGCCGTCAGGGCTGCCTCGTAGTTGTCCGCCGGGACCAGGATGTACTCGGCACCCGCCGCTTCGGCTCCGACGACCTTCTGACGGATGCCGCCGATGGGACCCACGGTGGCGTCGTAAGCGATTGTTCCCGTCCCGGCCACGATGTGGCCCTTGGTCATCTCGCCGGGCGTCAGCGTGTCGATAATGGCCAGGGCGTGCATCATCCCCGCCGATGGCCCGCCCACGTCGCCCGCCTCGATCGAGAGCGGGAACGGAGGCTCGCTCAACTCGCCGACCGTGATCCCGATCATCGCGCCGCCTTCCGGGTCGTCGCGCTCTGCGAGTTCCACCTGAAGCGTCTGCGGGCTTCCATCGCGGGTGACACCGACATCGATCACATCACCCGGCTCCAAGCCTTCGAGCAGATCGGTGAGATCGGTGCTTCGCACTATCTCGGTCCCGTTGAACGAGTCGACGAAGTCCCCGATCTCGAGCACGTCCGCTGCCGGGATGTCCGGGGCGAGATCGGTGATGAGTACGTCGGTGGGGACCATCTCGTAGCCGAGATGTTCGAGGGCAACCGTGATGGCCCTGGTCTGAGAGTCGTCCATCTGCTGAAGAACCCTCTTCCGGTAGTCCTCATCGGTCTCCTCGGGCCGGCGGAAAGCTTCCCGGGGAACGAGGTCGATCGACGGATCGACCCCGGCAATGAGAGCCTCGAAAAGGTTGACCTCCTGGCTGACGATGGTGAGCATGAGAAGCTCCCCTTCGGGCGGGTAGGTATCGACTTCGTCGGCGACGATCGCATCGGCGGCATCGGACACCGGGCCTGACGAGAAGGCCAGGTACGGGAGCTCGAGATTCCACACGCCGAGGACGAGAGCGCCCACGACGAAGAGGGCCCCGATCAGATAGAGGGGCCAAGAAGATCCGCGTTGGTTCTGGTCTTCCATGATGAAAGGGTAACGGTGGGCTGCGAGAGACAGTCCGAGGTCTTTAAGGTTGCACACGTCGGGTTTGCAGGAGATAAAGATGACATCGGCAGTCATTGCCCAACGAGTTGTTCCCCGGTCACGTGTCACCTCGGTGCTCCTCGTCATCGGCGCTGCTGCATTGACCGCGCTGGCCGCGCAGTGGGAGATCCACCTGCCCTTCACGCCAGTTCCGGTGACCGGTCAGACCTTTGCCGTGCTTCTCACCGGCGCCGCGCTCGGCATGACCCTGGGGGCTGCCGGCCAAGCGGTATACGTGGTCGCCGGTGCGTTGGGGCTTCCCGTCTACGCCGGGGGTGCTGCCGGCTGGAGTACTGCGACGGCGCAAGGCAGCGCCGGTTATCTGATCGGGTTCATCTTCGCCGCCGGTTTGGTTGGCTTCATGGCCGAGCGTCGCCAGGACCGAACCTTCCCGACGATGTTCACCGCCTTCATCGCCGGCTCGTTCATCATCTATGCCTTCGGTGTGGCCGGGCTGATGATCCTTCTCGACATGACCTTCACGGAGGCCGTCCTCGCCGGCGTCGTCCCCTTCATCCTCGGTGACATCATCAAGGCGGCCGCCGCCGGCCTCCTGCTCCCAGGCGCCTGGAAGTTGGTGGGTGAATACCCGCGGCCCTGACCCGCTCCCCTAGGAATCCAGGGGAGCCACCTCTTCGCCGAGGTACGCCTTGACAACGTTGGGGTTTTGTTGGACGGAGGAGGGGATGCCTTCGGCGATCGGTTTGCCGAAGTCCACGACGAGGATGCGGTCGGCGATGTCCATCACCAACCCCATGTCATGCTCGACGAGGATGATCGCGATGCCGAGCTCGTCCTGGACGTCGAGGATGAACCGGGCCATGTCCTCGGTCTCCTCGAGATTCATCCCGGCAACCGGCTCGTCGAGCATCAGGAGCTCCGGGTCCATGGCGAGGGCACGTCCCAGCTCCACCCGCTTCTGGATCCCGTAGGGAAGCAATCCAACCGGGTACTTCCGCCATTGCTCGATCTCGAGAAAGTCGATGATGTCCTCGACGATCTCGCGATTCTCGATCTCCTCCCGCTTCGCCTTTCCCAGCCAGACACTCCCCGCCAGCCACGAGCTCCGCATGCGGACGTGGCGCCCGGTCAACAGGTTCTCGATCACGGTCATATGGGGGAAGAGGGCGATGTTCTGAAAGGTGCGAGCGATGCCGCGCTCGGCCGTCTCGTTCGGCTTGACCCCCATCAGGCTCTCGCCCTTCCACCGGACGTCGCCGGACTGCGGGCTGTACACCTGGTTGACCACGTTGAACAGGGACGTCTTGCCGGCGCCGTTGGGCCCGATGATGGCGAACAGCTCGCCATCATCGACATGGAAGGTGACCCCGTCGACTGCCTTGACCCCTCTGAACGCCAGGTGGACATCAGTCACCTCGAGGAGGTGCTCGTACCCCTTCGGTCCGGAGCGCTCCGCCCGGCGCTGGAGCAATTTGCCGCTCATTGGCGGCCTCCGGCTGCCCGTTCCTATGCGACCGCAGCCCGCATCTCACGACAGCCATCTCTTGCGTCGCTTGTAATGCTTCACGTCGCGGAAGGATTTCTGGTCCCCGGTGGTGTGCAGACCGAGGTAGAACTCTTTGACGTCCTCATCTTTGAGCAACTTGGCCGGGTCGCCATCCATCACCATCTTCCCGGTCTCCATGATGTAGCCATAGTCGGCGATGGATAGGGCCATGTTGGCGTTCTGCTCGATGAGCAGCACCGAGGTCCCCTGCGAATTGATCTCGACGATGATGTCCCGGACCTCCTGGACGAGACGAGGGGCGAGGCCCAGGGAGGGCTCGTCGAGGATGAGCAACTTCGGCTCCTGCATCAACGCCCGTCCGATCGCCAACATCTGTTGCTCACCACCCGACAGATAGCCGGCGGTGGCGTTGCGCCGGGCGGCCAGCTTCGGGAAGAGGGTGAAGACCCGCTCCCGAGCCTCCTTCACCCGGTTCGCGTCCCGATTGGTGTAGGAACCGGCACGCAAGTTGTCGTCGACCGTCATCTCGGCGAACACCCTCCGCCCCTCCATCACCTGGCTGATGCCGCGCCGAACGCGGGCAGCCGGGTCCTCGTCGGTGATGTCGATCCCGTTGAAGGTGATCTCCCCCTTGGTCACGTCACCCTCGTGCATGTCGAGCAGGCCCGTGATTGCTCGAAGCGTGGTGGTCTTGCCCGCTCCGTTGGTGCCGAGCAGGGCCACGATCTTGCCGTCAGGGACCTGGAGCGAGATGCCGCGTAGAACCAAGACGACGTCGTTGTAGACCACCTCGAGGTTCTCGACGGCTAACACGCCACTGCTCTCCTGCTCCTTGTGTGGTGGGCGGTCCGGAGACCGCCCACCGTGCGGATGTCTCAGCCCTACTCGATGGCGAAGCAGGCTCCTGTGAACTCGAACGCTTCGGCAGCCGGAGACGTGTACTCCGACTCGACCAGGGTCACCCCGGTCGACGTTCCGCCGGCCAGACCGGCAGGATCGGGCCGCGAGATGAACTGCGCCCGCTGCAGCCGATCGTTCGGTTCGCCGACATAGGTCTCGTCGGGGGCCAACCCGTCGAAGCTCACTGACTCCAGACTCTTCGCCGCGGCGAGGACTCCGGCCTGCGTCATGTCACCGGCGTCATATGCCGCAAGCAATGCTTGATGCATGATCGTGGCTTCGATGACACCCTCGGCGTAGTAGTCGAGTGGCGGGGCTCCGGCGGCCTCGACCAGTTCGCGGACCATCTGGTTGCCCGGTGAGTCCGCGGCCCATGGCGCGTAATACTGCGAGACGTAGAAGTCGTTGGCCAGCGGCTCGGCGATCGGGGAGTCCGGGGCGACCAGAGGCAGGGTTCCAGGACGGTCCGGCACCCGACCACAGGGCACCGGAGAAGCCGGCGGCCAGGGCCTGCCCGTAGATCCCGCCAAACGAAGTCGGATCGGTCGTGACCCAGACCAGGTCTGCTCCGGATCCGGCGATCCCGGTTGCCGCCTCGGCAAGCGTTGCCGGATCGGTGGCCACAATCACACCGCTGCCGTCGTAGACCACTTCGAGGCCGAGCGCCTCGGCAACCATCACGGCGCCAGCGCTCGAATCCAGGCCGTAGTCACCACCGTTGGTTGCGATCGCGATAGTCGTCGCTTCGGGATCCTGCAGCGTCAGGTACTCGATCATGTTCATCGCCTCGATGCAGTACGGGGTCCCGTGGGGCACGAGGTTGGCGTTGATCGCAGGGTCGGACCAACCCGAGTACCAGGTGAGAGGGATGGCCAGGATCCCATCGGCCTGCAGCGACGGGTTTATCGCCATGGTGTGGGGCGATCCGGTCGAATGTCCGAACGCGACGACCTCGGATTTGAGCTCTTCGTACATCTGCACGTGCGTGTCCGGCACATACGCGGTGTCACGGACCGCGAGCTCGACATTGAGGCCATTGATGCCGCCCGCCTCGTTCACCGAGGCCCAATAGAGCTCGTGCCCGGTGTTGATCACCGTCACGAGCGGGGCAAACGGACCACTCAGGTCGGACAGGAGACCAATGGTGATGGTGCCGGCCTCGAGATCGACGCCGACGTCGGTGGCGACGTCCCCTCCCGTGTCTTCAGCGGCCGTGGTTGTGGGCTCCTCCTCCGGCGCAGCCGTCGTCGTCGCTTCCTCCTCTTCGGCGGCAGTCGTGGTCGAGTCGCCACTGTCACCGTCACCGCAGGCGGCGAGCACCAGGCCTAGGACCAAGAGCAGAGCCAGCCACTTGGGCTTTCTTCTCATTCGTTCCTTCCTCCTCTTTCAATTGTGAGGGCGAGAGCCCTCTCGTGACCGCTCAATAGGTGAACGGCCAACCCTTCCAGTAGTTGCGGATGCGAAGCCAGATGCCGAACAATCCGAGCGGCTCGAAGATGAGAAAGCCGATGATCAACAGACCGTATAGGACGAGGTTCAACTGAGCCACCGATAAGCCCGGCCCGACGCCGGCAAAGGTGTTGACCAGCCCGAAATCGTTGGGGGTGGTGGCGACGAAGACGTTGGCGATCGCCGAGCCGATCCCCTCCCCCTCCAGGGCCACGGACTGGAGCCAAAGGGTGAAGTCCTGGACGACCCTCGGAAGCAGGATCACGAAGGCGGACCCGAGAATGACGCCGGCCACGGTTCCAGCGCCGCCGATCAAGATGATGGCAATGAATTGAACCGACAGGAACAGATCCCAGCGCTCGGGCACGACGCGCATGACGAACGAGGCCAGCAACGCCCCCGCGATCCCGGCGTAGAAGGAGGAGACACCGAAAGCCAACAGTTTGTAGGCGAACTCGTTGACCCCCATGATCTCGGCGGCGATGTCGCGGTCCCGAATCGCCATGAACGCCCGCCCGACCCGGGTTCGCTGCAGGTTCTTGGCCAGCAAGGTGAAGATCCCGGCCAACACCGCCAGGAGGAAGAAGGTCTTGGCGAGGCCTGACAATTCGACTCCGAACCAGACGCTCGGTGTCGTGAAGTCGATCACGGGCGGGTCCTCTTTCCACCATCGAAACACCAGAGGTGGGAAATCTCGGCCCACTTGCGCCCCGCCGGTCAGTGATGTCCAGTTGCGGAAGATGTAGTCCCCGATGAAGACGAGACCAAGCGTGACGATGGCCAGATATAGCCCCCTCACCCTCACCGCCGTCGGCCCGACCGCCACCCCGATCAGCGCGGCCACGATGCCGGCGGCCGGGAGCCAGATCCAGATCGGGAGCCCGAGGCCGAGGAGCGGGCCGTCGGCCGGGCCACCGAGCCACGCTGCGGTGTATGCCCCGACTCCCATGAAGAACGCATGCCCCAACGACACCTGGCCGGCCAAGCCGGTGAGCAAGTTCAGCCCGAGGGCTCCGATCGCGAAGATCGCGGTGGTCACCAGCAGCCTCAGCCAATCGTCCTGGCCGAGGAAACTCAGAACCGGGATGACCTGGAAGGGGATCGAGACGAGAACGAGAAGGAAAAGGCTGAGCATCACCTTCTTCGTCGTGGTGTTGAGCAGTCCCTGGTCGGCCTCGTAGCTCGTGTAGAGAAGGGGACGGCCTCTCATACCCGTCTGATCTCCGGTGTGCCGAGCAATCCGTAGGGGCGCACGAGGAGGACCACCATCATCAATAGGTAGCCGACTATCCCGGGGAAGCCGTTGCCCAGGAAGTCGGCGGTCACGTAGATATTCGCTGCCGACTCGGCGATGCCCACGGCGAAGCCACCGACCACGGCCCCGGGTATCGAGTCGAGTCCCCCGATGATCACCGCCGGGAAAGCGCGAAAAGCTATGAAGGCCGTGGCCTGGTCGACCCCGGTGGCCCGGCGCGGGAAGACGGAGTAGAAGAGCCCGGCCACGGCGGCCAGAAAGGCGGCGATGGCCCAAGCCACCGAGAAGACACGTCCGACGTTGACACCCTGGGCGCGTGCCGTCTCCTGGTCGAAGGCAGTTGCCCGCATCGCCACCCCGGTACGGGACCGCAGAAAAAATGCGATGGCAATCAGCAGGACGATGGTCACCACGATCTGGATGACTTCCGACCAGGCGATCCGCACCCATCCCAGATCGATGACGTTCAGCCCCCATGGGGCGCCGACGGGCCGGGGCTGGGTGCCGATCCAATCATTTGTGATCGTGCGAATCACGATGTCGACGCCGAGGGTCACGATGGCCACGGCGAAGAGCGCCTCCCCCACCATCGGTCTGAGGAAGACGCGCTCGATGAGGACGCCGAGCAAGGCGGCGACGACGAAGGCGGTCAGGACATTGGCGGTCCACTGCGCCCACTCGGGGAGGGAGGTCAGATAGCGGCCGGGGAAGTCGAGGACGGTGGCAAAGGCGACGACCAGGAAGGCACCCAGACCGGTGAGGGCGCCGTGGGCGAAGTTGATCACCGATGTCGCCTTGAAGATGATCACGAAACCCATCGCCAGCAAGGCGTAAATGGCCCCGAAGCTGATCCCGTCGACAAGCATCTGAGCGAAAGCGCTGCCACCCGCCGTCTCTTGTGCCAGAACGACGAGACCGCTGGTCACGACCGATACATGTCCTCGATCAGGTCACCGAACATCGCGCTCATCGAGGTCCGCTTCAGCTTCTGCGTCGCGGTCAGCTCTCCGTCCTCGTGGTCGAGCTCCTTGGGGATGAGACGGAACTTCTGGATGTTCTCGACATGAGAGGTCTTGTCGTTTGCCTCGTTGACGACACCTTGGATCAGCTCGATGACCTGGGGCTTCGTGGTCAGGTCGCGGTAGGTGGTGTAGGGGATCTGTCGTCTCGTGGCCCAGTCACCAACCACGTCGGATTCGATGGCGATCAGCGCCGAGAGGTACTTCCGCCCATCGCCGATCACCATCGCTTCTTTGACGAAGGGTGAGACCTTGAGGGAGTTCTCGATCTCGGAGGGCGAGATGTTCTTCCCGCCGGAGGTGATGATGATGTCTTTGATACGGTCCACGATCTTGACGTGGGTGCCGTCGACCCACTCGCCGACATCGCCGGTCCTCAGCCAGCCGTCCTCGGTGAACGCCTCGGCCGTCTTCTCCGGCTTGTTCCAATAGCCCTTGAACACGCCGGGATGTCTGGTCTGGATCTCCCCGGTCACCTCGTCGATGCGCAACTCCGTCCCCGGATAGGGCACGCCGACCGTCCCCACCTTGTTCGCTCCGGGAAAGTTGCAGGTGGCGACGGCCGAGTTCTCGGTCATGCCATAGAGCTCGAAGAGCGGGACACCCATCCCGAGGAAGTCGCGCAGAACCTCGGGTGCGATCGGCGCCGCGCCGCTGGCGGCATAGCGGACCCGGCGCAGCCCGATCCGCTCCTTTATCGCCCGGAACACGATCGGGTAGCCGATCGCATAGAGGAGCCGGCTCAGAGCGGTGTGCTCGCCGTCATTGGCAACCCTGAGATCTCCAATGCGCCGCGCCAGCTTCATCCCGATTCCGAACCAGAGCCGCTTGAACCAGGTGCCGTCACGACCCTTGATGGCGATGGAGGCGTGGATTCGCTCCCAGATCCTGGGCACGGCGAAGAAGATCGTCGGTTGGATCTCGCGGAGGTTCTGCTGCACCGTCTCGATCGACTCGGCGAAGTTGAGGGAGGGCCCCCGGGACACCGAGGACCAAGTCGAGAAGATGCGCTCGGCGACGTGACACAGCGGCAGATAGGTGAGGATCAGGTCGTCGGGACCGATCGGCTTTCCATCTGGAGTCCGATTCTCCACCGAGATCAGAACGTCGGCATTGAAGGCGAAATTGGAGTTGGTGAGCATTGCGCCCTTGGGCGGTCCGGTGGTCCCCGATGTGTAGACCAGGGTGATCACGTCGTCTCCAAGCGCCTGCGCCATGATCTGTTCGACCATTCCCGGATTGGCCTCCCGGTGGCTGCGACCGACCTCGAGGAACTCGTCCCAGGAAACAAACCGGTCGTCGTCGCGCCAATTGCGGAAGCCGCGCGGCTCGAGGTGGATGATCTTGCGCAAATCGGGCAGCGAGCCGATGACGGACATCACTTTGTCCGCTTGCTCCTGGTCCTCGACCAGATGGACCACAGCTCCCGAGTCAGAGAGGAGATACTCGACCTCAGCGGCGGGGTTGGTGGGGTAGAGGCCGACGGTGATGGCCCGGACTGCCACCGTGGCCATGTCGAGAATCACCCACTCGGGACGGTCCTCGGAGTGGATCGAAACCCGATCGCCCTCATACACACCGAGAGCGAGAAGACCGTGGGCGGCGTCGAGGACCGATTGCCAATATTGAGACCAGGTGATCTCCTGCCAGATCCCGAAGTCCTTCTCCCGCATCGCCACCAGGTCGGGGCGGTCCTGAGCCCACTCCCTGACATAGGCGGGCGGCGTCTTGAAACCGACATCAGCCGACGGCGCGCCGGCTCGCTCCAGGACGGTCGTCATCCCGTGTCCTCCTCAAAGACGACCGGACAATATCGACTGGGATCGAACTTTGCCGGACTGATCAAATTTCGTCTGGGACTGGACCACGCGGCGGCAGCCCCGGCCGACGGGTCTGTTTGCCGAGTCTGTGCAGACGAGAAACGAGAATGCCCTCAGGCGAATCAGGGGTCGCGTCGAGGGCGAAGTCGGCCGGCAATCAAAACGGCTAGGAGCCGGCGCTCCACTCCGATCCGCCCGGCCAGTGCTCCTTCTTCCATATCGGTGCTCTGGTCTTGAGCTCGTCGATGATGAAGCGGGCTGCGACGAATGCGTCCTCGCGATGGGCGGTGGAGACCGCCACCGCCACCGAGACCTCCCCCAGGCTCACGGTGCCCGAGCGATGCTCGACTACGGCACTCAATATCGGCCAGCGACCCGCGGCCATTTCAACGATCTCCCGGATCTTCGGCTCAACCAACTCGGCGTAGACCTCGTATTCGAGGTGGGTGACATTCGATCGGGCGCTGGAGTGGTCGCGTACCGTCCCCAGGAAGAGGACCGTGGCGCCGGAATCAGGCCGTCCTACCTCCTCGACCATCCGGGCGACGTCGATCGGCTCGGCGCCCACCGAGACCCTGATCGATTGATGGGCGGTGTCCATAGAATCTTCAGCCTATGACAGACACCGGCCCTCCCGGGCCGCAGCTTTGGGAGGAGCCCGAGGAAAGCCATGACGGCTACGAGGACTTCCCGCCGCCGCCGTCGCCGCCCGTGGCACCTACCCGGGCACGACCGGACATGTGGACTGTTTTCCTGGGTGTCGTCGGTGGGGCACTCCTCGGGACTGGCGTGACCCTCGCCATTCTCGGCTTCACCGGTGTGTTCGAAGAGCCGCCGGTGCCAACCAACCCGCCACCTCCGAGTCTGACCTTGCCCCCGCCCACCACCGCCCCCGTCGTCATCGCCGATACCGGGAACGCGACCGAGGTGGCGATGAAAGCGATCCCAAGCATCATCGCGGTCGAGACCAGCAGCGCCGTGGGTGACGGTGGTGGCAGCGGTGTCGTGTACTCGGCCGACGGTTACATCATCACCAACCATCATGTGGTGAGCGACGCCGACGAGCTGGCAATCGTGTTCTCCGACGGGGGACGATGGGTCCCGGAGGTCATCGGCCTCGACGACCTCACTGACATCGCCGTCCTACGGGTTGACCGCCCCGATCTGACGCCTATCGAGGTGGGCTCTTCGAGCGCTCTCATCATCGGAGAGCGGGCTGTTGCCGTCGGCAACCCGCTCGCCTTGGAGGGAGGGCCGTCGGTCACCTACGGCATCGTCAGCGCCCTCAACCGGTCGTTGCAGGTCGAGTCAGGAGAGACGTTGTTCGGCCTCATCCAGACCGACGCCCCCATCACGCGTGGCTCGTCGGGTGGTGCCTTGCTCGACAGCGCGGCTCGGCTGGTGGGCATCACCACCGCGATCGCGGTGTCCGATGTGGGGGCTGAGGGCCTCGGGTTCGCCATCCCTATCGACACAGCGCTCGATGTAGCCAACGATCTCATCGAGGACGGCGTTGTCAGCCATGCCCAACTCGGGATCCAGGGCGAGACTGCACTCGCCGAAGCCGATGGGGCGGAGTACCCGGTCGGGGTTCGGGTGACCAGCGTGACCGCGGATTCCGCCTATGACCTCGGTGGCGGTCAGACCAACGACGTGATCACCGAGCTCGACGACGTGCCGGTCACTTCGATGGAGACGCTCCTCACCGAGCTTCGCACCAGACGAGCGGGCGAGATCGTCGACATGTCCGTGTCCCGCGCCGACACCGATACCGAGTTGACCGTGACGCTGGAGGGCCGCCCATGAGCGACGACCTCTTCTCGAAGCTGTTCGATCTGTTCGATCAGCCAGGACCCATCAACTGGAAACTGGCAGCAGAGGTTGCCCGCCATCTCTCCGGGGAGACGGAGCCGGTCGAGCCCTGGGCAGCCGAGGAGTTCCGGGAGCTCGCTCGGTTGGCCGAATACCGGATCGAGCAGATCGCCCCCTTCCGGGTGGTTCCCGCCTCCGATGTACTCCCGCTGGATGCGCGGGGATGGGCGGAGCGCAACCTCGAGTCCTACGGATCACTGGTCGAGCCGTTTGCGTCGTCGGTCGGGGCCGAAGGCCCGGCGGCGCCCCTCATGGCCCAACTGGCGCCGGCGATCATCGGGCTCCAGGTCGGATCGCTCGTCGGTTCGCTGTCGACCTGGACGGTCGCGTCATTCGATGCCGGCCTCCCCCAGGAGCATCCGGGGCCCCTCAGCATCGTGGTGCCCAACATCGAGACGCTGACTCGCTCCAACGCGGTCGACGAGAAGGAAATCCGGCTTTGGATCGTCGCCAACGAAGTGGCATTCAGGGCCGTCTCGCAGCTCCCGTGGATCCACGACCATGTCCATCAGCTCGCCACCGCATTTGCCGATGCGGTGAAGATCGATCCGACGATGCTCAGCGGCCTGATGGCGGGCGGATCCGATCCCGAGGCGATCGAGCAGGCGATCCAGGACGCCGGAGGGCTCGAGGGTCTCATGGGCGGCGAGGAGGCCGAGGCGCCACGTCTCGAGCTGGAGGCCTTTCTCGGGGCGATCACCGGATGTGGCCGTCTTCTCGCACGCCGCGCCATTGCCGAGTTGTCGCCCAATTTCGATGCGATCACAGACCTCCGTGACGAGGCGCGGGAGGAGACCGAGGCGGCGCCGACGATAGGGATCGGCGCGGTTCCCCCGAGGCGACGCGTCTCGGCGACGTGTTCAACCAGGAGGTGGAGCGACGGTACGGGGAGGACGCTCTCGAGACGCTGTGGTCCGATCCCACCCGGATGCCCAACGCCGCCGAGCTGCGCGACCCCACGGCCTGGGCGGCCCGCGTCCTTCTTGATGGGTGGACCTGACGATGCCGCTCGAGGTCGGCACGACGGCCCCGGAGTTCACCCTGGTCAGCCAGACCCGCGAGACGATCTCATTGGACGACCTGAAGGGCAAGAAGTCGATGATCGTCTTCATGCCCTACCCGCACACACGGACGTGCGAGGCCGAGGCATGCGAGATCAGGGACAACTGGGCTTCTTTCGAGGGAGTCGATGCCCATGTCGTCATGATCACGACCCACGCCGGACCAACCAACCGGGACTGGGCAGAGGACAACGACTTCCGCTTCCCGATCCTCTCCGACTACTGGCCCCATGGCGAGGTGTCCCGGGCGTACGACACCTTCGACGAGACGTTTGGCTACGCCAAGCGGACGACCTACATCCTCGATTCGGAGGGTGTGATCAGGGATGTGATCGCGTCAGACGTGCTGGGTGAGGCGCGCCCGTTCACCAGCTATCTGCCTGCCCTGGAATCGGTCACCTAGCTTCGGGTCGCGCACAACGGGTGAGGCCGGTACCGACAAATTCCGGCGTGTCGTGTGGCCGAAGGGGCCGAGCAAGAGCACTCGACCTCCGCGTCGTCGAGCTCGTGCCCCAACCGGGTGGATCGTTCGAAGAGCGGCCCGCCCCCGACCGGCTTTCCAGCCATTCGGTCACGCTCCTCGACGGTACGGAAGCTTGTTCTACGCCGGTGCGAGGACGCTGCAGGCCCATCTCCCCGAGGTGGGCACCGCCATACAGCCAGCCGTCGTGCTCCGCCTCCGGGGGCGGACCATGCTCGGCGCTACCGCTTTCAAGGTGTTCAGTGATTACTCCGAATCGTTGCGGGGGGCCCAAGGCAAGCTGTACCTGAGCGGAGTCGACCCGGCACTCATGGAACAATTCAGCCGCGCCGGGCACGTCAAGGCCGCAGGTCCCGTGGAAGTGATCGAAGCGACGCCGAACCTGGGCGAGTCGAGCCGCACCGCCTATCACCAGGCTGAGACGTGGGTGATCGAGCACAAGGCGGCCGAGTGACGGGAACTCGATCCGATCGCTAAAGAGGCCGGGCGGAACCAATCTGGCCGAACAGATTCCTCCACAGCCGACGGAACAGACCGGGATCCTCGGGGGCAGGGAGACCGGAGAGCACGTTTTCGTGCATGTCGGGTGGCAGGTCCCCGACCAGCGCCATGCCTCCGGAGCTCGTCTCCCAGGCGTAGGTGACATGGCCCGCCCCGGATGAGCGGATGTAGGCCCGCTCGCCGATCGTGACCAAGGATCCGCTCCCCGCGGCCACGATCGCCGGCGTCTGAAACACGGCAAACGAGAAGAACCCGTCCGAGTAGTAGGCGAAGATGAAGCCTTCCTCGTCCTCGTAGACGTCGAGCCGGTCGAAGTTCCCCAATGTCTCCGGAAGGTTCGATTCCACGCCACCCTCGGCAGACTCGACGCTCGGGACGGCCTCAGCGTCGGAGGCCGGTGGTGTTCCCGGATCGAAGGTGACGAAGCGGCGCTCGCAGAAAACGCTTCCGTCGGCGTTGAAGGTCACCACCCGAAGTAGCGCTCCGGCTTCGACGTCGAATACGAGCTCGGCCCGGACAACCCCGTCGCCGGTCATCCGATACAAGGTCGCGTCGCGGCCCAGGTACTCGGTGTCCGTTCCCTCATCCACGGTGTACCGCGGCTCCGGTTCCTCGCCCGCGCCCTGGACATTGGCGCTGCTGACCACTGCTCCCTCGCGAACGAGAGTCCAACCACCGAACCCGGAGGCGACCTCGACGTCGGGTGCCACCGGGGCGCCGATGTGGAGCTCACCGCTGGCCTGGCTCAACTCGATGACGGCGTTACGGGCGCCGTCCGGCGTCGAGCAGGTGATCACCTGCTCGGCTGTGTAAGTGGCTTCCCTGCTCTCGTCGAGCAACTCGTCGAGATCCGCCGCGAACGCTGCCGAAGCCGGAAGAAGCACCATTGCTGCGGCAAGGGCGATGACCCGCCTCACTCGAGGATGTCCGCCAGATCCGGCACGATCACCTTGGCCGGCCCGAATGCAGGATCGAGCGAAGCGCGCGCCCCGTAGCGGCTGTTCAACTCCTCGAGCGCTACCGACGGCGTCGACGGCGTGACGATGGCGGCGATGGCGATGACGAGTGCAACAGCCGCCGCGGCCGCGCCGACCCAGAATCCCTTGTTTCGTCGAAGTGGCACGACTTCGGCATCGGCTTCCGGGATGAGCCCTGAGGGCAGCTCGAAGAGGGGAAGCGACCGTACCGCGGAGCGGACCGTCTGCATCTCTTGCAGCTCAGCGGCGCACTTTCCACAGTTCGCGAGATGCGCCTGGAGCTGGTCGATCTCAGGTCTGGCCAGCTCTCCGTCCAGATAGGCGCTGATGAGCTCTCCCGCGTGATTCATGTCAACGACTCTCTGAGGAGTTTCCGGCCGCGGTGGATCCTGCTCCGGACCGTGCCGACCGGCACCGCAACGGCTCGGGCGATTTCCTCATAGGAGAGGCCGACGATGTCGCAGAGGACCACAGCTTCCCTGAACTCGTAGGGCAACTCGAGCAGAGCCTTCTGGACGTCGTCTCCGATCGAGATCCGGGAGTATTCGACATCGGCCGATGGACTGCTGGCCAGCTCCCACCTATCGACCTCGTCCGGCAGGGGGGCAGTGGGGCGGCGGTTGCGCTTTCGAACTTCGTCGAGGAAGGCGTTCCGGGTGATGCGCCATAGCCAGCCCTCGAAGCTGCCCGGCTGGTAGGCGGCCAGTCCTTTGCGCACCCGTAGCAGGACTTCTTGTACGAGATCTGCGGCGTCGTCGCTGTTACCGGTGAGCCGGTAAGCGAAGTTGTAGATCTTCCGTCCATAGACACGCGCAACCTCTTCCCAGGTGAGTGGGACGGACTCCATCTCGGAGACCTAACTCAACAACGCCACGACGGCGTGTTTGGGTTCCAGCGCCTAGTCCGGTTTTTCCGCGTCCGGGGCAGTCGTCTCGGGAGCGGGCTTGTCCTCAGCCGGCACTTCCGAGGCCTGAGCCTCGTCAGTTTCCTCAGAGCCCTCCGACACGCCCTTGCGGAACTCCTTGGCAGAGGCCCCGAGGGACCTGGCCAGGTCAGGCAGCTTCCTCGCTCCGAAGATCAATAGAACGATGAGCAGGACGATAAGAAGTTCTTGGGCTCTCAATCCGCTGAACAAATCTAGCCCTCCTTTCCTCGCATCTTACCCATCGTCCGCTTCCAGGCACGAAGGAATCATCCGAGGGCCATCGAATCGATGAATCCCTGGGCTCTCTCCCGCGTGATGAAACGGATCCGCCGGTCGGTCGCCTCGATGTCGTGGGTGATGAAGGGGCCGTATTTGTCGCTGATGAGCATGCCCCGATCGGCGCCGGAGGTAGCGAACTCCGCCACGAACTTGCGCACCGTCTGCTCGCTCAACTCGGGGTGATCACCCGGGCGGTAGTTCTCGGTCCGGATGAACGTGCCGATGCCGTCCTTGGATGCCATGTGCACATCTGACTCACCCTGTGCCGTCACCTTGTACCCGAACAATTCGAGAAGGCCGAGGACGAACTCGGGTCCGCTGACGACATCGGGATCGACCCCACGGGCCCGCAATCCGCGATCCAGGCCGAGTGGCACTTTGAGCTCGTCGCGCAGCGGGCCCAACTCGTCGGACGGCACCCGAACGGCAGTGTCGTATCTGACCGAGTGGTCGACCTCGAACTGGGAAGCGAAGGGGTCCCGGGCGACATGGGTCAGGTTGAGGACATCGCTGTCCATTGGCGGCGGCAACTGGCCCGGTGAAGGGAGCGGGGTGCGACCTATCTCTTGGACGTCATCTCTGCCGGCGAACACGACGATCTCGGTGACGTCGGAGATCGGGAGCGTGTGACGCTTCTCCCTCACCACCTCGACCGCTTCGTCCACGAGGAGATCGTTGAGCACCGGGTCCTGCACATCGGGCAACGGGACATCGAAGGACACACGTGCCTCGTGACCATGGACATGGAAGTCCCGCACTGGCGCGGTGCGGATCGTGGACGCCACCTCGGGCGTCGACGCGCGGAGCCACGATTTGTCCTCGAGATCCACGTTGGCGGCCCGCTGTCGCTGTCGATACAGGCTGAAGCCGATCACGACCAGCACGATCAGGGCGACGAACGCCAGGCCTACACCTTCCATCGACATTTCCTCTTTCTCGAGATTCTCATGATTCTACGGGCCCTGCTCGGTCCCGGAAGAGGGGGTGTCTTCGATGTCCCCCAGCCAGATCTCCGCGGTCGGTTCATCTGCGCCCGCGTTGAGCCGCTCGATCATCCGGTCCTTCGAGGTAATCGTGCCGAAGGCGGTCACCACGTCACCTTTCAGCAGCACCGTGTCTCCGCTTGGCACCTGCACCTCTCTCTCCCGCCGGATCGACACCAGGGTGGATCCCTCGGGCCAGGCGACCTCCCGGATCGACCGGCCGTCAGCCATCGAACCCGGCGGGATGCGGAACTCGTAATAGCCCGCCCCCGGATCGGTGCGCTGGGCGAGACGCGCCCGCTGCAATTCCACATCGGTGTTGGCGGTCAACGCCTCGTGATAGGCGCGCACTGCATCTTCCCGTCTGAAGACCCCCACCAGCTGCTCCGGGTCATCCTCGGCCACGACCGGCAGCCGACCGACACCCAGCACCGCCATACGCTCCAGGGCGGTCGACACCGGCGTGGTCTGAACCACGGTCGCCGGTCGGTGGGTCATCGCGTCGGCCACGCGGTCCTGACCATCTCCGGCCCGGGCGATGTCCGACAGCGTGATGATCCCGACCAAGCGGCCGTCCTCTACCACGGGAAGGCCATGGGATCTGGTCTGGTGCAGTCTCTCCTCCACCTCGGCCAGCGAGTCGCCGGTTGCGCAGACATGAGGCTGGGAGGCCATCACCGAGCCGACGTCGATCGTGTCGAGAAGGTCGACTTCGCCAGTCCTGCGCACGTTGATCCCCATGTGGTCGAGGATCATCGAATAGATCGAATCGGGATGGAAGCGCTCCGCCAGGAACGTCCCGAGGGTCGCGGTGAGCATCAGGGGCAGGATCAATTGATAATCCCGGGCGCCGGTGACCTCGAAGACCATCAGGATCGCGGTCAGTGGCGCCCTGCCCACGACAGCGAACATTGCGGCCATGCCAACCACGGCGAAGGCTCCCGACTCGATGGGAGATGGCCAGATCTCGCCTGCGAGCAAGGCGAAGCCTGTCCCCACGGCGGCGCCCATGAACAGAGACGGCATGAACGCGCCACCTGATGCACCCGAGGTCGTGGTGAGGCTGGTAGCGACTGCCTTGCCTATCGCCAGGAGGATCAAGGCCCACCACACCGATGAGCCGACATCGCCGGCGAGAAGGCCATTGATGACGGACTGTCCGGTCCCGAACAACCTGGGCTCGACGAAGATCAGCCCGGCCACGAGGAGACCGGCGAAGAGCGGTCGGAGAAAGCCGAGGGCCCGGGCGCGAGGGCGAAGGTAACTGTCGAGCCGGCCCAGTCCGTTCAGGAAGAGCACCCCGATGAGGACGACGGCGAGGGCCAGACCGGCGTAGAGGATGAGCTCGCTGAACTCCTGCAGCCGGTACACATCGGTCTGGAGCTCCAGCTCGGCACCGACGATGGTCCGGGTGGTGACCGCTGCAGTGATCGAGGCGATGACGATGGCGGACATGTGACGGGCCGCGAACGACGAGAGGATGACCTCGAGGGCAAAGAGCATGCCGGCGATCGGGGCATTGAATGCGGCACCGATCCCGGCTCCGGCGCCGGCTGCCACCAGGGAGCGCACCTGATCTTCTCCCAGATTGAAGCGACGGGAGATGACCGAGCCAACGGCAGCCCCGATCTGGACGATCGGGCCCTCACGGCCCGCCGAGCCACCAGTGCCGACCGTGGCGGCCGTGGCCAGGATCTTCAGTGGTATGACCCTGCCCCGCATCCGGCCGCTGTGCACCTCGAGAGCCGCCACCGCCTCCGGCACACCATCGCCCGCGACCTCAGGTGCAAATCGACGGGCGAGGAACCAGGCAAAGAGAAATCCGGTGGGGACGGTGAGGAAGATCCAGGGATGTCCCTGGTCGATGGCGAAGGGAAGGAAGAACTCCTCCAGCCACTCGACAAGATAGATCAGTGCCGCCGCCCCCAAGCCCACTCCCACGCCGACCAGGGCGGATATGGCGAGGAACCCACCCATTTGTCTCTCGGCGAGGACACCGACGGCTGGGAGACGGCGGATGCTCTCCAACGGCTTGGTCACGTGGGGTCAGGGTATTCCCCTACCGGCGTTTCTCTGACTCTCGTCACAGAATGGCCGAGTGCAGTTCCGTTCCCATGTGCTGCGGCCGATCGATCCGGAGAGCCCGTGGAATCGGGCCGTGCTCGCCCTATCCGTCGTGGCCGGGATCATCGGGGCATACCTCACCCTGGCCGACGATGCGGAAACCCTTCTCGCGATCGAGGCTGGGGGCACAGCCTTCCTGTCCTGGGCGCTCGCCCGAGAGCTCGATCCCGATCGCCAGGCACCCGCGCTGGTGCTCTCGGTGTTAGGTGGGGCTTGGGCCCTGCTCGGGCCCGCGACGGCCATCCTGCCCTTCATCGCGTTGCTGATGGCGGCGAGGCTCGTGGTGGAGACCACAGGGCGGCGACCCCTCGGAACCGATCTGGCGAGTCTGGCCGTGGTGGCCACTTTGGTCTCCTTCACTCCGCTCGGGTGGGTGATGGGCTTCGGGTTGGCCGTGGCGATTTATGTCGACGACCGGATGGCTGAAGAGCCCAACCGGGCGGCTCTGCTCGCAGCACCCGCCGCCGCGGTGGGATCCTCGGTCGTGGCCAGCCTCAGCGGCGCGTTCCGGACGATGCCCTCTGTGGACCCGGTCGTGGCGGCGGCACTGGGGGTACTCGCCCTCATTGCGGTGCTCCGGGAGCCACTCGACCCGGTCTCTTTCGTCGACAGCCGCACCAAGAAGTTCATCAGGCGAGACCGGCTGCAGGCAGGGCGGGCCCTCTCCGCCATCGTCGTCTTCCTCGGCGCGGTGGTGTCGGGGGTGAACGCGCCAGCCGTCGTCCCGATGGCCCTCGTCGTCGCGGCCGCCCTCGCCTCGACCGAGGTGGAGCGTCTGCAACGGGCAGGCCCGACTCCCGGGTAGCGTGGGCGCATGTGCAGATCGATCAAAGTTCTCAGGGAGGGCGCCACTCCTGCCCCCACCGAGGAGATCGAGGCGGCGGCGCTTCAGTTCGTCCGCAAGATCTCCGGGTTCAGCCGCCCAGCCACCCACAACGAGGACGTCTTCCACCAGGCGGTCCATGAGATCAGCGAGGCGTCGATGCGTCTCCTCGACGGTCTCGAGATCCGAGGTGCCAAGGCCTCTTAGGTCTGGTCCACCGGGAGGCTGTCCAGACCGGCCGGCACCCGGCTCGGCGACATCACCGCGTCCACAAGGCCGTACTCGACCGCCTGCTCTGCAGTAAGCCAACGGTCACGATCGGTGTCACGGGTGATGGTCTCCACCGTCTGCCCGCTGTGACGGGCAAGGATGGCGTTCATCTCCTCTTTCTGGCGGATGATCTCTCGGGCGTGGATCTCGATGTCAGACGCCTGGCCCTCGAGCCCGCCCCCCATCAGGTGGGGTTGATGAATTAGCACCCTGGCATGGGGTAGCACATATCTCTTGCCCGGCTCGCCCGCTGCGAGGATGAGCGCCGCCGCCGACGCGGCCATGCCGATGCACGCCGTCATCACCTCAGGCCTGATGTGCTGCATGGTGTCGTAGATGGCCATCATCGAAGACATCTCACCCCCGGGTGAGTTGATGTAGAGCGAGATGTCCTTCTCCGGATCCTCACTCTCGAGATGTATCAACTGGGCGACGATCAGGTTTGCCGTGTCGGCGTCGACCTGACGGCCGAGAAACATGACACGGTGGCCCAGCAGCCGTGAGTAGATGTCGTATGCCCGCTCTCCCCTGCTCGTCTGCTCGATCACAGTTGGTATCAGCATGGGTCTTCTCCTTTGTGCAACCCGACGGTTGCGCATCAGCCTAACACGACGCGCAACTGCTAAGTTGCAGGTATGCAGGAAGAGTTCTTCGAAGAGATGACCGGCGACATCGTGGTCGAGCGGACCGTGACGCTGCCCGTCGACCCGGACACTGTCTGGGAGCGTCTGACCGACCAGAACCTCGTCGGGGACTGGATGGAGGGACATGTCTCGATCGAGGTCCGACCCGGCGGCGCCATCACCATGGACCCGGATGACGGGGCTCCGGTCTGGGGCACGGTCGAGGAAGTCGTCCCCGGTCGTCGTCTCCAGTGGAGCTGGCGGACCGACGATGGGCTCCCCACCCAGGTGGAGATCGAACTGGAGCCGACAGAAGAGGGCACCACCCTCACCGTCAGGGAGACCCTGCTGCCGTGGACGATCACGGGCCTTCCTCCGCAGTGGGGTGGTCCCCCTTTTCCGAGGGCTTCTCTGTCCGTAGCAGCCTGATGATTCCCCACGAGGTCTTCGCCGCCCTGGCCGACCCGACCCGTCTCGAGGTGCTGAGCCGTCTCGCCGGCGGAGGCCCGGCCACCGCCACCGAGCTCTCTGCTGCCATGCCCATCTCCCGTCAGGCGGTGACGAAGCACTTGGCCGCCCTCGACGCCGCCGGTCTGGTCGAGCGACGCCCTTCAGGAAGAGAGGTCCGCTACACCTTCGACCCCCAGCCTTTGGGCGACCTCGTCCGCTGGGTTGAAACGGTCGGCGACAGCTGGGATCGTCGTCTTGGACGGCTCAGCCGCAGCGTCGAGTAGCGGATAAACCCGCAATCAAGCTTCTCCGGCTAGAGAAAAGGCCCCGCCGTGAGGCAGGGCCTTTCTCTCGCTGCAAGAGAGGACTCAGGAAGCGCAGATGGCGAAGGCCTGAATCGACCAGTTGCCGTTGTGGAGGACGTTCTCCGCACCCGCCACAGACCAGGTGGTCGTGTCTGAGGGATAGTTGGCAGTGATGGTCAGGTTGTGCGGCTGGGCCCCGAGGAACAGGACACCGCCCCCAACAACCACACCAGCCTCGCAGGTTGCAGTCGCCGTCTTGGTCTGGCCGTCATTCGAGGCGCTGGGTGTGCCTTCGACTCTGGTGAAGGTCGCACCGGCGCCGGGGGTGCCGGGGATGCCCTGAATCCCTTGCTCACCCTGCTCACCCTGCTCACCCTGCTCACCCTGCTCACCCTGCTCACCCTGCTCACCGCTCGCCCTGGATGCCCTGGATGCCCTGGTCACCGGGGTCGCCCTTGTCACCCTTTTCGCCCTGGATGCCCTGGATGCCCTGGTCGCCGGTGTCACCGGTCTCACCCTGCTCACCCTGGCTCGCCCTGGATGCCCTGGATGCCCTGATCGCCCTGCTCACCCTGCTCACCGGCAGGACCGACAGGACCTCGGGAGCCGGTGGCACCGGTGGCACCCTTGTCACCCTTGGGACCCTGCACGCCCTGCGGGCCTGTGGCTCCGGCAGCAATGACATCGGACTCGGCGAACCGCTTCAGAAAAGCGGACATCTGACCGCGCGTCACGTAATCCTCCGGGCAGAACATGTCGTTGGCCGGTGGGTTACAGCCCTTGGTGATCCCGTTGACGTCCATCCAGTTGATGGCGACCGAGAAATTGTGATCGTCCGGGACATCTTTGAATCTCGTTGGGACGGCCACGGCGGCTGTTGCCGCCAGCAGGACCGTCGCTGTCACCGCGAGGATGACGACTCTGAACCTTTTCATTTCCCTACTTCCTTGCTTTTGGAATTGACCTGATTCCCTGTAGGGGTGGATATCGGCCCCGACCCCGATGATTTGAGCCGCCGCGCACCAATAGGGTCGTTAGGCCCACTTTCGCGAAGTGGGGGGTTCCGGAGTCAGCGTGACTCCTGAAATGCCGTTAAGCCAGCAGCAGAGTGCCGACTCCGAGGCGCTCGGCGTTGACAAGTGCGAGGTGGGCTGCGGCGACATCCTGTGCGGCCACGCCGACGCTCTTGAACACCGTCACGTCCTCTCCGATCTCAGGGCTCGTCCCTGCAAGCAGCTCCCGCAAGGAGGTATTGGGCAACCGCCCTGCCTGGATGAGATCCCCGGCCTCCTCCGCCGCCGCGGCCAGGTCGTCGACCACCACGTATGCCCTCTCCAAGAGGTCGGGGGAGAGTTCGGCCATCTCCGGCGTGTAAGCACCGATCGCATTGACATGCGTGCCTTCCCGGACGCTGGACTCGGAGAAGATCGGAGATGTGGCCGGGGTGGCGCAGGAGATCACGTCGGCCTGGGCCGCGGCTTCGTCGGCATCGTCGACATGCTCGCCACCAACCATCTCGGCAAGCAATCTGGCATTGACCGGATTCCGGGACCAGACCATCACCCTGTCTATGGGCCGCACCGTTCTCACGGCCTCGATCTGATCGAAGGCCATTGCCCCGGCACCGAGCATGGCCAGCGTGCTCGCATCATTGATCGCCAGCAACGCCGTCGCCAGCCCACAGACGGCGCCGGTGCGAATCGCCGTCAAGGTCGGTCCGTGGACCAGGCCAAGAGGGTTTCCGTCGGGGGCGAAGACCACAACCAGCCCCGCGGGAGAACCGGGGACGGTCGACACGACTTTCACCGCGATGATGTCCTCGAGCCTCCCCGGCATGACCAGTGAACTGCCGACGATGGTCCGGAGCGGCGTCTCGGCCTCGGCGGAGAAGGCGTGCTCCATCGCCCGTATCGCATCGGACATGGGAAGCGCCTGGCGGGTCTCGGCCGAGTTGAGATACCGCATCAGGCCAGGACGTTCTTCACGGCCACGTCGATCGGCTCCCGATCGACGGCGAGGAAGCTCATGGGGACATCGGTGTCGAACTCGATGGATGCGCCGGTGTAGGCCTGGGCGACCAGGGACCCGATCGAGGGTGCGAGCTTGAAGCCATGACCGGAGAACCCGTTCGCGACCCAAAGCCCATCGACGCCGGAAGGGCCGACGACCGGGTGGACGTCCTCCCGGTTGATGGTGTAGAGACCGGCGACGCCCGAGACACCTCCCCGGGCCTCCAGACCGGGGACACGATGATGGAAAGCGGCCAGCTTCATCTCGGTGAACCCGGCATCGGGGACCCGTTTGTAGTCGTCGGGGTCCTCGATCACCTCTTCCTCATCCTCGGCCAGCACCGACCCGACCAGAACCTGCTGGCCGCCTGTCTCGGGCCGGAAGTAGATCCCGGTCGAGGCATCCGCCCCGACCGGGATCGGGCCCAGGTCCTGGGGCCAGGACCGATAGACGGTCTGGATGCGGGTCGGCGTGAGCGTCCAGCGCAACTCGGCCCCAGCCATCGCATTGAGCTGGTTGCACCACGGGCCGGCAGCGTTGACCACCAGATCGGCCGTCACCTCGGTGCCATCATCGAGACGAACTCCCGACACCCGGCCGTTCTCCTTCAGGACACCGATGACTCTGGAGTTGAACTCCACGCTGCTCCCCAGTCGCCTGGCGGCTTCGATCAGGTCCTGATTTGCCCCAACTGGCTCGGCGTACCCGCCGAGGCTCTCGTATAGGAAAGCCTCGCCAGGAGCACACTCATGCTCGATCTCTCCGGTGAGGTCGAAGGGAACGCCGCAGGTGGATAGGGAGGGGAACAGCTCGGTAACGTCGTCGGGCCCGATGGCCTCCGCCTTCACCCCTTCGCCGATGAGCTTGTCAGCGTCCGACCCGACACGGTCCTGACTCTCCCCCATCATCCAGAGCACACCGACCCGTTGCAGCCCTGACCTGGGATCGTCCAACCCAGTGAACTCCGCCCAGTTGCCATACGCCTCCTGCCCGTGAAAGGCGAGACGGACCACCTCGGGGTGGGTGTACCGGCAGCGGCAAATCGACGATGACGCACCAGTGGACCCTTCCGCCGGGCCTTTTCCCTTGTCGAGGGCGACGACGCTGTCGACGCCGTGACGGGCCAGCTGGTAGGCGATCGAGGACCCGATGATGCCGGCCCCCACCACCACCACGTCGGCCGTGCGCTTCATGGAACAACGACCCGGTAGTCGCCAACCTCCTCGTCCCAGGTCAGCTCGATCTGACCCTTGGTCGCCGCCGCCTTGCAGAACTGGAGGAATCCCGAGTAGCCGAACTTCTTCTCCGAGAACGTCGGGTCCTTCTTACGGAGCTGATTCTTGAGACCGGAGAGGTACACAGGAGTGCTCTTCTTCGACAGATCGGTCACCACCTCGACCAGCTGGTCGAAGGCCGCTCCTTCACCGGATCCCTCGGACGGGAACTGGACGATTGGATCGCCACGGCCCGGCCCTTCCGAAGTCTCGATAACGCCCTGCGACTCCAGATGGTTGAGCAGCTCGCCGAACGCACGAAACCCGTAGTCGGCTTCGCTGAACGTGGAGTCCTTGCGGAGAAGGGCCCGTTTCAATGACGAGGCCAGAACCTCTCCACCGCCGCTTCTGAGCAAACCGGACAGAGTCGTCGTTATCAACGACGCCAGCTCAGGAGTGGACTCGTCGACTTGCTCGCCCTCCTCCACCGGGGCGGTGACCCGGCTCGGCTCGACACCATCCAGGTTCTCGTAGAAGAGGAACTCGTCACAGGCAGGCGGGAGCAATGCCGACGTCGACGCCTTGACTCCGACCCCAATGACTTTCTTGTTCAGCTCACGGAGCTTGTGCACCAGCGGCGTGAAGTCTGAATCCCCGGTGCAGATGACGAATGTGGTGATGTAGTCGCGCTCGAACGCGACCTCGATCGCGTCGACGACCATCTTGATGTCGGCGGCGTTCTTGCGGCTGGCCCCCATCCGTTGCGGGATCTCGATCAGCTCGATGTGACTCCGTGTCAGCTTCTGACGGGCATCGGAGAACATCCCCCAGTCGGCGTAGGCCTTCCGGGTGACGACCCGTCCCCGCTCGGCCAGGGCATTGCCGATCGGCTCGAAGTCGAACTCCATTCCCCCCAAGGCCTCCCGCACGCCGATGGCCAGGTTCTCGAAATCGACGAACAGGGCAATGCGCTCTTCTTCCATCGGGTCAAGGGTAGGCGAGCCAGAAATCGGCATCTCGCCGTCGCTTGCGGCCTCTTCTCCCGCGTAGCTTCCGCAGCCTCGAGCCGAAGGGGGCAGGTGATGGCGTTCTCCGAATTGAGGGTCCACGGCATGTCGGGCACGCCGCCGCGCGATCTTCTGTATTCGGATCCGGTCAGCTACGACCGGTCGGATCCCTACGCCCGAATCTACGAATCGAACCGCGACGGCCGAGAGGTCAAGGCCTTCCATTGGGGAAGCCTGACGTCGGGGAGCAGGATCACCGCCTTCTGGCTCCTGCTATCCCCCTTCATGCTGGCCAATCTGGCCGGTTGGATGGCGTCCACGCGACCCCTGGTGCAAGCATTCATCAGGGTGACCGGGCTTTTCATCAGCGGCCTCCTCGTGGCGCAGGGATCCGTGGTTCTCATCAGCCACGTCAATCAGATTGTGGAAGGGAAGGACTATCAGACCTGGGCGGTCATGGGTGGCGCGGTGCTGCTCGCCCTGCTCTATCTGACGATCGCCTGGCGGTTGTCCACCCAATCCCTACTCGAGCCGCAGACCTCCGGGGAGAAATTTCGTCTGCTCTTCGGCGTCGGCGAGGACAGTCTGCGATCGCCTCGCCGCACCGCCGAGGAGGAGGAGCTCCAGGTCCGTGACCCGGCTCCGGGAGCCACGCTGGCGGATCCAGGCATGTGGTGTCGCCAGACGGTATTGGACCGGCTGCGAAGACAGCATCTGGCCCTAGGGATTGTGGTCATACCGATCGTGATCGGTCTCGGAGTCGATTACGGCTGGGTGATGATCGCGGCCGCAGCCCTGGTCGGCACCATGGTGGTCGCCGACAACGCCCTCATATCGGCCACAAGCAGGCTCGCAGAAGAGATCCGCCGCTTCTCCGTCCTAAGCGTCCACCTCGCCTGGGCCTTACTCATCGTCTCCATCGTCTGGCTGGCGATCGTGGACGCCCCGACCGGGGACGAGCCCTGGCCCGGCATCCACAAGATGGTGTTCTATCTCGCCATCCTGGCGGGAGCCGCCACCGCCGGCGCCCTCGTCGCCCAGGCCTTATCGCGCGTCGGGAACTGGAAACAGGTGTTGCTACCGATGAGTGCTCTGTCGCTGGCGGCGACGATCGGCGGGGCGCTCGGTGTTGCCGCCGCCCTGTTCGTTGAACTGGCCGCCTACCGATGGCTTCCGGGCAACCCTTATGGCGCACCCTCCGACGAGTTTGACATCGCCCAGTCGAGCATCATGAAGAACGGCGGCGCCTGGACGGTGGAGTCGATGCTGTGCTTCGTCATGGCTTTCGGCGCCTTTGCTGCTTGGGCCGCCTCACGAGGCGATCTCGGGTCGAGCAAGGAGGGCAAGGTCTGGGCGCTGCTCCGGTGCGTAACCAGAAAGGCGGTAGGGGTACTGGCCGGAGTTGGCATCGTGGCCATCATCCTGGCTTTGGCCGCGGTGATGTTCGGATGCGTCCTCGACGATCTCCCGCTGTGTAACTCGACTGCACTTCAACCTGAGACCGGTGAGGACATGTTGCCGTGGCTGGCGGGAATCCTCGGCATCCTGCTCACCGGGACGCTCACGACTGCAGTCTGGCGCATCAGCCGCCCGATGGCCTTCGCCATCCCACCTATCGGCGCGCTCGCCATTGCGGTCGTGCGGATCGAAGATCCGAGGCTCGAAGAGTTCTCGATCACTCTCCCGCTCATAAACCTCCCGGTTCACCCGGCGAGGTTCCTTGATCTCGCTGTCGTGGTGATCATCTTCGGGATCACGTTCTTCATAGTGCGAAGCATCATCGGCGGGTTCGGCGACCCTGAGAAGCGCCGCAAGGTGGGAATACTCTGGGACACCGGTTCGTTCTGGCCCCGCTGGTTCCACCCACTCGCGCCTCCCTCGTACTCCCCCCACGCAGTACGAACTCTGAACCATGCCCTGCGGAGCGAAGGTACTGAGATCTTGACCGCTCATTCACAGGGATCGGTGATCTCGAGCGTCGCCCTTTCTCAGCCCGGCGCTCCGCTCCCGCGTGCCTTCGTCACCTACGGATCACCTCTGGGAATCCTCTATGACAAGTTGTTTCCTTTTACCGGAGTGCGGCGTCTGATATACCGGGTCAACGCCCGTTGGGGTGGAGTCTCGCACTGGGTCAACCTGTGGAGGGACTCGGATCCCCTTGGAGGTGCAGCCATCCCATGCATCAATGGCAACATGCATGCGGCTGGAGGAGTTGGGCATTCGCACTACGAGCTCACCGACGAGTTCTTCGCCGCCAGATCGGAGGCGATCTCCGGGCACCCTCGCGGCCCGGTGGGAGGCCCAAATGGCGAGGGCTGCGCCAGCTGACGGCGAGGCTTCAGGTCAGGTGGCTCCTACCCTTGTGGCGATCGGCCAGTCGATCCGGCCCTCGTAGCTCAGGGGATAGAGCACCGGTTTCCTAAACCGGGTGTCGCAGGTTCGAATCCTGCCGAGGGCGCGCTACTTCGTTTTCCCTTGTAATCGTTGACTTTCTGGGGATCGCCGTTGTCAAGGATTCTTAAGCGGCGCGATTCAGCACCGGTTTCTCGCTTGCCGAGCCCTCTACTCTGAGGGCATGCAACTGGGCATGGCTCTCGACTCATGGAGTGATCCCCTCGATGACAATGATCCGCTCCGCGCAACCTTTCATTGAGCTTGGTGACTTGAATCGGAACCCGGATGATCCTGGCTAAGCGGCCACTGACGCAAGATGGCGTCGAGCCTCCTCTACCGCATCGAGACCACCAAAGCCGACTGTGCCTATCGACCGGGACACCGCCTCGCCCACTCGGGTCGCTACCTCTTGTCCTGCCCGTCGGCCGATCCATCTCGCATGGAGGTTGAGCACGAACCCGAGGAGGAGACTCAAGGTGAGCGCGCCGGTGATGAGAAGGAGGGGCGTCGGAACCGGGCCCAGATAGGGGACGTCAATTGTGGTCACAGGCAGCTCGCCCGGGCCGAAGATGACGAGCAAATACCATGCGATGGCGAACAGAAGAACCGCCCCCGACAGCAACTGCACGAAACCGACCACTGGCCAGAGCATCGAGCGGGGCACGGTTAATTCGCCGGTGGCCTGACACGTCGCGCGGTCGAGGGCCCTGGTTACCTCGGTTTCGGCATCCTCCACTCCGAGCGTCATCAGAACCGCGGGCCGGGTGACGGGCGGAACCGCCCGAGCCGCCCTCACAAGAGCGGAGCGAACCGGGTTGAGGACATGGCCCAGACTCCCGCGCCGTCGCCACTCGAGCAGATAGGCCCCGGGGTCCGCTTGTCGCCGTTTCCGTCCGGTGATGAACGAAAAGAGCGTGAGGATCCGGGCCAGGAGCGAGCCACCCTGGCGACGGGCCCGATACAAGACCGCCTCTTCCATCTGGCGGGAAACCCCGACGGGGTCGACCAGTGCCATAGCCCCCTCCACCGCGGCGGCAATCGCTATCTCCCTTTCCTTGGTCGGGAGCAACGGGCTGTGCGGCTTGCCTGGCTCCAGCCCGGCCGCCCGTGCAATCGCATTCACCTCGGTGGTGGCGTCCGTGGCGAGCTTGGCGGCCACGATCGCCTTTCCCTCGGCGGCCCGGTTCAGCTCAGCTCGCAACTTCTCGAACCCGATGCCATCGAGCGCGGAGACCATGTCGATTGTGGCTCCATCGATCCCATCGCTCGCCAATCGGCGGCGGAAGTCCTCGCTCAGCAATTGTCGCTGTTCGAAATCCAGGCGGTCGGCTTTGTTGAAGACGAAACGCATCCGCTCGGCGTGGGGCGCCAGACGGCGGAGATACTCGTGGAGGCGCTCGTCGTCGTATTTCTCGGGGTCGACCACCCACGCCACCGCGTCGATCCGAGGCAGGAGGGCATCAACCGTTGCCCGATGCTCGAGACGGACACTGTCGACGTCGGGCAGGTCGAGTATCGCAACGCCGGACAGGTCGGCCCGGTCGTGGCCGACCACTCGCTCGACACCGAGCCAATCGAGCAGGGGGCGGACCTCCTCACGGGCCTCGTTGGCCACCCAGGTCAATGGCTGCTCCGTGGTAGGTCTCAGCGCCCGCGCCGGGCTGACTTCCTCACCAGCGAGGGCATTGAGCACTGAGGATTTGCCCACTCCGGTGCCACCAACCAGCGCCATCACGTAGAGCTCGCCGGAGAAACCAAGCCGCTGTCGGATCCGGTCTGCCAACGCCCGGGCCGACCGTGCATGCTCGACCAGGCCCAGATCGGTCGCGGCAGTTGAAGCCTCCTCCAAGCGTTCGAGGGGGGTCATTGCGACTCCATCCGGGCCGCGGCATGGGCGGCCCGACGCAGATCGGAGGCAAGATCAGTCGGTTGTGCCATGGGTCCGAGGGCGGCGATGAACCTTTGCTGTTCGGCGGTGAACACCGAATCGAGGATCCGGTCGAGACGGGCCCGTGCCTGATCGACGAAGGCGGCAACGTTGGCCTCGCCGAAGATTGCCTCCAGCAGCTTCTGGTTGAGGACTGCGGTGGCGGCGCCGATGCCTATCTCCGCCCCGGTGAGTCCGCCGGTGTGGATGAACACGGCGAGGATAGCGCTGGTCCCGAGCACGTTGAGGCCGATGCTGGCCGCTTGCGCCCTACCTTTGAGTTGGGCGCCCATGACCTGGATCTCATCGCCGATCACTTCCATCCATTCCCCCAGTTGCGCATTCAGCTCCGACGCCATGGTCGGCGATGAGCCCCAGAGCCCGGCGTCCTCCGAGAGGGCCATAGCGCCGTGCGGGTCGTCGGCCCAGATGGCGGCCGTTTTCGATGCTGCGGTGTCGGTATACCGCACCACCGAAGTCACCAGGTCGGCGAAGGCCGCCTCACGCACCTCGGGAGCCGGCGGTGGCGGGGTCGGCCGTAACAGGTTGCGGAGGGAGGCCGCCACCCGGCCCACTCCTTCTGAGATGTATCGAGCGACCGGACCGGCGTTGACGTAATCGAGCCATTGTCGGAGCACCTCGGTGCGGAGAAACGTTCCGGTTTCGATCTCCCGGTCGAGCTCGTTTCGGGCCGCCCGATAGCTCGACTCGAGGGCTGCTCGTAGCGAGGCAGCAGCCTGCTGCTCGCGTTCCACTTCAGAGGCGATTCTCTCTATCGCCTCAGGGAGACCGGCCAGAGCGGTGCCAAGGCTGCGTCCGGCCATCGAGCGACGCTCATCGTCGTCTTGACGGAGCCGTTCGATCGCCTCGAGGATCGGTCCAACCGCTTCCCGTCGCAAACCGTCTACGGCAGGGTCCATCGCACCCTCCGGAACCGAGACCACCTCCAGATCACCGAACGCCCCTTGCCGGTCGAGCTCGCCCCGCTCGATCAAGGCCCGATAGTCGGCCATCACAGCCTCCTCATCGTTCGTATCGGTGGGCATTCGGTTGATCACCGCCAGCAACGGCACCCCCCGTTGGCGAGCCCGGGCCAGAATGTCCCATGGGACCTGGTCGGCATAACGGGTGACGGTGGTGACGAAGATCACCAGGTCGGCCGCCTCCAAAAGCTCGAGAGCCAGCTCCCGGTTGGAGCGTTCCACGCTGTCGAAGTCGGGAGCGTCCACAATCATCAGCCCGGGGCTGATGGCAGGGTCGATGCGGACATCGAGTTGGTCACGCTCGGAGATTCCGGCGAGGGGACGGTCCTCCCTCAGAACAGGGCTGTCGGTGGGGTGGACCAGCGCCACCGGGCGCCGGGTGGTGGGACGGATCAGACCCGATTCAGACAGCGGAGCGCCGGCGATTGCGTTGAACAGGCTCGACTTGCCCACCCCCGTCGATCCCAACAGGACCACGACCAGCGGTGCTGAGAGATCGGCGGCCCGAGGGGCCAGATACTCGGCGACATGACGACGGAGCTGCTCGGCCCGGGCGGCGCGGTCCGGGTCGGGTGCAGTCTCAACCCGACGCCCGAGGGCTGTGGCCAGGTCTGAAAGTGCCGCACTCAACCCCGCCACTGTATGGGCCTCGTCGGGTTGATCCTTCTGCTCTGCTTGACGAGAGACACACCAACCGGGGTTGGGAACCCTGCGTGGCGGGCAAGTGAAGCAATCAAAGGAGCCCCCGCGGATATGGAAGCAATGCAGTACTGGGAGACATACTTGAACGACCACCGCGCCGGAGCCACCGCTGGGACAGCATTGGTCAGGCGGATCTGGCGCAGCAATTGCCGGACGAAGTGGGGACCGATCATCGAGAAGGTCGCCGAGTCGATCGAGCAAGACCTGGTCGTCCTCGACAAGGTCCGGGCCGCGGCCGGTGTCTCGGGAGGAGATCTCAAGAGGGCGGCTGCTCTGCTCACCGAACGGGCCAGCCGACTCAAGCTGAACGGCCATCTACTCACGTATTCGCCCTTGAGCCGAGTCGTGGAGCTGGAGACGCTCCTGTCGGCCGTTCGCGGAAAGCAGAGTCTGTGGGTCACCTGCACTCAGCAGCGCCGACTCATCCCGAATGGTCCGAGTTCGACTTTGTCGCCCTCGAGAAACGTGGAAGCGAGCAACTTCGAGACGCTGCGGCGGGTCCACGAATGGGCCGTGACCGAGATGATGGGCGCGGGACCCTGAGCATCCTGGTCGGTCGGAAACACGGAGAGGTTCTGGCCGCCCTCCAGGAAGCCAAGGGCGACCTGGAGAATATTGGCCGAGTCGCCCGTCTTCGACGCCTCGGCGATGGTTGACCTGCTTTGTTGGTTCTGGTCATGCAGGACTCGGCCCAACTCTTCTGACGAGCTTCACGGGAGCACACGGATTGGCCCGTCGTGTTGACCGTTGAATCCCGTCCTTGGGGGCGTCCCTCCGTATCTCAACGACGCGTTCTGGGACGAGGAGTTGGAACACGATGATCTTGATCATCGCCGCTACTGGAAGCGCGAGTAGGGCGCCGAAGAAACCCGCCAGCGATCCTCCAATCAGGATGGCAATGATGACTCCCACCGGACTGAGGTCGACGGCACGATTCATGACCCGTGGTGCAATGACGAAGTTCTCGACTAGCTGATAGACGAGGAGGAGAGCCACGGCGGGTATCAGAACTCCCGGTCCCTGAAACGCAGTGACTGCAGCAACACCTGCGGCGCCGATGAAGGCGCCGACCGCGGGTATAAGGTCGGTGAGGGCGATCCAGGCGGCGAGGACCAGAGCGAATTGGACGCCGATGATCTGGAAGCCGGCAAATGAGACGACGCCTGCCATAAGGCTTATGACCATGCTTCCGACGATGTCATTCGTCGAAGACCATTGAATGGGGTTGATCGGTTGCGACGAAATCGTTGAGGAGACGGGGGATCGCCACCTCGATCGGATCGAGTCTCGGAACCTCGAGGGCGGCCAAGGCGGATTCACCGACCTGAGAGCCAGCGTGCCGCAGTGAGGTAATCACATAGCTCCAGAAGCGGTGCGGCTCGTTGTCAGTCGCATCAAGCGTGACCCATCCAACCGGGTGAGACCTGCTTGCGACCCTCGCCCACTGGGCAAGCAAGGTTGTCTTGCCCCCAACCTGCAGGCGCGACGACCAGGGACAACGGTGTGTCGGCGTCAGTCAGGAGCGAGGTCAATCGAGAGCGGACCAATGCGTCCTGGCGTACAAAGGGGATTTTCGTCTTCGACGCAAGCAGTGTCAGCGCCGTCTCAAGCACCGGCGCCCGTCATCCTTCGATCATGGTCTACGCCAGCCAACCCAGATTTCGACCAAACCCAAGTGTATTGCAGAGAGCGATTCGGCGACACGTTCACGAACCCTGGTTCCTGCGGTACCGACGGGGAAAGGCCATTGACTCACAACGCCTCGGACGGGAAACACAACTGGCCAAAGGTGTGAACCCACCCCGGGTTTCTTGGATGTGATGTTCCCCGGGTTCGGTGGAGTCAGCGTCGAGGAAGCCACAGCCTCAGACATCACGCCGCTGTCGGCGACACGGTCGAAAGATCGAGACATGGGCGAACCCTCCACATGGGCGAGCCCCAAACTGAGCACCGGAACGCGCCAGACCTAGAGAACGTGAAAACCCCATGTTCATTGGGGTTTTCGGGTGTCTGAGGCCCGAACACAGAGCAGGTTTCCTAAACCGAGTGTCGCAGGTTCGAATCCTTTCGAGGGCGCATGGACAAAGTCGGACTGCTCGTTTCCGGACGCTGCCTGATGCAGTCGGTGGACTGGTCAAGGATGTTTAGTGTAGAAATCGTGGATCTTTACGATCTCACCGGTGAAACTGTTGTCCCACAGGTAGTAGTCATCTGTGACCGGGGACCGAGCATCGACTCCGACGTCAGCGGTTTCGCCGGCGAGTGAGTAGATGGCACCCATGGTCTTTTCGATACGACCTGTACCGACGGTTTCTCCGTTGATGGTGAGCGTCCCTGTGGCCCCCTTGTGGAGCC
>CAVRHE010000006.1:0-17453 GCA_963720925.1 uncultured Acidobacteriota bacterium
TACGGGTCGTGCTCGCTCCATGGGTGCAGAAGGGGTCGTTTGCCTACCGGGTAATCGGTGGAGTCAGGCGCCCTCAATTCCTCGAGGGTCGAATTCCTGTGACCTACCCGGGAGACGATCGCTGGTGGTTGCCGGCACGAGCAACCGTGGATGCGACTCGGCCCGGCGTCGTTGGCCCTTGTGGACCGCCCCGTTGACGTTCCAATCGATGACCTTGAGCTCCATCATTGCCAAGATACGAACTCGTCCTAGGCGGAGTGTCGAATCAGCAGATCAGGCGAGTCGGTGGGACTCCACGAGCGGACGACGGGTGAGTTCGATAAAGCCGTCCGGGAATTCGTTGCGTTGGAGGAAGCGTTGAGTTCTTCCACGGGCGGCGCCAAGGGCGATCTCCTTATCGACGAAGGTCGGCTCGGTGCACTCGTAATCCGTGCCCTTCCAACGCACTGTGCAGCGCCCGGCCGCACGCACATTGCGAACCCAGTCCGTTTGTCGCCCCCACGGCAAGGAGATGATGAAGGTCGTCTCAGTCGGGATAACCGCAAGCGGAACCGCATACTCCTTGCCGGTCTTTCGTCCCTGATGCCGCAGCACTGCCCATATGGGAAAGAAGCCAGTTCCGGCGAGAGGCAGCGCGATTCTGTTGAACGCCTTCACGCCTCTTGGTGGTCCCGCCATTACCGAAGCATTCCATAAACGAGCGCTCGACGGCTCCGCGTCAGTCGGGCAACCGGGCGAGGACTCGTGTTGGCTGAGTGCTTCATTTCCGGACAGCGGGCTAGCTCGCAAGAAGCCAATTCCGACGGCGAGCAACCAGAGTGACCAGCCGATGTACGTGATTGGGACGAGGGCGGCAGCGATCCTCCAACCCCGAGCTTCGAAGGATCCGACGAACTCGAGTGAGCAGATCACGAAAAGGGGACCCAGTATGAGTCCGACTACTCCGAAGGCCGGGGCCAACACGTCTGATTGGACGATGGCGAGTCCCACGAGGCAAGGTCCAAAACCCGGTGAACATGTAGCCGAGATGCTCACCAACTGCGACGCCGAGATAACGATTGAGTGTCTGGAAGACGACATCGACTGCGTCCTTCGTAGACGAAGTGGTGGTCGGGTCAGCCATGGTCCGGGCGAGATGAGGGACGGCGAACGGCCAGCGGATGAGCCCCAGGAACTGGACCAGGGCCGCAAGGACTCCGATCGCCGTTGCCAGAGCCAGAACCGTCGAATTGGCATCCGCAAGCGTCGCCGACATCAGGACGACGGTGGGCGCCAGGAGGACGGCTGTCATTGCGAACCCCCACCAGGTGAGGATCAGCCGATTCCCCCCAGCGGCGAATCGGGTGAGGATTTCATCGGTCGGTCGGCGGAGGATGTCCGGGTAGTCGAACCAACGAGCAAGGAGCGAGAAGAGGAGGTTGTAGCTGATCGGCAACGCGACGAGGAGTACGCCGGCCAGGATCCTTGGCGTCATGTCGTCGGGTCGCCTCGTGTCGGTCCTGCACGTCTCAATGAGATGCGAATCGACCGGGCCAGGGTATGCCGGGCACGGCCGGGACCGTGTCGAGTGCGGCGACAGCCGATGGTCGGAAACCCTTCACGATCAGATAGATGCCGAGCCCGAACTCCCATGTCGCGATCGGAAGTACTGCGATCAACGCGAGAACCGGCGCCGTTCCTTCATTGAAACCGAAGAGCGTGGCGGCGTGGTAGGAAACGAGCGTGGCGGCTCCAATGAATCCGAGCATGGGAAGAAACCTCGGCACCAGGCGCGACTGGTACAGCAGGGAACCGAGCAAGAGCGCATTCACGGCTGGGATGAAGCTTTGTCCGACGAGGAACGCTCGGTCATAGAACGCCACGAACGCATCCCCCATAGCTGCGCGAATCTGCTCCGGCTCCGGCCTGGCGCAATGTGACGATCGTCCACAGGCTGGCCACTCCGAGGAAAATGGTGGCGGCTTCGAGGACTCGGGTTCCAACGAAGCCCATCGCGATCGCTTCGTTCTGCCGCTTGACCACCGGATATGAGCGCGACGGCGGTGCCGATACAGGCGAGGCCGACCGTCAGCTCCAGGATCCCTCCGACGAGGGCTCCTGTGTCCGGACCAGGACCGATCATGTAGCCCGTCTCCTTGACCGGGCGCGTAGAGGGCGAGGGTAGGGATCGAAACAAAAGTGAGGAGGTACAGCGCGCCTGCCCACATGGCAGCCTTCCTCATCGAATCCATTGGCGTCTGCCTCGCCGGAGCGCTCTCGGGCCCAGTCGTGTTTGTTGCCATTCTGTTTCTCTCCTGTAGTCAAGACCAGAGATTCAATATCCAGGCGATTTGGTTCGTAAACGAACCCGAGTGCCGGGTGGCGCCGACACCGTTCCGAGACTGATCCGTTGATCAAGATGCGTACGGAATCACCGGAATCGCGTCGTTTTCAGAGGAGTGACTCAAGCCTATTAGCCTTGACGAACCCCCTCAGGAGAGTCGGTTTGTTCGCGAGTCTTGGACGTTGGTGTTTTCGTAACCGGGGCAAGGTTGCCCTCGGTTGGCTGGCCGTTCTCATAGTCGGCGGCGTGCTCGCCAACGCGGTAGTGGGCACCGCCTACAGCACCGAATTCGCGCTCCCCGACGTGGAGAGTCGGCGGGGCTTCGACATCCTCGACGAGCACTTTGCTGGATCTTCTGCTGGTGGCGAAGGCGGGACCATCGTGTTCAAGGCCGAGCAGGGCGTCACCGACCCTGAGGTGCAGGCAGCGATGGAGGAGTTCTTCGATCAGGCGAGCCAGATCGAGGGGATCACCATCGTCAGCCCCTACTCGCCCGAAGGAGCGCAGCAGGTCGCGTCGCAAGGACCTGAAGCCGGTCTGATCGCTTACGCCCAGATCGGGATCTCGCGGGATACCACTCTCGAGGAAGCCTCGGCGATCAGCACCGAACTGCAGGAAATGATGCCTGAAATCGAGGGCCTTCAGATCGAGATCGGTGGACAGATCTTCGCCACATTCGAGGTGCCCAGCTCGGAGCTGCTCGGGATTGCCTTCGCCATCATCGTCTTGATCCTCGCCTTCGGGTCGGTGCTTGCCATGGGCCTGCCGATCGGGATCGCTCTGGCCGGCATCGGACTCGGGGTGTCCCTCGTCGGCATCCTCAGCAACGTCCTGTCCATTCCCGACTTCGCCACCACCGTTGCCATCATGCTCGGTCTCGGTGTCGGGATCGACTACGCACTGTTCATCGTGACGCGGTACCGAGAGAACATGCACGCTGGAGCCTCTATCGAAGAGGCAGCGGTTGTGGCTATGGATACCGCCGGCCGAGCCGTGACCTTCGCCGCGACGACGGTTGTCATCTCGTTGCTCGGAATGGTGCTGATGAACCTGGCATTCGTGACCGGGATCGCCATGGCCTGCGCCACAGTGGTCGCAGTCACAGCTATCGCTTCGCTCACTTTGCTCCCCGCCCTGATCGGCTTCGCCGGAGCGCGCATCGAGGTCACGAGGTGGCGCGGCCTCATCGCTGCCCTCCTCCTGGCCGTTGGGCTGGTCGGAGTGGCGATTGCGTTCCAGCCGCTCGCCGTCGTCGGGCTGTCCCTCGCCGCTGTTGTCATCGTGGCCAGCTTCGCCATCTCCCCCCTGCGGCGCGAGGTGCCTCGCCGGGCACCGCGTCCGATTCAGGAGACGGTGCCCTATCGATGGAGCCGCTTCATCCAGCACCGGCCCTGGCTATCTGCGATCGCCGGCGTCGTGATTCTGTTGATACTGGCGTACCCGTATCTCGATCAGCGGCTCGCTTTCTCCGACGAGGGCAACTATCCGGAAGAGTCGACAACTCGCCAGGCGTACGATCTGCTGGCGGCCGGTTTCGGCCCCGGGTTCAACGGCCCACTGTTGCTCGCCGCGGAGATCCCCGAGGGCACCGACCCGGCCGAAATCGAGGCCGTCACCCAAGCGCTCGGTGCCGACTCCGGGGTGGCCTTCGTAACGCCCGGCATCCCCAACGATCTCGGAGGCGCCGACGGCCGTCTTGTGGCGGTTGTTCCCGACGACTGCCCCACAGGACGAGGCGACCACCGAACTTGTCTTGCGGCTCCGCGAGGACCTTCTTCCCGAGGCCACGGATGGCACTGAACTCGACGTAGCCGTTTCCGGTGGGGTAGCGGCATCGGTCGACTTCTCCGAGTACCTCTCGGCACGACTCCCAGTTTTCATCGGCGTCGTGTTGACGTTGTCCTTCTTGTTGCTGATGCTCGTCTTCCGATCACTTCTAGTTCCACTCAAAGCGGTGATCATGAACCTGCTCTCCCTCGCTGCGGCGTTCGGGATCGTGACCGCCATCTTCCAGTGGGGATGGGGGGGCGACCTGCTCGGCATCGAGCCCGCGCCGATCGAGCCCTTCGTACCGATGATGATGTTCGCCATCGTCTTTGGTCTGTCCATGGACTACGAGGTCTTCCTCCTCTCGAGGATCCGCGAGGAGTTCGTGCGAACCGGCGACAGCAGGGGCTCGGTCGCCGATGGGCTGGCTCTGACAGCGAGAGTCATCAGCGCGGCTGCCGCCATCATGGTGGTCGTTTTCGGCAGCTTCATTGGCGAGACCGATCGGATTGTCAAGCTATTCGGAGTGGGCCTAGCCAGCGCCGTGCTGGTGGACGCCACGATCGTCCGGATGCTCCTCGTCCCCGCGACCATGGAACTACTCGGCAATGCGAACTGGTGGTTGCCGAAGTGGCTCGACCGTATTCTCCCGAAGATCTCGGTGGAAGGTCACGCCCTCGAAACGCCTTCCGAGATCCCCGTTCCCTGAGGGACAGGCCCACAACCTATTCGGTCGGGCTCAGCGCCCCAATCGACTGCGATCTCGTTGGCTGGGGTTTCCGTGACCTGCCATCGGTCGGCTCCGTCGACCCGGCTGATGAAGACGTCGGCGAATGGCCCAGACGTGCCGCGAGAGAACGCTATCCACTCACCGTCTGGTGACCAGACCGGACCGAAAAGGAAAGCGCTCGGCTCCTGGATCGTCTCGAGCACGTTGCCGTCCAGATCGACGAGGATGATGTCGCCACCCGACGAAGTCAGTACCGAAGCGCCGTCCACTGAGAAACGTCCAGCGTCCTCGAAGGCCTGGTCGGAGAGGGGCACCGGGTCACCACCGACGACCAAGTCAAGTGTCATGAGCGGAGCTGAGGCCTCATCAGTTGTGCGCTTGAAGACGAGCTGGGAACCGTCGGGGGAAAAGTCCCCGGGCAGATCATTGAACCCTTCGGGGGCGGTAGTGAGTCGGGTGAGACCGCTTCCGTCGGACGCCTGCACTGTGTAGATGCCGCTGCGCGACGGGTCGGTATCGTCCCAGGCTTCGCAAGCGAGACGACTGTCGTCGGGTGACCAGACAGTGCAAACGGCGTTCAGGGTCTCGTCAGGTGTCTCGAGGATCCGATCCACGGTCCCGTCGGGTCGGATGATGGCCGTGCCGATCCGTCCATCGCCCAGAACCGTCATCACCGCGATTTGGCTGCCGTCCCGCGACCAGCGTCCCCCGCCCTCTGGTCCCGGGAGTTGCAGTTCGGTTTCGCCGCTGCCATCAGGTCGGATGAGATGAGTGCTGATGAAGGTATGTGTCGCCTCGTCGAAGCGTGAGAACATCAGCCACCCAGTGAATGTTTCAACCGGGGGAGGCGCCGTGGAAGCCACAGTGTCAGCCGGGACTGACACTGACGACGTCGGCAACTCCATGGTGGTCTCGGTGGACGCGGTGCTCGCGAGGGGAGCTGTCGCGGTCGGCGTGGCGTCCCCCGACGTGGCGCAGGCTGCGGTCCCGACCAGGACAGCAAGCAGCAGGGAATTCCAGCGGGTCGAGGCCACTGCATGACCCTACTCCCAGGCTCCAGGCCGGAGCGGGGGCAACAGCGAGCCTTCATCGGAGGCACTGTGTTTAGCCTCCGCCCTCAACGGGCAAATAGGGCCCGTTAACCGCTGGTCCGGCGGCCCGCCCTGCTCGGTGGCCGTCATGAGCAAGGAGGGCGATGGTGCGTAAACCACGTCTAAGGGTCGCCATAGCGGCCGCCACAGTGACGACGATGCTTCTTGGCTCGGTTGTCACTGCAAACGCAGCTGTGCCGACAGATACGAGCGAATTGCGGGAGGCGGTGACTGCCGACGCGATCATGGGCCACCTCGCCGAGCTGCAGAAGATCGCCGACAACAACGGCGGCACGCGAGCGAGCGGCACACCCGGTTACGACGCGTCGATCGAATACATCGAGGACACGCTCGTCGCGGCCGGCTACGAGGTGACCCGGCAGAACTTCCTGTTCAACTCGTTCCGTGAGCTTTCCGAGCCCGTGTTCGAACAGGTGTCGCCGAACGCAAGTGACGTACGTACCCAACGAAGACTTCATCACTGCGGACTACTCGGGCAGTGGCGATGTAACGGCGCCGCTGCAGGCGGTCGACCTCGTGTTGCCGCCGGGGGCGGAGGCCAGCTCCTCGAACAGCGGATGCGAGCCTGAGGACTTCGCCGACTTCGTCGCGGGCAACATCGCGCTGGTTCAGCGCGGTACCTGCGACTTCTCGGTCAAGGCGCACAATGCCTTCGAGGCCGGGGCGATCGGCGTGATCATCTTCAACGAAGGCCAGGAGGGCCGGACGGAAACCCTGGCCGCCACACTGACCGACACGTTCTCCGACGACCTGCCGGTCATCGGCACCTCGTTCGAGATCGGTAACGAGCTCGCCGCGCTGCTCGCGGCGGGTGAGGTCGTAATCCACCTCGTCACCGAAACGCTCATCGAACTGGACGTGCCCACCCAGAACCTGATCGCCGAGACGCCCACCGGCCGCGACGACCGGGTCGTCATGGCCGGTGCACACCTCGATTCTGTCCCTGACTGGTCCGGGCATCCAGGACAACGGTTCGGGCTCGGGGACGCTGCTGGAGCTCGCGTTGCAGATCGCGGACCTCGGTGTCGAGCCGCGCAACACCATCCGCTTCGCCTGGTGGGGTGCGGAGGAGTCCGGCCTGGTCGGCTCGCAGTTCTACGTCGACAGCCTGACCAAGTCCGAGGCAAAGGACATCGAGCTGTACCTGAACTTCGACATGATCGCCTCGCCGAACTACGCCCGATTCGTGTACGACGGGGACGGCTCGGCGTTCGGGATCAAGGGCCCGACCGGCAGTGGCGCTATCGAAGGGGTATTCGAGGAATACTTCGCCTCGCAGGATCTGGCTTCCGAACCGACAGCCTTTGACGGACGGTCGGACTACGACGCGTTCATCACCGCCGGGATCCCGGCCGGTGGGCTGTTCACCGGGGCCGAGGACAACAAGACCGACGCTCAGGTGGCCCTCTACGGTGGTTTGGCGACGTTCGACGAGGAGGTCGTGGCCTACGACCCGTGCTACCACCAGGCGTGCGACAGCCTCGACCCGATCGGAGACGGTGCCGACGCCGGGCTGTACCAAGCCCTGAACGACGCCTATGACGGCGCACTCGAATACAACGGGACCATCAGCAACGTCAACACGACGGCGCTGGAGGAGATGTCCGACGCGGTGGCCCATGCGGTGCTGCTCTACGCGATGTCGACCGGCTCGGTCAGCGGCACCGGTCAGGCTTCGGACCAGACGATTGCCGCCCAAGGAGAGAGACTCGGCGCCCACTTCAAGCGCTGACGAACTAGGCACTTCACGCCTCGGTCGCCCTCATTGGAACGGTGGGCGACCGAGGTGCTGTCGGAGCGGTTCACCCACATCTTGAAACGCAGCGGTGCGCGAGAGCGCCTCCGGCTGGGGGTGCCGGAGGCGCATTGGGTACTCGCCTCCCCTTGCTGAG
This sequence comes from uncultured Acidobacteriota bacterium, assembly GCA_963720925.1. Lineage (GTDB taxonomy): Bacteria > Actinomycetota > Acidimicrobiia > Spongiisociales > ZC4RG35 > JARDZU01. The sequence continues at coordinate 7,825 of CAVRHE010000006.1, forward strand.
GTCAGGAAGTCTTCTAGTAGCCCGGACTGGCTCGGTGGCTTCGGATCAGCTGGTCTAGAAGGATGAGCGACAGCCCATACGACTCGTCGTCCGGTGACGTTCGCACAATCGCCTCGCTGAGCACCTGCGCCAGCCGGCGTCGTTCTAGTGGTGGGAGCGTGGCGAATGGGTCAAGCGGAATTAGATCGGCCCCTGATCTCTCCATCGGACGTGGGACGCTAGGACGATTAGCACTTCGCCGTCAAACGATTCCCAAGCGGCATTGTTCGTGACACTTCGACGAAACCTGGCCCGGCCAGTGTGGATGTTGTGGGGCCTGCAGCCCTCTTTGCTTGCCCCCACTGAGAAAGGGACCGGACCGTGAGTTCCTACAACACGCCCCAACATTGGGATTCACGGTCCGTCCATAACTGAAGCCCCGAACTGGGCAAGAAAACGGGACGACCCCTGATTGCTGGTCAGTCTGTAACCTGTTAGTATGGTTACGATGATCGACGTCGGAGCGCTCGAGCTGCACCACCCCGACGGACAGGTCTTCACGTTCGAGCCGGGAAGCCTCGCCCTGGCCTTTGCCGTGACCGGGCCGGGAACATACGAAGGGCCGCTGGCCCTGTTCCAGACGCTCAGGCGGCCCTCCGATCTCGAGCGCTGGGCTGCGGACGTTGTGGGCGCGGCTGGTTTGCAGGCGACTGACAATGACCTCGAGCTAGCCGTCTGGCTACAGGCGGCGATCTGGAGCGGGGCCGACGCCCTCATCGATCGCCGGCCCATCCCGGAGGGCGGACCGCGAGTTCCTGAACGAGCTGGCGGCAAGGCCGTGCCTGGTCCCGCGCTTGCTGCCCGGTCCAAACCGGACCTGGGTGGGCGTCCAGGGCGTGCGAAGTCTCCTGTCGTCTGTCGCGCGGGACGCCATCGACGTTCTCGGCGGGCCACGGGCTACACGACTCAAGCGGTGTGAGGGATCGCGCTGCTCGTTGCTGTTCGTCGACACATCGCGGTCCGGACGCCGGCGCTGGTGCTCCATGGACCGCTGCGGCAATCGCGCCAAGGTGGCGGCACATCGCCGCCGCAGGAAGGAGAAGGACGAATGATCGAAAAGGCATCGGAAGCGGACGGTCGCGTGGAGTTCCTCAATCCAGATGGGCTTTCGCGGAATCCGGCGTTCAGCAACGTCGCGGTGGTCTCGGGGAATGTCCGGACGATCTACATCGGCGGCCAGGACGCGGTCGACACCGAAGGAAATATCGTTGGCATCGGCGACATCGAGGCACAGACCGAGCAGGTCTTGCGCAACCTGCGTACGGCGCTGGCGGCGGCCAATGCGGGGCCGGAACACGTCGTGAAGTGGAACGTCTTCGTCGTCGACGGTCAGGACTTCGCCTCCGGCTACGCGGCGTTCCAGCGAGTGTGGGGCGACCGACCCAATCCTCCGGTTATCACGGCCGCCGTCGTCAAGGGCCTCGCCCATCCCGACTTCCTCGTCGAGATGGACGCGATCGCAGTCGTGCCTGCCTGACCTCCCCTCGGTCAGGGCGGTTACATCAGTCTCTCGATGTCGGGAAGGCTTCAGGTCTTCGAACAAAGGACTCCTGTGGCCGTGCTCAGTTTCCGATGCGCTCGGCCCTGCCTCAGTGCCCTCAGTTCGATAGGTTCTATGTCTGAGATGGGAACTGTCGTGTCCACCCTGTTCATCAGCCTCGACGGAGTCGCCGAGATAGACGAGTCCTGGCACTTCCCTTACTTCGACGACAACATGGGCCGGGCCGTCGACCACGACTATGACGCGGTCGACGTCTTGCTGATTGGTCGGGTCACCTACGACAGCTTCGCAGGTGCCTGGCCCGAGAGAGAGACCGCCGGTGAGGTCGATGCTCCATTCGCCAAGTCGCTTGGGGACTTGCGAAAAATCGTTGTATCCCGCCAGCCTCTCGAGTTCACGTGGCGGAATTCGGAGGTGTTGGACGGCGACCTGGTCGAGACGGTGGCGGCTCTCAAGGCCGACCCCTCGGTGGGCCGTATCCTCATCCCCGGCTCGATCTCGATCGTCCAGCAACTCTTGGCCGCCGGCCTGGTCGATGAGCTCAGCCTATTGGTGCACCCGGTGGCCGCACGCAACGGCAGGCATCTTTTCGATGACGGTGACACCCCGTACCACCTGAAACTGATCCGGTCCGAGGCATTCCCGACTGGCGTGATCTGGCTGACTTATGCCCCGACGGCCAAACCCGCCGACGTGGGCTACGACGACATCAAGGGCTTGGTGCCAGACACCGGAGAGGCGACTACCGGGCCCTGATCTCGCTCAGCCTTGATAGGCAAGTAGTCACTTGCCTATAGTGAGAAGCGTGGCCGATCTATTCAGGGCTCTCGACGACGAGACCAGACGTCTCATCCTCGACGAGCTTGCAGCCAGAGACGGGCAGACCCTGTTTGAGATCTGCACTTTGCTCACGACGCGGCACGGCCTCGGTTCCACCCGGCAAGCGATCTCGCAGCACCTCACTGTGCTCGAGGACGCGGGCCTGGTGATGACCGAGCGCCGGGGCCGTTCCAAGTTCCACTACTTCAACAGCGCACCGCTCGCCGCCATCGCCGAGCGATGGCCCGTCGACCCAAAGCGAAAGGACGCACGATGAGGATCAACCTGACCAATGTCTATGTGGACGACCAACAAGCAGCGCTGGCGTTCTACACCGAAGTGCTCGGCTTCACCACCCGCCACAACCTTCCCATCGGCGAGGACTTCTGGATCACCGTGGTCTCGCCCGACGCCCCGGACGGGCCCGAGCTTCTTCTGGAGCCCGCCGATCACCCGGCTGTGAAGCCTTACCGAGACGCACTCGTCGGGGACGGCATCCCTCTGGCTCAGTTCGCGGTCGATGACGTAGAAGCCGAATACGATCGGCTGACGGCGAGAGGCGTCTCGTTTACTCAGCCGCCGACCGACATCGGCCAAGCGGTAGTTGCGGTCTTTGACGACACGTGCGGCAACCTCATCCAGATCATCGCCCACAAGCAGGTCGGCATTTGAGCATTTGACGGAGCTGGTAGCCAGTGGGATCCGCTCCCAGAGGCGCAAGACTTCTTCGTGTGTGACATGCCCTTGCGCCTACAGCGATGACCGCTTCATTCGAGGCCTACCAATCTGAGCAGTCGTCCCACGAGACCGGGGCTTTGTGCCCTGTTCTGACGTCTCTCAAGCAGGTTGGCTGGTGATCAGGTCTTCAGAAAGGAGACATCATGAAAGCCATGGTCTATCACGGACCTGGCAACCAGGCCTGGGAGGATGTGCCCGAGCCTGTGATCGTGGACGACACGGACGCCATCGTCCTGGTCGATTCGGTGACCATCTGCGGGACCGACCTCCACATCCTCAAGGGTGACGTGCCGGCGGTGACAGACGGGAGGATTCTCGGCCACGAAGCGGTGGGAACCGTCGTGGAGGTGGGGCCCGGTGTCAAGACCATCAAGCCGGGGGACAGGGTGTTGGTTTCGTGCATCACGTCTTGTGGCTCATGTCGCTTCTGCCGGGAAGCCCGGTACGGGCAATGCCTCGGTGGAGGTGGCTGGATCCTCGGCCACTTGATCGACGGCACCCAGGCCGAGTACGTGAGAGTGCCGTTCGCGGACACGTCGACCTATAAGGCGCCGGCGGGTGTCCCGGATGAGCAGCTGCTCATGCTCGCCGACATCCTTCCTACGGGATACGAGGTCGGCGTGCTCGGCGGACATGTCGAGCCCGGTGACGTGGTCGCAGTCGTCGGAGCCGGCCCAATCGGTCTCGCGGCGATTCTCGGCGCACGATTGTTCAGCCCGTCCCACGTGATCGCCATCGACCTGGCGGACAATCGGCTGGACGCTGCCAAGCGGTTCGGTGCCGATATCACGATCAACAACGGCACGTCGATCCGAAGGAGTCGATACTGGGCTTGACCGACGGCCTCGGAGCCGATGTGGCCATCGAGGCGGTAGGAGTGCCCTCTACATTCGAGTTGGCCGCGTCGTTGATCCGACCTGGTGGCCGGGTAGCCAACATCGGCGTGCACGGCGAGCCGGCAACACTTCACCTCGAAGAGCTGTGGATCAAGGATGTGACCATCACCACCGGGTTGGTGGACACCTACTCGACTCCCACGCTGCTCCGCCTCATCCAGGGCGGACTGATCGACCCGTCGCCTCTCGTCACCCACCATTTCGGGATCGACGAGTTCGACGCCGCGTACGACGTCTTCAGCCGGGCCTCCGACACGGGGGCGCTGAAGGTTGTGGTCCGCAACACCTGAGTCGCAAACCATCAGTGAGCGATAACAGAATCCCCCCGGTGATGGTCCGGGGGGATTCACCTTGGAGCGGAGCAATGAGGGGACTCGGAGACTCCGTTCCGCTTCCTTTTCCCGTACTACCGCCAAGCGAAACCGGCGACTGATGTCTTCGTCGCTGTGCGTCGCTCACGCCTCCATGAGTCGAGAGCCATGCCCGTTTGAATGCCCTCGGAGTAGAGCGGATGCAAAATGGCTATTCCGGTGCTCAATCGCCCGGCCCTCACCTAGCAATATGATCGCCACCAAGTTCGTGAGTGGGAGGAGCAGTGAGCTCATCGATCGATCCGGAAGGTACGGAGACCACCGTTATCCACGAGTTGGTGGATTTCTCGGGTGCCGATGTGCTCGAGGTGGGGTGCGGGGATGGGCGTCTGACCTGGCGGTACGCGGAAGAGGCTGCCACAGTGCTCGCCATGGACATGAACGGGGAGAAGATCGAGCGAGCCAGGCTGTCCAATCCTGATTCGCTCCGCTCCAAGACGAGTTTTGTCGTGGCGGATATCGGCCAGGCGGAGCTTTCCCCCGACGCCTTCGACGTGGCCATCCTCGCCCACTCTTTGTGATGCATCGATCTGGAGGGCGTGGTCCACGCCCTGAGACGGATCCATCGCTCGCTTCGATCGGAAGGGGTCCTTCTCGATCTTCATCCAGAGCCGGAGCGGGCTGGGGTGGAGGTGTGGAGGGGAGGACGGGTTGCACGTCTCGGCCAGGTCGACCAGGAGGACGACATCAGGGAAATCCTCCAGCTCGTGCCCGACTGGACGAAGTCGAAGGGGACGATTGGTACGTAACCGAGCGCCGAAGGTTCTTCGACCTGCTGGCCCACTTTCCGAGCGCTGAGGAGTGGCTGGAGTACCAGGCCCGAGAGGGATACAGCGGTGTGGTTTCGGCGGAGGTGATCGCCACGGCCAAGCGGTTGCTGGCTACCGGAGGCGGTGAATTCGTGGTACGTGAGCCCATCCGGGCTTCGGTGCTCAAACGACGCTCCTGAGGGTAAGCCAATTCGATGCTCGGCAGGCACCGGCGTCGCTCGGCGGAACATCATCGTTTGGCGACGGCCGAGCCATATTGGGCCCTGGGTGGGCCGCCAGATAGCTTGACGTCATGCAGTGGGGGGTGAGTCACGGACTGATCGCCTGGATGGCGCTGTCCCTTGTCGGCGTGTTGATTGTGCTGGCGCCGGACGAAGGAGGGAGGGTCTTCTCGTTCAGCGAGGGTCATGGTCCCTCCGCCCAGGATCTCGTCGGGATCGTTGTGATCCTGATCGGTTGGCTCGCATTCCTGATCCCCCTCTTCGGGTCCAGGTCCGTGATCCGGAGGCCAGGGTGGTTGATGTTCGTGGCTCTGGCAGGGGCTGGACTCCTGTCATGGTCTGTGGCGACGGACGCGGGGAGCTGGTGGATGCTCGGAGTCGTGTTGCTGGTTGGCGTGCAGGTCGTTGCGGCGGTCAGTGCGATTCGAAAGGCACCGGTCTCCCAAGCAGCGGTGAAATTGGCGGTTCTGTCTCGGCATCCACGGCCCACATCCCAACCCAGAGGTCGACCTTGCCTACCCTCATGGCACGGAGGGCCTCATGCCCAAGTGCAATCTGGTCAGCAATCCAAATAACTCATCTGCCGATCGACTCGATGGTTTCCTTTCGTAACACCGTGCGCTCTGGTTTGTGGCTGCCGCTTTTCGAGGACCTTGCCGACCCTCGTGTGATAGCCCGTCTCGCCTCCGATGCGGAGGAACATGGTTGGCACGGAGTCTTTGTGTGGGACCAGCTCCTCTGGCGTGAGCCGATCAAGCAAGTAGGCGATCCGTGGATCACCTTGGCGGCGATCGCAGGCGCCACCGAAAAGGTCATGCTGGGTCCAATGGTCACCCCGCTTGCGCGTCGCCGCCCGACCAAGGTCGCAAGGGAAACCGCGACGCTGGACCGGCTGAGCAGTGGCCGCCTCATCCTGGGCGTGGGGCTCGGCGGGGACCAGTTCGCCGGGGAGTTCTCCAAGACGGGGGAGGAGGTCGACGATCGACTGCGAGGTGAAATGCTCGACGAGGCACTGGAGATACTTCTGGAGGCCTGGTCCGGGGAGTCGGTGAACCATCGCGGCAAGCATTTCTTGGTTGACGATGTTCAGTTCCTGCCTCGGCCGGTTCAGAGGCCGCGAATACCGATATGGGCCGCCGCCTTCCCGGGCAACGTCAAGCCGCTTAGGCGAGCCGCCCGCTGCGATGGCTTCTTCCCGGTCAACCTCGAAAACGTGGATGAGTTCGCTCAAGCCGTGGCGACAGTCCACGACCTGCGCGGCCAAAATGCGGCGCCCTTCGACATCGCCGTCGAGCTTCGCCCCGGCAGCGATGTTGCTCCATACGCCGAGGCCGGCGCCACATGGTGGATGACCGAATTGGAGCCAGGGATCTCGCTCGACAAGGTGCGCGGTGTGATTCGAGATGGTCCGGCGATCTGACCTGTCGTATATCGGCAGGCGATTGAAGAAGGTCTTGGCTACTCGGGCGACTGTTGGCCTGTGAAGTTCATCGCGGTGGGTTCGGGATCGTCGAACTCGACCTGAGGTCGGGCGGTCCTGTCGACGGTCAATTGGAACACGTCGGGCCGGTTGTAATGGCCGGCGGGATCGAGCGTGTAGTGGGCGGCTTTGGCCTCGGCTACGTCGATGTCGGCTGTGAGGATGCCGTGCTCGCCATGAAGGGGGCCGGCCACGACCCGACCCGCCGGGTCGATCACCACCGAGTCGCCCGAATTGAGCCACTCGTCTGGATCGGGATAGAGACGATCGCGGTCGGGGAAATCGTCGGGTATCTCAGCGGCCCGGACGGCACATCCTGCTCCGAGCACCCAGCAGCGACCCTCCTTGGCGATGTGCCGGAGCGACGCCAACCAGGTGTCACCCTCATCCCAGGTGGGGGCGACATAGATGTCGATCCCCTGCGCATATAGCGCGAACCGGGCCAGCGGCATGTAGTTCTCCCAGCAGATGAGGCCTCCGATCCGACCCAGCGGAGTGCTGGTCACCCGCAACCCGGTGGCGTCACCCTGGGCCCAAACCATCCGCTCGGGGTTGGTGGGGACCAGCTTGCGATGCCGGTTGAGCACGCTCCCGTCGGGGCCAATGGTGACCAGAGTGTTGTACAAGGTCGCTCGGCTGAAGCGGCCGTCGAGTTCGTGGACCCCAAGCATCACGACCATCCCGTGGCCCTCGGCCGCCTCCCTGACCGGAGCGAGATCGTCGGCGTCGAGATCCACAGCATTCTCCAGCAAACGAGCGTGGATCTGGCGGGAGAGGTGGTAGTCGTGTGAGTCCCCGGGGCGCAACCGCCAGATGTACTCGGGGTAGCCTGGCAGGTAGGTCTCCGGGAACACCACGAGCCGTGCCCCATCCCTGGCCGCCTCGTCGATCCCCTCGATGACGCGCTTCATGGTGGCGGTGCGGTCAAGGGTGACTGGCGGCCGTTGCACGATCGCCACGCGGATCGAATGTGTCATCTCCACCTCGGCACGCTCGACCGGCACTCTACGCCGTGGCCCAGCCGTCGGCGTGCGTCGTCAAGCGAGCATGGGACCCGTGATCTTGGTTGGGGCCTTCAGTTGCTCAGTCTTGTGACGGGGCCACTTGATTCAGCTGGCGCACCCAGGTCCTGCGCCAGCGGAGAGAGGGTCTCGATGGCCCAGCGGTACACCACGGCGTGGGACTCCTCTGGGTAGCTGAATCCGAGAGCCGCAGCCGTTTCTGAGGCCACATCCTTGAAGAGTTGGATCATCGCGATCAGGGCCCGGGCTATGGCCGGGGCCTCGTATGCCGCAAACGTGTCTGCCAGCCGCTCCACGATCAGTGGGTCGGCCCAGCGTTCCAAGTATCGGCCTCCGCTCCTGGTGTTGGTGCTGGGTCTCATGACGATGGCGTGCCATTCGATGACTTGAGCCAGATCGGCCTTCATGTACCCGTCGACATCGTCTTTGGCCGCCCACAGTTCGCCACGACGGAGATGCTTCGATGCCCACACGACCTGGAAGAGGAAATCGTTGACGACAAAGTCAAAGTCGTCCGCGGTGATGTCCGAGGCGCCGGAAGGCGAAGGGGGATGCGGCAGCTCGAGGTTGGCGATCTCGTTGTCCTTGTCGACCAATGCCCGAAATCCGCCCTGGAACCCTCCACCAAGTGCGAAAGCGACCGAGGGGTCCTCCAGCCTCGCTCCCAGAGTTCCGGCCGCGAGGGCGACGATGTCAAAATCGAGAGCCCCCTCGAACAGGACCTGGCGGACCGGCAGATCCCCAAATGGCCCGGGTGTTTCAGGCTCAGCCACGCCGGCCCGATCTCATGAATCCAGTCGTCGGAGTCGTGGAAGAGGATTGGGTCGCGGACCAGGAGCATGAGGTCCATGTCAGCCCACTCGTCTGCCGGGACCGCCGAGGTCCTGGACCCGAGCTCAGCCAGCCCTCGGACGTCATCACGGGCGGCCGCCCATGGGATTATCCGATCGACCAGCAATGTCTCATGGTTCACTCGCCCGAATCTATCCCGCCCCGTGAAGCCCGGGTTGGGTCCTCGCCGCTACCTTTCTCTCGGAGGCGAGATTCTGGACGACCGTCAACTGATCGAGGGCTACATCCGAGCACAAGATCCCTACGACCCGGATCGACTGGGAGAGTTGCGGCATGAAACCTGGTACGCCGACTGGCCCCAGACCGGCGAGCGAATCCCGAATCATCAATCGGACGTGGAGATCAATCTCAACTATCCCGGCTATCCCGGGCATCAGCTGAGGAACGCTGAAGGCCATGGCACGGAGTGGTTGTACCTGAACTCGGTTCTGCCCGGATCCATGGGTCGCTGGGTGAGGATCTCCGGTGGCGGTGACACATGGTTCGCCGAAGTCACTCTTACCTATGCCGACTCGACGTGGCTAGGCGTCGCCGTCTGCGAGACGATCGGCGATCGGATATCGAAGGAGACCATCTGGTACTGCCCAACAGACATCCTGGCGGCGTGGCGTGATCGGTGGTCTACGCCGATGCCAAACGTGGAGTCTGGCATCCAGGAGTCGTCAGGCTCTCCGGGTGCTCAGCAGCGGCATGAGCGAACCCTCGACCAGTTTTACTCCTTGCTCACCAGCGGGTCGTCACCTTCAGAGATCCTGACTGAGAACGCAACAGTCCAGTTTCCTCAAACCTCCGACCTTGTCGGGGTCGCTCCGACATCTCGGACCTGTACGCGTCGTCCCCCATCGGTCGGGCGCTGGTCCATCAACGATGGGTACTCGGAGGGTCGGCGTTCGTCGAGCTTCGCTCAGTAGCAATATGAC